>DATMDQ010000034.1:0-27921 GCA_035557715.1 Gemmatimonadales bacterium
CCCCGCCCGTTTCCTGCGCATCAGCCGCTCGGTGATCGTCAATCTGGACCGGATTCAGGAGGTCCAGCCCTGGTTCCAGGGGGACTACGTGCTCATCCTGACCGATGGCACCCGCCTCACCTCCACCCGGGGTTATCGGGAGAACATGCGAAGACTGTTAGGGAGGTCAGCGTGACGGGAAGGGCGGGAATGATCCTCTTCCTTATCATCTCCTGCGCGGGGCCGAGGCAGAATGTGGACCCGGAGCCGGTTGAGGCCGACGGATTCTCCTTGATCCTCAACAACCGTCATCTGCTCGACGTCAACATCTTCTTGCAGCACGACGGCCAGGCGGACCGGATCGCGACGGTTTCCACCGCAACTTCCCGTGAGATCGTGCTGCCCCTTCGGATGCTGGGACAGTCGAAAACCATCCGGCTCATCGCCGAGCCGATCGGGGATGAGAGCAGCTACACCACCGACATACTAGTGGTGCAGCCGGGACAGGTCGTCGAGCTGAACGTGGAAAGCCTGATCGCGCGCTCGAACTACACCATCCAATAGGATTACCGGGGGGGCCCTCCGGACTGACCGCTCGTACCCTCGAACAGACCGGGTCCCCCCAGCACGCGATAGATGGCGTAAAGCCCGGCCGCGAGCGCTCCCGCCATGAGTCCGGTTCCCCCGGCCGACAGCTTCCGCTCCTGCATGCCCGCTACCGCAGCCCGAGGCAGCCTTACCTGCTCGCCCTGCCAGTCCGAGCGGATGCCGCGGGACGACTCGATCTCCCGTACTACTAGATCGAGTCCGCTTGAATCCGACTCCACCACTTCGCCCTCGACGTGCAGCACGTCCGGGCCGATCTGAGCCGCCAGGTCCTGGGATCCCTGACCGGTCAGCTGAGCCGAGACCCGGGTACCCGTCTCGGGCGCCTGGGTAGAGAGCGGCCGGTAGGTGTAACAGGCAGCCAGAAATGCTAGAGCGCAGAGCGGTAGTGCCCTATTCATATGTGAGCTCCCGATGTGGCACTACCGCTGGCACGCGGTCCCACCCTGATAGCATTCCCGCACGCCAGTACAGGCATTTCTCCGGTAACACGACCCGGTGGCAACAGCAGGGCAACTTCCCGATGGCGTATTTGGGTTCCGATCAAACGGATGAGTCCAGCCCACACCGGCTTGAGCTGAGCACTGGAAGCCCACCCCAATCGTGCCGGGACTCGGTTCTCTCGGGCCCTCCAATGTTATCCGGGCCACCGCAGATGAGTCCTGAGGGTTGCGCTTCACCTGCACGATGAAGTCGGTCTTGATGTGGGTGCTGTCGATCCTGAAAACGACAAACTGCTTGATGCCGGCGTCGCGGGGCGAGGGTTCGCAGCCAGCGGTGGTATTGCACTTGCGAGTGGTCCAGCGATAAAGGAATGGCCCGCTCGCCCCCGAGACCGTTACGGTCACCGTGTCGACAAGCGGGAGTCCTTGAAAGCCATATGAGTTGCCGCCAAAGAGCGTTTTCTTAGGCCTGATACTCAGGGTGAGGCCACCGGTCACTTGCGGCTGGGAGCTTGAGAACTGGGGCTGCAGCTGCCCCCGGGCTTCGACCGCGTTTTCACCGCCACAGGCAACTACTGAAATCATGGTTGTTGCGGCAAAGAGGACAGACTTGATCCGTTGCATTTCGCCTCCCCCGGCGGAGCAGCCACCTGGCTGCAGCGCGCCGAACAGTGTCCTGGCTTCAAGGAGCGCGCCGGATGCCCAGCAGGGCATCCGGCGCTTTCTCTCTAGTTCCCCAGTGGTAGCGACGATACGTAGTTCAGCACAGGGCATGGATTCGGATCATTCGCATTCCTGCCGGTGGGGGAGACGTTCGGCGTATTGGGATTGGCATTCGCTTCGGTGATCCCGTACGGCAGACGTCCCGGAATCGGCTCGGCCCGGGGTACGGTGCTGACGAGAGACGCGGGCGCGGGTGCCAAAGCAGGCAAGCAGGTTCGCTTGTAGTCGTTCCAGGCCTCGATGCTGAGAAATTGAGTCACGTACTTCTCTTCAATGATGTTCTCGAGGGTGGCCGGCACCGGCGCCAGAGGCGTGAAGGTGATCGGCGTAGCACCCCGTGCGCCAAACGAACGGTTCGCTCGCGCCGCATCCAGGAAGGATTGTGCCGCTCCCTGGCCGCCGATCTGAAACGCGGCCTCGGCACCGATCAGTTGGGTCTCGGCATAGGTGATGACTGGCATCCGGACATCACCCGGATCGATACCGTTGTTGATGAAGTTGAAAACCGAATAGTCACCGCCGTCGTCCCCTGGTGCGCCCGCGCCTGCCGGTGAACCGTTGCCGCTATAAGCCGTAGGAGCGCTCTGCAGAGCTGTCGAACCGCCCGGCCGGTAGCCGAAGAACCCGACGGGAACTTCGTCACCTGCCGTGTTGGGTGTAGGGTCGAATAGGGCCTGATTGAAGTAGAAGCTCAGTCGCTCGTCGGTCTCGATACCCGCGGCGACCCGCCGTTTCAGGATCTCGATTATGGCAGCCCCGGGGGCGATGTCCCCGCGTGCACTCATGAATTGCCACCACACGTTCTGGCCGGTGGGTGACTGGTCGTGAAACCAGAGCATGTCGTTCGCCGGCGCACTGATGCCCAGCGGCACTTCGGCCAGCGCCAGGGCATAGTTGGCCGGGTTGACCTCTGCCAGGTGCATGTAATACCGCGCCTTAAGCGAGTGGGCGACCTGGGTATAGA
This sequence comes from Gemmatimonadales bacterium, assembly GCA_035557715.1. Taxonomy (GTDB): domain Bacteria; phylum Gemmatimonadota; class Gemmatimonadetes; order Gemmatimonadales; family GWC2-71-9; genus CAVVWJ01. The sequence continues at coordinate 2,716 of DATMDQ010000034.1, forward strand.
CGGCAGCGAGCGCGGCCGTGTTGCCCCCGCGATCAAGGTAGAGCAGCTCGGCGTTGTCGGCCGGCGGGCCCACGTTGGGTGGCGCGGGCGTGGCCGCGAGGAACAGGACAGCCGAATCGAGCTGGGCCAGCAGGTCGGCATAGACCTGGAGCTGCCCGTCGAACACCGGCACCTCGATGGTCGAGTCCGCTGCCTCGCGGTAGGGGATGTCTCCCCAGATCGATGCGGCGTTACCGATGACCAGCGCCTCGTACACCTTGCCGATGCCGATGTAGATCGAATCGTTTACCACGCGGGCGAGCTGCTGCATCTTGTGAATGTCCAGCAGCCCTCCCCCTCCCTGCACCGCGATGGACGACCCGTACACGGAATAGAAATGCGGATCGATCGTCACCTGATCCATCTGATACAGGTCGAAGCCGATCTGCTGCCTGGAGTTGCCCGCGATCTGCTGCACGTACTCGGCGGCGCTCCGGGCCAGCTGGCCCTCGAACTGCACCGATTGCAGCGCCTGGATGCCGACGTAGAGCGGGCCTGGACGGCTCAGGCGGGTGATGTTGTTCGGGTCGTTGTCCACGCCGTCGCCCGACAAGAACTCGTTGCACCCCGCCGCACCCAGCGCGAGGACGGCGATCAGCAGCAACTTGAGAGAGTTTCTCATGGCTGAATACCCCTGTTCGCGTGAGGATTAGCGGTTGAGAGTGAGTGAGAACACAAACGAACGGCTTTGCGGGTTGTTGAAGTAATCGATGCCCCGCAGGGGGCTGGCCGAGCCCAGCAGCGATGTCTCCGGGTCTACACCGGTGTAGCTGGTCCAGGTGTGGAGATTCCGGCCGGCCACTCGCAGCTCAATGCTGCTGAAGCCCATCAGCCGGCCGACCCATGCCTGATCGAAGGTGTACCCCAGCGATATCTCGCGGAGCTTGACGAAGCCGCCGTCCTCCACGAACTGCGACGTGGGGCCGTTGAAGGTGCCACCGTTGTTGGTATACCACGCCTCGCCCAGCGGCACTGCCATGTTCACGCCCGGCCCTGCGACCGTTTCGTTGCCGAAGTAGCTGTCGCCGAAGACGAAGTTCCCGCCGTCGCGATTCACCTGCGATTCCTCCGAGGTACCGAAGTGATGCAGGGCGCCCTTGGTGCCGTTGTGCGCGTCGCCGCCCTGCCGCACGTCGAGCAGTCCTCCGATCGAGAACTTGTTGATCCGGAAGGACGTCCGGAGCGAGCCGGTCCAGTCCGGCTGCGGATTGCCCACCACGTAGGTACCCACGTTGTCCTTCTGCGGGTAGCCGTCCGAGGCCAGGTACAGCGCATTGGTCGGCGCCCCCTGGCATTCGCCCGCGGTATTGTCGAGATCCACGCCGTTGTACGTTTGCCCGCGGCCGCAGCGGATGAAGTCGCTGCCGAAGTAGGCGCCGAGCGGCTGCCCTACGATGGCCACGCCTTGAATGCCCAGCCCGTTGGTCCCGCCGCCGATGGGAAACGGCACGAATTGGACGCCGGCCAGATCCTCCACCATGTTGCGGACCGTGGCGAACTGCACGCCCACGTCCCAGGCGAAGTTCTGCTTCGTTATCGGACGAACATTCAGCGCCACCTCCACCCCAGCGTTGCGGATGGTGGCCGCGTTGGCCGGCTTCTGGGTGTAGCCGGTGCTTCCCGCAACGGGAAGGTTGAGGATGACATCGCTGGAGATGGCGCGATACCAGGTGAAGCCGATGTCCGCCCTATCCTGCCAGAGGCCCACGTCGAATCCGGTCTCGAACTCCTTGACCCGCTCGGGGCCGAGGTCGGTGGTCGGCAGGATGTAGCTGGTGATCAGCCCCCCGGCCCCGTTCTGTCCGGAGGAGATGGCCGGGCCCCAGCCACCGTCATTGCCGTTCCAGGCGCCCAGGAGGACGCTGTTCAGCAGGTAGGGAGCGGGCTGGGTGCCGCTTTGGCCGTAGGCTGCCCGCAGCTTGCCGTAGGTGAGGAACCGGTTGGTACCTTCCGCGCTGCGGAAGAAGGTCCAGGCCGCGCTGCCCTTGGGATACCAGTTGCGCCGGCTGTCCTCGCCGAAGGTCGATGCACCGTCGTTCCGCAGCGCTGCCGTGAGGAACAGCTGATCCCAGAGGTCCGCGCTCACCTGGGCGAAGTACGACTCAAGCCGGATGGTCTGCTTGTAGTCATAAGGCGGCAGCTGGGACGCAGTGTTGCCGAGGTTGTACGGCAGCGGTGCGATCAAGCCGGTCCCCAGTGATTGCCGGGTCTGGTAGCTGTTGGAGTTGAGGTTCTGGCCCACCGTCACCGAGCCGCTGAACGCGGGGCTCACCTTATACCTCGCGGTGGCCGTCAGGTTGTGGTCGATCTGGAATGACTTGATGTAGCCTGCGTTGACGCCGCCAACCCCGTTGACACCCACCACCGTCGTATTCGAGGTGGTCCAGGGCCAGGCCTGGGTACGCTCGTCGTTGGAGTAGTCGGCGCCGAGCGTATAGGCGAAGGAGAGCCATGGGGTGGCCATGTACTCCGCGTTTATGCCACCAAAGGTTCGGCCTACCTCCGACTTACTGAAGGATTCATTCGCCACGAAGAACGGATTGTCATAGAGGCGCGAGGCCTGCTCCGACCCTGCCGCCGGATTGGGGAACCGGTAGGACCGGTGCAGCCCCGAGACCGGGTCGAGGTAAATCTGGTTGTCGAAGTTGGGCGGGGACCGCCAGGCACCAAGCAGAAGACCGTCGGTGCTGTTACGGCTGGTGATAGAGCCGCCGCTACCATCGACGTACGCGATGTTCGCGCCAACCTTGAAATTGTCGAAGACCCGGTGAGATCCGTTGAACCGGACGGAGATCCGGTCGAACTTGTCGTTGTTGCCGGTGATGATGCCGCGCTGGGTGTTGGCGCCACCGGACAGAAAGAACGTCGTCCGGTCGTTACCGCCCGAGATGGTCAGCGCGTTGTCAAAGGTGTGACCGGTCTGGAACATCTCGCCGGCATGGCTGAAGGTCGACGAGCCGGCTGGAATCTCCGGCCCCCAGCTGCCGGCGGTAGCGAATCCTACGGCACAGTTAGGGGCCGCTCCCGATACGCAGTCGGGCGTTACGCCACCGGACCCGAGACCGTACTTGGTCTGGAGCTCGGGCAGGCGCCCCACCTCATCCACCGAGACCGAGCTGCGAAACGAGTACTTGGTGGGACCGGGACGCCCCCGCTTGGTGGTGATAATCACCACCCCCTGCCCGGCGCGCGAGCCGTATATGGCGCCGGACGCCGCCCCTTTCAACACTTCCACGTTCTCGATGTCGTTCGGGTTGATGTCGATCGCCCGATTGGAGGGGGCGGCGCTGGAGTTGACCGAGGCGACGTTGGGATTGTTGTAGCTGATGTTGTTGTCGATAGGCACCCCATCGATGATGAACAAGGGCTGGGCATCCGCACCGCTGATGCCGCTGCCGGCGCTGATGGTGGTCTGGCCCCGGATCTGGATGTGGGCCGAGGCGCCAGGATCGCCGGAGCTCGACACCACCGAGACGTTGGGCGCCTTGGCGGCGAGCGCGGCTACGACGTTGGCCTCACCACTTCGCACGATGGAAAGCGAATCTACGCTGCTCCGCCCCGTGCCGAGTTTCTCCACCTCACTCACCGTGCCCGCGCCGGTCACGACCAGCTCACCGAGCTGGAGCGGGTTGTCGGGCAGGGTGAAGTCCTGGACTGCCGACCCGGTTCCCAGGTCTACCTGGGCCGTGCGTGCCTTGTATCCCACCAGCCGCGCGGTCACGGTGACCGGACCGGACGGCACCCGGGCCCCCGGGATGATGATGGTGTAGCTGCCGTCAGGCCGTGTTACCGCCCCAGCGCTCAACTGCTCGATGATGACGCCCGCGGAGGCGAGTGGCTGACCGGACTCAGCCGTGACTCTGCCGGTGAGGGTGGCCGGCTGTTGAGCGGCCGCCTGCCGGGGCAGCAGCCCCACCGCTACCACCATGAGCGGGGCCAGTAGCCGGGGAACTCGCAACCAACCAAACAATGATCGGACCATGTGTCTCCTCCGCGTGGCGACTCAATAGCTGTGACGACCAATGCAACTCGGCTCCAGGGCTCGTCACCGTCCCCGGAGCGCCGTCCTCACGGACGGAAGCGATATCCCCAAGCGAGTGCGGTCAGGATGTGGCGCGGATTGGCCGGATCCTCCTCCAGCTTTCGGCGCAGGCGCGCGATGTGGGTATCCACCGCCCTGCGGCTGACCGCGGCGCCGGTTCCCCACACCTCTCGCAGCAGCTCGATTCGAGACGCGATTGCTCCCCGGCGCCGCATCAGGGCCAGGAGCAGCCTGAACTCGGTATGGGTCACCCGAACCGGCAGGCCTCCGCGCAGGACCGTCTGGGTCGAGGGCTCGAGCAGGACACTGCCGAACCGGATCGTTCCAGCCAGGCCGGTAGTGGCGCCGGCCGGCAGCCCACGGGTCTGTCGCATCAGCTCCTCCACCCGCGCGACCAGCTCCCGAACGACTGAAGCATCCCGTGAGGATGCAGACTGATCCTGCTCCACATCCGAGGGCACCGGCGTGGCGATCTGGAACTCGTGTATCACGGGACGCACTTCGGCCAACGACTGATGCGGCGGATTGGCGCCATTCGTATCGAGCCCTTCAGCTCGCTCAGGACCAGCCTGCTTGCCTTCATCGTCGATGATGAGGATTCGCGTAACGCCTCCAGCATGAGCGGAGACCCGAGGCAGCTGCCCTAGTGGTCTACCGGAGCGGCGATCTGATGTGGCGGCCGAGTGACATCGGCTCGAGGCTACGATAGAAAGTCTTGGCGGGGGGAGGAACAGATTGGGAGCGGACTGCTTCTCCGCGTCCTTGAAACGCGCGATCAGCGGTATGAACTCAAAAACGGCTGACGAGAGGGTGGATCTGAGAGATCGGCGGATGTTTCAAAAAGAGCGTTAGGCGGGGTCCTTTCGCTCCAGGCCTTCGCCCTTCAGGGCTTCCAGTCGCCGGGCCATGACCTCCGCGCGCAGGTCGAAGTGAGACCCGTGCCAGGCGGCAACGCCGGCTCGCAGGATGATAGCCTGGGGCGAGGCGTGCACAACGCCGACTCGCTCAGCGATGTAGCGGGAGAGTGGACGGGACCGGACCACATCGACCAGGTAGACCGGGACGTCTCGATGAAGCTGGAGCAGCGATCGCATCTCTTTATATGCGATGCCGCTCGTGGGGCAGATCGGGCTGTGCTTGTAAACTACGGCCAACGGCTCACCCAGGGCGGATGCGACGTCGGCTTGGGTGGCGATTGTATGCATGCTCAGAACGTAGCAGGGTGGTGACCGCCCATCTACGTCAGCCGCATTCGCTGCAGCAGACCCGCGAAACGGGGATCGGAACGGAGTGGATCGAAGATGGGCTCGATCCGGAGATATGCCAGCCAACCCCGGCGATCCTGGTGCGCTCTTTCCAGCAGGTCGAACGAGGCGTCCACCTCGCCCAGTGCCAGCTGGATCATCGCCGGGGCAACCGGTGAGACATACCGGGTGCGCTGCCGCTCTTCCAGCTCGTGCAGCACCGCTCGGGCCTCATCCGCCTGTCCGCGCAGTGCTGCCACCTGGCCCAGTCCGGCAAAGGAGAGCAGGTCGGTCTCCGAGTTCGCCACCGCCTCGCTGAAGGACGCGGCGGCTTCGTCGTACCGCCCTTGCTGGGCATACACCATCCCGAGGAGACGATGGGTCTCTTCGGAGGTGGGATTCATTGCCAGCGCCCGCCGAAGATTGTCCAGGGCAGCGTCGAACTGGCGGTCATAATACTGTAGCCACCCCATGCTGCGCCGGATGGAAACCGAGAGCGGATCGAGCTCGATTGCGGCCCGGCCTTCGGCTAGCGCCTCCTCGAACCGGCCCATGGCTACAAGGAACCAGGAGCGCCACTGGCGCGCGGTCGAGTAGCGGGGGTTCAGCTCGATCGCCCGGTTGAACTCGCGCTCGGCGCCCACCCAGTCCCAGTCATAGATGAACGTCACCCAGGCCAACGAGGTATGGGCCTCAGCCAGAGTCTCGTCCAGCGCGATGGCCTTGCGAGCCTCCGCCCTTGCCCGCTCCATGCCCTCGACGACCGGTGCACCGCGGTAGTCGAGATCCAGGGCATACGAATCGGCCAGTCCGCTGTAGGCCAGTGCGTATCCGGGATCTTCCTCGATGGCCTGCTCGAAGAAGCGAATCCCCTCCTTGATGGCGGCCTGGCTGCGCCGGTTCCACCAGAACCGTCCCTTGAGATACAGGCTGTAGGCGCGCACGTTCGCGGTGTACCGCACCGGGGTGGGATCGCCCAGCTCGCCGAGCAGCGTCGAGCGCAAGGTGCGCACGATAGTGCCGGCGATCTCGTCCTGGATGGCGAATACGTCTGCCATCTCCCGGTCGTAGCGCTCCGACCAGAGCGTCCGCCCGTCGGCAACGTCTGCCAGCTGGACTGTAATCCGGAGCTGGTTTCCCGCCCGCCGCACGGTGCCCTCGAGCACCGCCGACACGTCGAGCCGGGCACCGAGTGCGCGGACGTCCTCCCGCGCGTTCTTCAGGGCGAAGACCGAGGTTCGTGAGGCGACCCGCAGCCCTTCGACCTTGGTGAGAGCGGTGATGAGCTCGTCCGTGATGCCATCGCTGAAGTATTCGTTCTCCGGGTCCGGGCTGGAGTTGACGAACGGCAGCACTGCAATGGCCCGGCTCTCGGGAAGACCGATCGAGGTGGGCGCCGGCGGCGGTGCTGCCAGGGCGTCACAGAACTCCGTCATCGTCGAGAAGCGATCTCCCGGTGTCTTGGCCATGGCGCGTTGGAGAGTGAGCTCCACGGCGGCCGGAACCATAGGGCGCAAGGACCGGATCAGGGGCGGAGCCTCGATGGCGTGCCGGGCCATGGTGGCTCGTGCGCTGGAGCCGGGGAAGGGCGGCGACCCGGCAAGCATCTCGAACAGGACGCAAGCCAGGCTGTAGATGTCGCTGCGCCCATCGAGGTCGCGGTCCGCGCTCGCCTGTTCCGGGCTCATGTAGGCCGGAGTGCCCACGGCAAAGCCCCGGTCAGTGATGTAGACATTGTCGCCGCCGGCGGCAGAGATGGCGGTAGCCACGCCGAAATCGGCCACGACCGGCTCTCCCTCCTGGAGCAGGATGTTCTCCGGCTTGATGTCGCGATGGATCACGTTGTGCCGGTGGGCGTAGCCCAGCGCCGCGGAGATGGCCTGGGTCATCCGAACCGCCGCGTCGATGGGCAGGGCGCCTTCCTTCGTGAGCCGGTCGCGCAGAGTCTCGCAGCCGGCGTAGGGCATCACGAAGTAGAGCATTCCGTCGAATTCGCCGGAATCGTGGACCGGGAGGATCTGTGGATGCGACAGCCGCGCCGCGATGCGGATCTCACGCAGAAAGCGCTGAGGCTCGTACGACGCGCCAGCGCTTCCAGGGAGTAGTACCTTGATTGCAACCTTCCGGGCGTGTCTGAGGTCCTCGGCCAGATAGACCGCCGCCATACCCCCATGACCGATCTCCTCTTCGATGCGGTATCGGTCCGCGAGGGCGACGCGCAAACGGTCCGGGAAGGGAGGCACGCAGTCGGGCTCCGTGAAAGGCAATCCTTATTAACGTACAACTCTTACCGGTTGTTTCCTTCGCGCTCTTGGGATCCTCCTACCTGGGCGAGGAATTTCCCGATACTGCCGAAATATCGTGCCGAATCCAGGTCGAACGCGTCCCCGTGCCCGCCCTGCAGCTCCACGAACGTCTTCGGCTCCCGCGCCGCCTCGAACAGACGCCGTCCATGTGCCAGCGGTATCACCTCGTCTCGCGAAGCGTGGAGGAAGAGCTTGGGGGCCGCGATTCCGGCCACCTTGTCGAGGGAACCAAACCGGCTTCGGGCGATCTGCCGGACCGGGACATACGGATAGAGCTCCTGGCCGCGATCGACAGCGGAGGTGAAGGCACCCTCCACAATGAGCCCGGCCGCCGGGACCCGGCCGGCCAGATCGATGGCGACCGCCGAGCCGAGCGAGTGACCGAAGAGGACAATCCGGTCGGCCGGCACGCCGCGATCCCGAAGGTAATGGTACGCGGCATCCGCATCCCGGTAGAGGCCTTGCTCGCTCGGCGCTCCGCTACTCTCACCGTATCCGCGGTAGTCGAAGGCCAGAAGGCTCAGGCCGAGGCTCCGTAGTCCCGCGTAATGGACCGGCCGGTCGAACTCGGAGAGATTGCCCGCGTTTCCATGACAGATGAGCAGCCAGAGACCGCTTGAGTTCGCTCCTGCGGGCATGACCCACGCGACCAGCGTTACCCCATCTTCCGTCGGAATCTCAACCCGCTCCACCGGAATCCCGAGGCGGGCGGGCGGCGCGATGAGAGTCCGTTGCCCGCCGGGGAAGTAGATGAGGTGGGATTCGAAGAACCAGAGCAGGGCCAGAATGCAGAGATACAACCCCACAGCAACGGCAATGGTCCAGGTCATTCGCCGAAACCGTGTCCTCGGCGCCGCGTCACGCGGGATAGTACCGGCCTCCCGACTTGGCCATCTCGAGCAGCGACGGCGCGGGGCGGAAGCGCTCGCCGAAATGTTCCTGGAGCTGGTAGAGCGTCTCGACGACCCGCTCCGGCCCCACGTCATCGATCATCCGGAGCGGGCCGCCCCGGAACGCGGGGAACCCGATCCCGAATATCGCGCCGATATCGGCGTCGCGCGGGCTGCGTACAACGCGGTCAGCACAGGCCAGGGCGGCTTCGTTCAGCATGGAGTAGACGAGGCGCTGCCCAACCACCTCGGCGTTGGCCTCATCGCTCGGGCGCACGGCGAGCAAGGGATAGACGCTGCGATCGACGCCGGCCTTGTGCCCCGCCTTGTAGTGGTAGAAGCCGCGACCGTTCTTCCGACCCAGGCGGGTGGCGCCGAGCATCCGGGCCAGTGACGCGGCCGGCTTCATCCGGTCGCCAAACGCCTCGTGCATCACACTCCCGGCTTTGTGCGCCACGTCCAGTCCCACTTCATCCAGCAGCGCCACCGGCCCAACCGGGAACCCGAACTCGGTCATGCTGGCGTCGATCAGCTCGATACGCACGCCTTCCTGGAGCAGATGCCCGGCCTCATTCAGGTAGGGCGAGAGAATGCGGTTTACCCAGAAGCCCGGCCGATCCGCCACCACGATTACGGTTTTTCCCATCCGCCGCCCAAACCGGACCGCGGTTACGATCGTATCGCGACTCGTGGCCTCGGTCGGAATGACTTCCAGTAGCGGCATCCGGTCGACTGGAGAAAAAAAGTGCATGCCGAGGACGCGCTCCGGATGGCGGGCACGCGCGGCGATCTGATGAATGGGGATGGTGGACGTGTTGGTGGCGAAGATGGTGTCGGACCGGATCTTTGCTTCCACTTCAGCCAGCACCTGGCGCTTGACTTCCAGCTCCTCGAACACGGCTTCGATAACCAGATCGGCCCGGCTGAACCCGCTGAAGTCGGTACCTCCGGAGAGGAGGGCACTCAGACGCTCGTATTGAGGCCGGGTCAGCCGGCGGCGCGTCAGGCGTTCCTTGAGCAGCCCGGTGGCGGCCTTCAGGCCCTTCCCCACCCGAGTCAGGTCGGAGTCCTTGAGACGGGTATCAACCTCCACGTTCAGGACCGCGGTGCCGGCAATGCCCGCACCCATGAAACCGGAGCCGATTACCCCGAGCCGGCGAATCTGGCGGGGGACGGCCGAACCAGGGCGAACACCGTCATCCTTCTTCAGCGCGGTGGTGGCGAAGAATATCTGCACCAGCTTCCGGGACACGTCTCCCACCGCAAGCTCACCGAAGGCCCGGTGCTCCTCGGCCAGTCCAGCGGTAATTCCCTGTTCCAGGCCGACCCGGACCGCCTCGAGAGCGGCCAGCGGAGCGGGATAGTGTCCGCCAGTCTTCTTCCGCAGCTGTTTCCGGGCTCCGCGATAGACCAGCTGACGTCCCGCGGCCGTGCGGTCGAGGATCAGCCCGGCAAGACCCGCCTTCTGCTGCCGCTGGGGGAGTCCCTGACGCGCCAGCCGGTCCGCGGCTGAAAGGGCCACCTGCCGGAGAACGCTCTTGGGAACCACTTCATCGACCAGCCCCAGTCTGAGTGCCTTCTGGGCCCGCTCGGTCTTGCCGGTCAGGATCATATCGAGGGCGGCCCGGGCTCCGATCAGCCGAGGTAGCCGCTGGCAGCCGCCCGCTCCTGGAATGAGGCCCAGCTGAACCTCGGGGAGACCCAGCACGGTCTTCGGATGATCGGTGGCAATTCGGTAGTGACAGGCTAACGCCACCTCGAGGCCTCCGCCCAGGCACGCGCCGTGTATGGCCGCCACGATCGGTTTCTGGAACGTCTCCAGCCGGCTGACCGTTTCCTGCCCCTCGAAGCTCAACCGCTCCGCCTGGTCTTGGGTCTTGATGGCGGTGAATTCCTCGATATCCGCACCCGCGATGAAGCTGTCTGCCTTACCGGAGATCAGCACCACCGCCCGGGTCAGTGAATCTTCCCGCAAGCGACCGAGCAATGCCTCCATCTCGGTCTTGACGGCCGCACTGAGCTTGTTGACCGGCTCGCCCGGGAGGTCGAATGTGACCACGGCGATGCCATTCTCGATGGTTGTTGTGAAAGCGGCCGGGAGCTGGGCGCTGGGAGCTACGAGCTGGGAGCTGGAGGCTCCAGACTCCTGACTCCCGACTCCTGACTCGTCCCTCACGCCCTCTCCAAGACCATCGCGTACCCCATCCCGCCCTGCGCACAGATCGAAAGCAGCCCGAACTGCACGTCACGCCGGCGCATCTCGTTGGCGAGCGTAGTGACCAGGCGGGCGCCGGTTGCGGCGAACGGATGCCCGATGGCGATCGACCCTCCGGAAACGTTGGTACGTTCCCAGTCGACCTCGCCCACGGGACCCGGCAACCCGAGACGATCGGCCCACGCGTGCGAGCCCCAGGCTTGCACGTTGGAGAGCACCTGGGCGGCAAAGGCCTCGTGTATCTCCACCAGGCCCAGCTCGCTCCAGGTGAGCTCGGCCCGCTCCAGCGCCTTGGGAACCGCGAAGACCGGACCCATCAGCAGCTGCCAGCCCGGGTCCACCGCACTGACCGCATAGCTCCTGATATAGGCCAGCGGCTGGTGACCCAGCGCCTTCGCTTTCTCCTCCGCCATGAGCAACACGGCCGCCGCGCCGTCGGTGAGGGGAGAGGAGTTGCCCGCCGTGACGGTGCCGTACTTTCGGTCGAACACCGGCTTGAGCTTGGCGAGCGCATCCAGAGAAGTATCGGAGCGCACGCCGTTGTCGCCGGTGCTGACCTGGTCCATCTCCGGCCCGCTGAACCAGGGCGCGATCTCTGCCGTGAGCCGTCCGTCGGCGGTGGCTGCGGCGGCGCGCTGATGGCTCATCAGGGCGAGCCGGTCCTGGTCCTCCCGGCTGATGGCGTTTTCCTTGGCCATCTTCTCAGCCGATTGCCCCATCGACTCGCCGGTGGAAGGCTCGGCGATGGCCGGCGAAACCGGGATCAAGTCGCGGGGGCGCGTCCGGCTCATGGCCGCAATCCGGCCACCAAGGCTGCGCGCCTTGCTGGCATCGACCAGAACCTGACTGAACCGGCGTGAATGCAGGATTGGGATATCGGAGAGCGACTCGACCCCACCGGCAAGTATTGCGTCGGCGTGACCCAGCAGGATCTGGTCGGCAGCGTTGTTGATCGCCTGCGCCGCAGACGCACAGGCACGATTCAAGGTGTAGGCGGGCACGCTCGGCGGCAGCTGCGGCAGCAGGCTCACCTCGCGAGCCACGTTGGGCGTCAGGGCGGAAGGCACCACCTGGCTGAACACGACCTCGTCGATCTCGCGACCGTCGATCTCGCTGCGATAGAGCAGCTCGCGCGCCGCGTGGCGGGCCAGCGCCGTAGCGGACACGTCCCGAAAGACGGTGCCACTCCTGGCAAAGGGGGTACGGACGCCGGCGACGATTGCGACCCGCCGGCCCCGGCGGGAGTCGAGCATGTTACTCCGGGTGAGAAGTGAGAAGTGAGAAGCAAGAGGTAAGAATGAAGCTCGGGCAGGCTGGGGCCTTCCCCTTCTCACCTCTCACTTCTTACTTCTTACTGCTATCACGCTGGCCACTGCGCGCCACCGTTCCGTGTCGACGGTCTCGAACACCTCACGGCCATGGACCACGGTGAGGGGAGCCACCAGCCGAGCCAACTCGCCGGAGCGCAGCAGGTGGCTCTCCGAGGTCGGGCCCCAGCCCGCCTCGCGCTGCGCCTCGAGAAACGTTTCCATTATGAGCCGGCCACCGGGCGCGACCAGCCCTAGGATTCTGGGCATGCTGGCTCGGTCAAGATAATTGAATACCAGGACTGCATCAAAACTACCGAACTCCGGCCAAGGGCCCTCCAGGTCGACTTCCCGCCAGTCCACCGCGAGGTTCGCCGCTGCAGCCCGCTCACGAGCCGTAGCGAGCTTGGCGGCATCGCGATCGACGCCGACGACCTGCGCGCCAATGGCCGCTGCGGCCAGGCCATGGCGTCCCTGCCCACAAGCCAGGTCCAGCACCCTCGCCCCGGGTCGAATCATATGAGCGTGCCAGAAAAACCAGGTGCTGGGCCGGGTAGCCCGCGAGACGGGGCACAGGGTCATGGTAAGCGGTCCTCAGAGCGCGCGACGCTGGAGCAGCTCGCCATGCAGCCGGCGGATCTCCTGGTCATCGGGGGTGGCATCAATGGAGCGGGTATCGCCCGCGACGCGGCCATGCGCGGATTGCGAACGATCCTGGTCGAGCAGAATGACCTCGCATCCGGCACCAGCTCGCGTTCCAGCCGCCTCATCCATGGCGGCCTGCGATATCTGGAGCAGGGTGAGCTCGGGATGGTGCTGGAGGCGAACCGGGAGCGCCGCACCCTGCTGCGGATCGCCCCGCACCTGGTGTGGCCACTCGCGTTCGTCTTCCCGGTGCACCGCGGAGACCGTATCTCACGCTGGCGTCTGGCGGCCGGGATGCTGGTTTATGATCTGCTCGCACTGTTCCGCAATGTGCGACTACACCGGATGCTGGGCAAGCGGGGCATGCTCGAGGCCGAGCCGATGCTCCGCGACCGGGGACTCCTGGGCGGCGCCCGCTACTACGACGCGCAGTGCGACGATGCCAGGCTGGTGATCGCCACGGCTCGCTCGGCCATGCACAACGGCGCCCTCGTGGCCAACTACATGGCGGTCGTTGGGCTGGAAAGGACCGCCGGCCGAGTGATCGGAGCGCAGCTGGAGGATAGACTCACCGGTGAGCGCGGGGTGGTTCGCGCCAGTGTAGTGGTGAACGCCAGCGGCCCCTGGTCCGACCAGGTGCGCCGGCTGGAGGATGCCGGCGCCACTCCGCTGCTGCAACCCACGAAGGGCGTACACGTCGTGGTGGACCGCTCCCGGCTCGACAACCGCGACGCGGTCGCCTTTACCAGCCCGATAGACGGCCGGGTGATGTTCGTGCTCCCCTGGGGCGACCTCTCGTACATCGGCACGACAGATACCGACAGCGCCGACCCACCGGATGATCTGATCGTCACCGGACACGACATCGTATACCTGCTGCGATCGGCCAATGCCCGGTTCCCCAGCGCCCGGTTGAGTGTCGAGGACGTGCGAGCCACCTGGGCCGGACTCAGGCCGTTGCTGCTCGATCAGGACCGCCGGATTACCTCCAGCCGGTCCCGCGAGCACGCCATCGTGACCGGCTCGGGCGGGATGCTGACAGTGGTTGGAGGAAAGCTTACGACTTACCGGTCAATGGCCGCTGAGGTGGTGGACAAATCCATGCGGGAGCTGCGGCATCGTGACGGGCGACCACGCCATGCGGAGGCCAGCACCGACGAGGAGGCACTCCCGGGCGGTGAGACAGCGGATCTGAGTCAGTTTCGTGAGCGCGGACTGGAGCTCGGCATTCCCGCGGTGAGTGTGGACCATCTGCTGCGACACTACGGCACCGAGGCGGCGGGAATCTTCAATCTCGGCGGCGCCGACCGGCGGCTCTTTCGCCGGCTGCTGCCGGCCCATCCTGCCATCGAAGCGGAGGTGATCCACGCGGTCCGCCGCGAGCTGGCCCAGACGGTGGAGGACGTCATGGTACGCCGCTTTCATGCTTACTACGAGCATATAGAGCACGGCGCCCCGGCCGCGAGCCGGGTGGCAGAGCTCATGGGTGAGGAGCTCGGTTGGGAGCCGGCCCGCGTCGAGGCGGAGGCGGAGCGCTACCGTGCGTTCGTCAGGGCCACGATGCCCCATTAACCGTTCCTCGCCGTCAGCGCACCACGATGCGGCCGATCATGCCGCCGGTCGAGGCGGCACCCGCGTGAATGTTGCAGTAGTACCGGTAGGTGCCGGCGGTCGGAAAGTTGACCGCGTGCGTGGTGCCGGCCGCCTGGGTTGGGCTGCTGCTGAAGCCGGGGGGCGGGTTCGAGGTGACGTTGTGCGGTATGGCCCCGGCAACCCAGGTCCACGTCACGGTTCCTCCCACCGCCACCGTGTCGACGGCAGGGCCAGTCGTCTGATTCCGGTCGCTGCGGAAGAAGTCGTTGCCCACGGTGATCGCGATGGTGGCGGGGGGCGGGGGCGTCACGACCGCCGTGGCATTGAAGGTGAGAGGCGATCCGGTGAGTCCGTCCGCCGCGGCGGTGATAACGATCGGCCCCTCAGCCCCGCCGGCGGTCACGTTCACCGATGACAAGCCCGACGCATTAGTTGTAACCGAGGGGCTCGACACGGTGCCGCCGGTAGCCGCCCAGGCGACTGCAACCCCCTGAACTGCATTCGCGAATTGATCGGTTACCCGGGCCTGAACCGGCAATCCGAGCTGACTGGAGATTTCCGCGGTCTGCCCGTCTCCGCCCGCCTTGGCGATCGCCGCGGCGGCGGCCGTCTCACCAGTCGCGGTGAAGGTCACGGGCGACCCGGCTGCGCCGCTCAGGGTGGCAGTTGCTGACTGGGCCCCGGAGGCGGTGCCCAAGGTCCAATCTGTGCTCGCAGTCCCGTTGGCGTCGGTTGCGACAGAAGTTGGGTTCACCGACCCGCTCCCTGCGGAGGTGGACCACGCGACCGTAGCCCCGGCTGAAGGAGCCCCGTCTTCCGTGACTACTACAATCAATGGATCGAGCAGCGGCTGGCCTACAGTGCCCTGTTGTGCATCGCCAGCAGCCTTGGCAATCGTGGTGGTGGTGGTGGGTGGGGTCCCGCCGTCGCTTCCACCACCGCCACAGCTCGTTGCGAAAATGGCGAATATGAGCACCTGAGCGAGCTGTCCTGCCGGGAGTTTGGCCATGGGGCTGTGTGATGAGGGAGGGGGCCGAATATCTGCCATGACGCTGGCGGTCCAAAATATGATACTAGAATGCCTGTTGTCCGTCTTGTAAGATCCTAGCAGCGTCGGCCGAGCGTACTCCATCGCTCCAGGGCCGTTATCTTTCCTGGGCCCACTTCAACTGGGATCGACTGGTGGATCCGAACGTGTTCGAAACGGCCAACGCGGGCTTCGCGCAGGCCATGTATGAGGAGTTCCTCCGGGACCCGGCCGCCGTAGGCCCGGAATGGCGCCGCCTGTTCGAGAGCGGGGTGGTAGGGGAGCGGGATGGACAGCGGGACAGCGGGACAGCGGGACAGGGAAACAGCGGGACGGCTGGACAGCGGGACAGCCAAGATCGGCCACTCCCGGCACCGGCTGACCCGCTGACCCGCTTACCCGCTGTCCCGCCGGCCGCTGGCCTCAGCCCGATCAAGGGCCCTGCAGCCAAGCTCGTGGCCAACATGAACGAGAGCCTGACGGTCCCCACGGCCACCACGTTCCGCGAGCTGCCGGTCTCCGTCCTTGAGGAGCAGCGCCGCCGTCTCAATACCGCGCTCCAGGCCGCTGGCCGTTCGGAAAAGATCTCTTTTACCCACCTGATCGCCTACGCAATCGTCCAGGCCACCAAGCAGCAGCCCGTTATGGGTCACACTCTCGTCGTGCGCGAGGGGACGCCCCACCGGGTTCAGCCGGAGGGAATCGCACTCGGCCTTGCCGTGGACGTCCAGCGGAAAGACGGGAGCCGCGGGCTCGTAGTGCCGGTGATCAAGCGGGCCGACACGATGGACTTCGCAGCCTTTCACTCGGCCTACGAGAGTCTGGTCGAGAAGGCGCGCACCAACAAGCTGATGCCGGACGATTTTGCCGGCGCAACCATGTCGCTCACCAACCCGGGCGGCCTGGGGACGGTGGCCTCTGTCCCGCGGCTGATGGCCGGCCAGGGGAGCATCATCGCGGTGGGCGCCATCGGGTACCCGGCTCAATTCTCCAGCCTGTCAGACGAGCGGCTCCGCGAGATGGGAATCAGCAAGGTCATGACAGTCACCAGCACCTACGATCACCGGATCATCCAGGGGGCCGAGTCGGGTGCGTTCCTTGGAATCGTGGACCGGCTGCTCCAGGGCGAGGAGGCGTTCTTCGACCTCATCGCGGAGAGCCTGGAGCTGGCACCCGTGAGCTACCAGGTCGCCAAGCCGGCGCCAGGCCTCAAGCCGTCTCGTGATCCGGCCGCTCCGGAGATGTTGTACCATGTCGCCGCTGCCATGGCGCTGGTAAAGGCCTTCCGCATGCACGGTCACCTGGCCGCACGGCTCGATCCTCTCGGCACCGACCCCATCGGCGACCCGGCCCTCGATCCCAGCACCCTCGGGCTGACCCCGGAGATCATGGCGACGATTCCGTCCAAGGTGCTTCGGACCGCTGTGCCAGGACAAACCCTGGCCGAATCGCTGCCCTATCTCCAGGCGACCTACTGCGGGACCATGGCGTACGAGATCGAGCACATCTCGACCCATGAGGAGCGGGTTTGGCTGCGGGAAAAGATCGAGTCCGGCGCCTATCGTAAGCCGCCCCCAGCCGACCAGCAGCGCTGGCTGCTTCGCCGCCTGACCGAGGTCGAGGCCCTGGAGCGCTTTCTGCACAAAGCCTACCTCGGCCAGAAACGCTTCTCGATCGAGGGCGTGGACATGCTGGTGCCGATGCTCGATCACACCATCGAGCACGCAGCCGCGGCCGGCGGGCGAGACGTGGTGCTGGGAATGGCGCATCGGGGCAGGCTCAACGTGCTGGCCCATACGGTGGGCCGCCCCTATGAGACCATCTTCGCCGAGTTCGAAGGCGGACGTCACGTCGAGGCGGGGCAGCTCACTCCTGAGGGCGGCACCGGAGACGTGAAGTACCACCACGGCGCCGACGGGGTCTACGTCACTCAAGGTGGCAAGACCATTACGGTCACCCTGTCGCCTAATCCGAGCCACCTCGAGTTTGTGGGTCCGGTCGTGGACGGCGGAGCCCGAGCAAAGCAGACCCAGCGCCGGGGGCGCGAGGCGCACCACGACGGCACCGTGGCCCTGCCGGTCATCATCCATGGCGACGCGGCCTTTGCAGGACAGGGCGTAGTGGCGGAAACGCTCAACCTCGGAGCACTTGCTGGGTACCGGACCGGCGGCACCCTCCACATCATCACCAACAACCAGGTCGGATTCACCACCGACATGGAGGACGCCCGCTCGACTCGATACGCCAGCGACCTGGCCAAGGGATTCGACATCCCCATCATCCATGTCAACGCCGACGATCCTGAGGCGTGTCTCTCGGCGGTCCGGTTGTCGATGGCGTACCGGGACCGTTTCCGCCAGGACATGCTCATCGACCTGGTGGGTTACCGCCGGCACGGCCACAACGAGGGTGACGAGCCAGCCTATACCCAGCCTTTGATGTACGAGCGGATCAGGAACCTCCCGTCCGTCCGGGAGCGCTACGCCAATGCACTGGTGACCGCAGGCGTCATCACCAAAGAGGACGCAGATCGGCAGGCGGCCGACGCGTATCAGCGCCTGGTGGACATCCAGCAGGGTTTCAAGGCCAGCATGGGGGCGGGAAGACCGGCGCCCACAGAGCCGCCCAAGCCCTCGTTGGCCGGGGGGCAGGATGTGGAGACGGCACTGCCTGCGGACTTTCTCAAGTCCCTGAACCAGCAGCTGCTGACCTGGCCCGAGGGGTTCTCGGTTCATCCGAAGCTGCAGAAGCAGCTGGAGCGGCGACGCACCGCGATGGGACCCGAGGGTGGCATCGATTGGGCGCACGCCGAGACCCTGGCACTCGCCTCGTTGCTGACCGAAGGAGTTCCGGTCCGTCTGACTGGCCAGGATACTGAGCGCGGCACCTTCAGCCAGCGGCACATGGTGCTACACGACGTGAAGACCGGTGCGCCCTGGGCACCCATTCAGCGGTTACCGGATGCGCAGGCACCCATGGAGCTCCACAACAGCCCACTTTCCGAGCTTGCTACTCTGGGGTTCGAGTATGGCTACAGCGCAGCCGCACCTGAGGCGCTGGTACTCTGGGAGGCGCAGTTTGGGGACTTCATTAATGGCGGGCAGGTCATCGTAGACCAGTTCATGTCGGCCGGTCTCTCCAAGTGGGGCCTCACCACCCGGCTCACCCTGCTGCTGCCCCATGGCTATGAGGGTCAGGGCCCCGAGCATTCGAGCGCCCGGCTGGAGCGGTTCCTTCAGCTCGCCGCCGAGGGGAACATCAGGGTGGCCAACTGCACCACTCCGGCCCAGTATTTCCACCTGCTGCGCCGGCAGGCCCGGCGCAGCAGGCAGCGGCCCCTGATCATCATGACGCCCAAGAGTCTGCTCCGCCTGCCCCAGGCCAGCTCCCGGTTGGAGGACCTCACTAAGGGAACGTTCAGGCCGATTCTGGACGATTCCTGGGCAGCCGAAAAGGCGGCGGGGATCTCCCGGGTCGTGCTCTGTTCGGGAAAGATCTATTACGATCTCCTGGGCGAAGCCGAGAAGATGAACGAGGGCCGACCAGCCATCATTCGGCTGGAGCAGCTTTACACCTTCCCCTGGGAGGAGATTCGCCAGATCCTGAGTCACTACCGGGCAGTCAGAACGATCGTGTGGGCCCAGGAGGAGCCGCGGAACATGGGCGCCTGGCGGTACCTGGAGCCCAAGCTACGTGAGCTGCTTCCGACCGGCGCCGAGCTGGAGTACGTGGGCCGGCCGGAGCGTGCCAGTCCGGCCGAAGGCTACCCGGCGGCACACTCAGCCGAGCAGAGCCGGATCATCAGTGAGGCGCTGGAGTCGGGCAGCAAGAAAGCCCCGCTCGCCACGGTGGCCGCGGCGGGAAAGGCTCAGGGGTAGTCAGCTACGGAGGGACGTTCGGAAACGAAATTGAAAGGGCGGCCTCTCAGGGCCGCCCGTTTGCTCCTCAGTCCTTCGCGATGATAGGCCTTTCGGAGGCCTGTCTCACCAGTTCCCTGATCGGCTCGGAGAGATGCTCTCCGTAGTGCAGGAGGAAGACCCCCCGAGCGCGGCGCTGCATAAGGAACGCCACCAGCGGAGTGTCAGCCTTCGCAGCGTTGCAGTCCTTGCAGGCCAGAACGAGGTTGTCCGGACGGTCGTAAGCCGTCTGGCCTCGGCGCGGGCGTACGTGATCGAGGGTGATCGCGTTGTCAGGGGTCTCGGTTCCGCAATACGCGCAAACTGAGCCGTGCTGTGCCAGGAGCCAATCGCGGTGCGACTGCATTGAACGACCAGGGGAACGGCGGAAGCTAGGGGTGTGAGCTGCAGGATGCCTTCGTGATCTACTTGCCACAAGTTACCAAACTAAGGGTTGAACTAAGACCTGGAGACCAGGTCGCGAGTTTACGACCAGAAATATAGCAAGATTAGCGCCAAACCGACAGTCTGGCACGGACTTCCGGGCCTCAGGGGGCGGCAGAACGCCGCTCCACGGGGGGGACCTGGGCCCGGTATTTACCCTCCAGCAGCCATCCCCAGCCCCAGCGGCCGTCATAGGGGTGCACCACCTCGGCCGGCTGGTCCCCCCGGTAGATGGGGCGCCCCTCGTTAGCCCACTGGAACAGACTACTGCCCAGGTTATGCACGTTTTGGTACCCCTGTTCCCCCAGCCAGCTGGCCACCCGGGCGCCCCGGTACCCGGCCGATGAGTAGACCACCATGGGCGTGTCCTTGGGAACCCTCATAAGGCCCACCAGGCTGGGCCGGTAAGGGTCCATCCGCCGGGCGCCCTGCAGGTGGCTGACCTCGTATTCAGCCTCCGTACGCGCGTCCAGCAAGACCGGTTGGGGGCGACTCGGATCCTCGCGCCACCGGGCCAGGTCCTTGGTGATGATCCACTTCACGTCGCGGAACTTGTAGGATGTGCCGCGTTGAAGGAGCTCGAACATCACGGGGCGCCCGGCCACCAGCATCACCACCAAGCCGATCAAGGTCGGGAACACGAAAAGAATCAGGAAAAGCTTCAGCAGGCGGCGCATGGTGGAAGATAGGGCGGTAAGGCGGTAAGGCGGTAAGGCGGTAGGGCGGGTAGAGCGGTAGTCCAGGTGGCCCGATCACGCTGTCATCCTGAGCGAAGCGAAGGATCGCTCAATGAGACGTCAGCTCAAGATCTTTGTACTGACGTAAACCCGGCCGATCCCTCGCATCCGCTCGGGATGACACGCGAGTGCTCTCGCTCGTCCGCCTACCGCCGTACCGCCTTACCGCCGTACCGCCTATCTTTCCCCCTCCCACCCGCTGCCCGGTCTACACGCCCGAAAGGAGTCGGTTCTGACCGCAAAGAGTACCCGCATCCGAGCCGTGCGACCGGATCCACCGTCATCCCCCCGCGAAGCCGACCCGCCGCCGGAAATAGCGTGGCGAAGCATCAATTCAATACGCGCGCTCGCCATGGATGCCGTAGAGAAGGCGCAATCGGGACACCCGGGAACCCCGATGGCGCTGGCACCGGCCGCGTATGTGCTGTGGACCCGCTTCCTCCGCCACAATCCCCGCAATCCGGACTGGGCCGACCGCGACCGCTTCGTTCTGTCCTGCGGGCACGCCTCGATGCTGCTCTACTCGCTGCTTCACCTCACCGGGTATGACCTGTCACTCGACGAAATCAGGAATTTCAGGCAGTGGGGATCCCTCACACCGGGGCATCCCGAGCGGGGGCACACGCCTGGGGTGGAGACCACCACGGGTCCGCTGGGGCAAGGGTTTGGAAACGCCGTCGGGATGGCGATCGCAGAGCGCTTTCTGGCCGATCATTTCAACCGCCCGGATTTCACGATTGTAGATCATCGGACCTGGGTCGTGGCGAGCGACGGCGACCTGATGGAGGGCGTGGCGAGTGAAGTTGCCTCGCTGGCCGGACATCTTCGTCTGGGAAAGCTGAACGTCATCTACGACGACAACCATATCACCATCGACGGCGATACTGCCCTCAGCTTTTCAGAGGACGTGGCTCGGCGCTTCGAGGCATATGGCTGGCACGTGGCGAAAGTTGCTGACGGCAACGATCTCGAAGCGATTGCTGCTGCCTGCGAGGCGGCCCGTGCCGAGACCGCGCGTCCGTCCCTCATCGTCCTGCGAACCACCATCGCCGATCCCGCTCCCACTAAGCGCAACACCGCCGATGCCCATGGAGCCCCGCTGGGCGCCGAGGAGGTCCGGCGGACCAAGCAAATCATGCAGTGGCCCGAGGAGCCTGCGTTCCATGTACCGGAGGATGCGCTCGCTCACTGGCGCCGCGCAGTTCCCCGTGGGGTGGAGCTCGAGGCGCAGTGGCAGAAGCGCTACGAGGAGTACCAGGCCGGGCATCCAGCCCTGGCGGCCGAGCTCACGCAATGGCTCTCGGGGGCGCTGCCTGAAGGATGGGAAAAGGCCTTGCCGTCGGTCACCCCCTCCGCGGGGCAGCTGGCCACCCGGCAGGCTTCCGGCCTGGCCCTTCAGGCCATCGCGGCCGCGGTTCCCAACCTGATCGGCGGATCCGCCGACCTCGGCGGCAGCACGGGAACCACCTTGAAGCAGGGTGGCACGTTCGGGCCTACCACCACCGGCCGGACATTTCATTGGGGCGTGCGGGAGCACGGCATGGCCGCCTGCCTGAACGGCATCGCCGCCCACGGCGGTCTGCGTCCGTTCGGCAGCACGTTCCTGGTATTCTCCGACTACATGAAGCCGTCGATCCGGCTGGCCGCAATCATGCGGCTTCCCGTCATCTATATCGGCACCCACGACTCGATCGGTCTGGGGGAGGACGGCCCAACCCACCAGCCGGTAGAGCACCTGGCCATGCTGAGGTCGATCCCAAACCTGGTCACTCTTCGGCCGGCCGATGCCGGTGAGACCGTGGAAGCGTGGCGGGTGGCCATGGAGCGCCGGGAGGGACCGACGATGCTGGTGCTCACCCGGCAGAAACTGCCGGTGCTGGATCGCAACGTTGTCGGAGCCGTGGACGGGGTGCGGCGGGGCGCATACGTCCTGACCGACCCGCCGGAGCCAGGCCGTCTGGACTCCATTATCATCGCTACCGGATCAGAGGTAGGAGTGGCTCTCGGCGCCGCTCGGCTGCTTCTGGCCGAGGGGGTCCGGGCGCGGGTGGTCTCCATGCCATCCTGGGAGCTCTTCGCCGCCCAGCCGGAGCGCTATCGTGACACGGTGCTGCCGCCCGGGGTCAGGGCCCGGGTAGCGGTGGAGGCGGCAGGTCCATTCGGCTGGTCGCGCTGGACCACCGACGGGGGTGCCATGGTCGGTATGGAAGGATTCGGAGCTTCCGCTCCGGGTGAGCGTTTATTTCAGGAGTTCAAGCTCACCGCGGAACAGGTGGCCGAAGCGGTACGGCGAATCACCTCGAGCAATCGCGGCTCACCCAGCCGGAGGTCTGAATGAGCGTTGAACGCGGCCGGCCACAGAGCAACCCACTGCTCCGGCTGAGCCAGCTGGGGCAGAGCCTCTGGTATGACTTCATCACTCGCGATCTCGTCGCGTCAGGCCAGCTCGGACGGCTGATTGCCGACGACGGGCTCCGCGGCATGACCTCGAACCCCACGATCTTCGAGAAGGCGATCGCCGGTAGCCGGCTGTATGACGAGGACATCCGCCGCTTGTCGGATCAGGGTCGCAGTGCGGGCGAAATCTTCGAGGCGGTGGCTGTGGCCGACGTCCGGGCCGCATGCGACGCCTTCACGCCGCCCTATCAGCAGTCCGCCGGTGGCGATGGGTTCGTGTCCCTGGAGGTATCGCCCACG
The DNA here is from genome assembly GCA_035557715.1 of Gemmatimonadales bacterium. Classification (GTDB taxonomy): domain Bacteria; phylum Gemmatimonadota; class Gemmatimonadetes; order Gemmatimonadales; family GWC2-71-9; genus CAVVWJ01. The sequence continues at coordinate 25,798 of DATMDQ010000034.1, forward strand.
CTCGCGAGCGACACCCATGGCACGATCCACGAAGCGGAACGCCTGTGGAGCGCAGTTGCCCGGCCCAACGCGATGATCAAGATTCCCGGCACCCCGGCCGGCCTCCCGGCCATCACCCACTGCATCGCGGCTGGGATCAGCGTCAACGTCACCCTGCTCTTTTCGATCGAGCGCTACGCCGAGGTGGTCGAGGCGTTCCTGGCGGGCATGGAGTTGCGGCTCAGTCGGGGGCTTTCCATTCAGGCCGTCGCCTCGGTGGCGAGCTTTTTCGTGAGCCGGGTGGACGGGAAGGTAGATGCGCTGCTGGACCGGACACCGGGCCACCCGCTGCGGGGCAAGATTGCCATTGCTAATGCCGGCATGGCCTACAGCGTCTTCGAACGGACACTGGCGACGCCTCGCTGGGATCGGCTGGCGCGGGCGGGGGCACGTCCCCAGCGGCCCCTCTGGGCATCGACCAGCACCAAGGACCCCAGCCTTCCGGACGTGTACTACGTCGAGGCGCTGGCGGCACCGCAGACCGTGAGCACCCTCCCCCCAGAGACGTTCAACGCCTACCGCGATCACGGCGATCCCAAGATCCGGATTCAGGAGCACGTCGCCGCCGCACCCGCCCAGCTCGACGCGCTGGCGGAAGCGGGCATAGACCTGAAGGCAGTCACTCGCGAGCTGGAAGCGGAGGGAGTGGCCAAGTTTGCCGCCTCATATGCGGCGGTGCTGGCCGGCATTGACGCCAAGGCGGGGGCGTTGGCCGCAGGGTGACCGCTGTCTGGCGTTACCTCCGCAGTATCTCCGGCACCAAGTGGATCCTCATCTTCATGGTGATCGGTGCGCTGGTCGGGTGGCTCGCCCCCGATCTGGCCACCAGCCTCAAGCCGCTCTCGACCATCTTCCTCCGGATGATCAAGTCGATCGTGGTCCCGATCATCTTCGGCAGCCTCGTCATCGGCATCGCCGGCCACGGCGACGACATGAAGCGGGTCGGACGCCTGGCCTTCAAGTCCATCCTCTATTTCGAGATCGTCACCACCGCGGCGCTGGTCATCGGGCTCGTGGCCGTGAACCTCACCAAGCCCGGAGTCGGCGTGAAGCTGGTGGCTTCCGCCGAGCCGGGACAGCAGCTGGCGCAGAAGACCACCACCTTCAGCGGGATCCTCGAGCACCTGGTGCCGCAAAGCTTCTTCGAGGCGGCCGCGAACAACGAGGTCCTCCAGATCGTCTTCTTCTCCATCCTGTTTGCCGTGGCGCTCTCCCAGGTCAAAGGCCGGCCCAAGGAGGCGATGCTGGGTTTCGCCGAGGGTCTGGCGGAGACGATGTTCAAGTTCACCGGCATCGTGATGAAATTTGCGCCGATCGGGGTTGGCGCGGCGATCGCGGTAACGGTAGGTCACAGCGGGGTGAGCGTGCTCATCAATCTGGGCAAGATGGTGCTCACTCTCTATGGCGCCCTGATCGTGTTTATCCTGGTCGCGCTGGTTCCCGCGGCACTTCTGGCTCGCGTCCCCATCCGCGCATTCATCCGGATGGTGAAGGAGCCCGCGCTGATCGCGTTCGCCACCACGTCTTCCGAGGCAGCGCTGCCCAAGGCGATGGAAAATATGGAGCGGCTGGGTGTCCCCCGGCGTATCGTCGCCTTCGTCATTCCGACCGGATACTCGTTCAATCTGGATGGATCGACTCTGTACCTGGCGGTGGCCTCGATCTTTGTAGCCCAGGCGGCCGGGGTGGATCTCAGCCTGGGCCAGCAGCTGTTCATGATGCTCACACTGATGATCACGAGCAAAGGCGTCGCCGGGGTTCCACGCGCCTCGCTGGTGATTCTATCGGGGACGCTGCTCCACTTCGGCTTGCCGCTCGAGGGGGTGGCCATCATTCTGGGGGTGGACGAGCTGATGGACATGGGCCGTACGACGGTCAACGTGGTGGGAAATTGCCTGGCCGCCGTGGTGCTGGCCCGGTGGGAGGGAGAGTTCGCGCCGAATGCGGCGGTAGATACAGCGGCGGTAGGATAGCGGCGGTAGATACAGCGGCGGTAGGTACAGCGGCGGTAGGTACAGCGGCGGCAGATATAGCGGCGGTAGATATAGCGGCGGTAGGAGAGGAGCCGGTTAGTCGAATAGGCTA
>DATMDQ010000035.1:0-32973 GCA_035557715.1 Gemmatimonadales bacterium
AAGATCGACCCGATCACCGAGAAGACCAAGTCGTGCGAAGGGGCCAAGCAGGAGCAGGCCCTCCTGGCCACGGCCGATTCGGCTCTGACCGCCGGACGGACGGCCAACCCGGCGGCGGTAGACAAAAATCTCGGCATCATCAAGCAGTACCGGCCGCGCATCGCCTCGATGCTGAAGGCGTATTGTAAAGGGAAGTGAGCTATTACCTATGAGCTATTAGCTATTAGCTATTAGCTATTAGCTACCCCTGTCCCAGGAAGAGCCATAGTCCCCCGACCCCTTAGTTACCTCGTAAAGCTGTTGCTGCTGGCTGCGGTGTATTACGGTGCGGCCCGGCTTGGCCTGCGGTACGCGTCGATCGGGCCCAGCATCTCCCTCGTCTGGCCCCCGACCGGCATTGCCTTCGCGGCCCTTACCCTGCTCGGGTCCAGGTATTGGCCGGGTGTGACGCTGGGTGCCTTCCTCGCCAACGCCGCCACGCCGATTCCCCTGCTTGCGGCGGCGGGCATCGCCCTGGGGAACACGCTGGAAGCCGTCGTGGCTGCGTACCTTTTCCGCCGCACCGCGGGCTCCCATCCTCAGTTGGACGACCTTCGACAGGTCCGCACGCTCATCCTGGTGGCGGCTCCGCTGGGAGCGTTGTGCGCCGCGGTCGTAGGACCGCTGAGCCTGTGGGCTACTGAAGCGCTCCCCGCCGCCGCCTTGCCCACTGCGCTCGCTGTGTGGTGGGCCGGCGATCTCCTCGGTGGGCTTGTGGTGGCGCCAGTGTTCTTCAGTTGGGCGACCCACACCGAAGGCAGTAACCGACGTCTCCTCGAGATCGTGGTGCTATGTGTCGGCACCATCGCGGCTGCAGAGCTCGGCCTGGGGCAGCTGGTCAGCTCCGCGCTCGTCCGTGATGTGGACTATCACTATCTGCTGTTCCCGTTCGTGATTTGGGCCGCGTTGCGCTTCGGCGCGCGGGGGGCGTCGTTGATGACCCTTGCGGTTTCGGCGGTGGCGGTCGCGCACACGGTGCAAGGTGGCAGCCCTTTCGTGAGCGCAACCGCGATCAGGACCCTTTTCGAGGCGGCCTGTTACCTCGGGGTTGTGTCGGTGACCGGGCTGGTACTGGCGGCGGCGGTTCGGTGGGAACGACAGGAGGCGACCAAGGCGCTGGCGCAGAGCAAGGATCGACTGCGGCGTGCCCTCGATGCCGCGCGAATGGGTACCTGGTACTGGTCGATCAAGGACAACTCCCTAACCTGCGATGAGAACCTCCGCCAGCTCTACGGGTTGTCTCCCGGCGATCGGGTGTCCACCCACCTGGATCTTCTGGTCCACGTGCATCCCGAAGACCGGGAATTCGTCAGCGAAGCGGTACGGAGGGCTCTTCAGGAGAACACCAGTCTGGACTACGAGTTTCGAGTCCTTCTTCCTGGGGGCCACATGCGGTGGATCGCCGATCAGGGTGAGGTGCATCGCAATGACGAGGGACGTCCGACCGACGTCACCGGTGTGAGCTCTGACATCACGGAACGGCGGGTGGCTGAGGAGCGGTTGAGTCAAGCGCAGCGAATGGAATCAGTCGGGCGACTCGCGGGAGGGGTGGCCCACGAGGCCAATAACCAGATGTGCGTCGTGATGGGCGCGGCAGATTTCATTCTCCAACGGAGCGACGTGCCGGAGGCGGTGCGTGAAGACGCCGAGTTCATCCGGAAGGCAGCGGAGCGCACCGCAACGGTTACCGCCCAACTCCTGGCCTTCAGCCGGCGCCAAATCCTCCAAGCCCAGCTATTGAACCTCAACGATCTGCTGACCGGGTGGGAGACAGTGCTGCGCCGAGTGATGGGGGAGGACTGTGGCGTAACGCTTCGCTTGGGATCAGGCGCGCTCTTCGTGCGGGCCGATCCAGGTCAGTTGGAGCAGGTGATGCTCAATCTTGCCATCAACGCTCGGGATGCCATGCCGCGTGGTGGCACTCTCACGGTGGAGACATTCAACGCCGAGCTTACCAGAGAGCTGGCCCTCCTGAAGCCGGGAGCGGTCCGAGCAGGCCACTACGCGGTTCTCGTGGTAAGCGATAGTGGTCAGGGCATGGACCAAGAAACCATGAGCCACATCTTTGAGCCCTTCTTTACCACCAAGGGAGTAGGCGAGGGAACGGGGCTGGGGTTGGCCACGGTGTATGGAATAGTGACGCAATCTGGCGGCTACATCTGGGTGTATAGCGAGCCGGGGCAGGGCACGACATTCAAGATCTACCTGCCACTGTTGCAGGAAATCGCGACGCAGCCGACCAGTGTGCCGGAACCGGTGCTTTCCAGTGGAGGCGAGACCATCGTGGTGGTCGAGGACGAGACATCGGTGCGGTCGGTCATGAAGCGGGTCTTGGAGAGCGCCGGCTATCGGGTGCTGGAGGCCGGGGGCGCGTCAGAAGCAATCGAGGTTTTGACCACTCATCCTGGGCAAATCAGTCTTGTGCTGACGGATGTCGTCATGCCGGGAGTCGGAGGACCCGAGCTCGCCCGGCGGATCCAGCAGCGGACCCCACATCTACCCGTCCTCTTCACCTCAGGGTACACCGACAGTGAGATCGCGCGCCGGGGATTGCTCCAGCCCGGCGCCGCGTTTCTTCAGAAGCCGTTCACACCTGCCGCGCTGGTGCGTGCAGTACGAGAGCGGCTGGACCAGTCCCCTCACCTAGGGGTCCGATCAAGTTTCCGAACCGAGTAGATCCCCGGAATCTGCCAGAACACTCCGCAGGCCGCCGCGATCGAGCCGTTGGCGGCGCCACTATCATGTTGAATTCATTGAGGATGAGGGATGGCCCGGGACCTGCAAATGGTCGCTCGACTCATCTTACATGTCACCGGTGGTCCCTTCTTTCTGACTGGGGTCGAGGTTGAGCATCCTGGGTAGCCAGCTCTCTCCCTACGAGCGTTTCTTCCGCCTGGACACCGTCCGGAGCAAAATTCTCGCGTTTGCGTTGGCGGTGACGGTGATCCCGACCGGGCTTACCGCGTGGATCTCCTATACCCAGAATCGAAAGGCCCTGGAAGAGAAGATCTCCCAGGAGCTGTTGAGCGCCAGCGCCCAGACTGCGCGCGAGATGGACGTGTGGCTCAAGGAACGTCTCTACGATCTCCGCGTGTTCGCCAGCTCATATGAAGTCTCTGAGAACCTGGCGCGTGGAGCCGCCGGCTCGAAGACGGAAGGCAGACTGAACGACTACCTCAACTCCGTCCGGGAGCGATTCAGCGACTACGAAGAGCTGGTGGTGCTGGACCCCCAGGGGCGCATGGTCGCGAGCAGCGCGAGCAAGCCTCGAGCGTTCCGCCTCCCCGATAACTGGAAGAACGAGCTGAGCGCTACCAACGCCGTGGTAGGTGAGGCGTTCTGGGATCAGTCGCTGGGTATGGGGACCCTGCTGGTGGCCGTTCCGGTCCAGCGCGCCGATGGACGGCTGCTTGGAGCCCTCGCGGCCAGGCTGAACCTTCGTGGCGCCAAGGACGGTTTGCTGACCTTCGCTCCGGGTAAATACGGACAGATCTACCTCATCGGAACCGGCGGGAACCTGATCGTCAACTCGCTCACCACCTCGGCTGAGCTCATGCGGCTGAGCCTGAAGCCGGGGATCCTCGAGCGCTTGATCAAGCGGGAAGGGGCGGTCCTGACCTATGAGAGCGTGTCCGGGGTGGAGGTACTTGGCAGCCTGAGGCAGGTGCCCCGGGTAGGCTGGTCGGTACTTTCCGAGGTTCCCGTAGATACAGCCTATCAGCAGGTCCGGCGGTTTCGGGATCTGACGCTGGCAATCGTCGCGGGCCTGCTCCTCGGAGTTACCGCTGTTGCCTACCGCCTCGCCCTGCTCATCGTTCGTCCACTGGAGCGGCTCGCCAAGGGGGCAGCGGAGGTCGCCGAAGGCGATCTGGCCGTGGACCTTCCGAAGGCCACCGGCGAGGTAGGTGACCTGACCTACCTGTTCAATCACATGGTGGGTCGCTTGCGGCAAAGTCGGCAGGACCTCGACGACGTCAACGAGACTCTCCGAGAGCGAAACGAGGAGCTGGAGCGGCTCTCCGCGTCGGACTCGCTGACCGGTCTGTCCAATCGCCGGATTCTGACCCAGAGGCTGTCCGAGGAGCTGCTCCGGGCTCAGCGGCAAAGCCATTCATTCGCGGTGCTGATGCTGGACGTGGATCATTTCAAGAAATACAACGACGCTTACGGTCATCCTGCGGGCGACGAGGTCCTGAAGAAGGTGGCGAACGTCCTGCGCACTTGCACCCGGGCGGGCGATTGCACCGCGCGCTACGGCGGCGAGGAGTTCGCTGTGCTGCTCTCAGGAAAGAGTGGAGACACGGCGCTCCAACTGGCTGAGCGAATCCGCGAGCGAGTGGCGGCGGAGGAGTTCGTCGGAGGAAAGGTTACGATCAGCGGCGGCATCGCCGAGTTTCCGCACCACGGTCATACCGCGGAGGCCGTCATCTCCAGCGCCGATGAAGCGCTGTACGAAGCTAAGCGTCAAGGCCGAAACCGGGTGGTGTTTGCCGGCGGCAAGCAGAAGCAGGGCGTCAAGCGCAGCTAGGGCCTGGTCACCAGGCTCCGGAAGATCCAGCCGCCACGGCCGCTCTCGTCGCCGATCCGTATCCACTCATCGACATACGAATAGCCGATCAACGCTTCGCCCGGCTCTACCCCGAACTCGATGCGGGATCCGGTGCCGGGGCCGGCCCTTACGTTTCCCCGTCCGGCGGCCACGAGCCGGATCGGCAGCGCGAATGCGGTCTCACCCTGCCGCTGCGCTCCGCGCTCACCGGCGGACAAGCGGCCCCGGGCTGCTCCGGCGAGCGTCTTTGCCTGATTAGCCAGGTACAGGGCGCCGCCGTAGTTCTCTTTGTCGAACTCGGCCGAGCTCTCCTTCAATAGCCTGGCGGCCTGAGCTCCTTCCGGCGTGGCCTGTTGTCCCGGTGCGGTCCTCAGCGTCTGGAGCCCCACCTCGGCTTCGGCTATTCCCGACGCGGCCTCGGCCCGTGTGGCCAGCGTCTGGAGCTTGGCCATGGCTCGCACGACTTCCTGCCGGGTGTTGTCGAGCCGGGTCTGAAGATCCTCGACCTGCGCTTCCTTTTCCATCAGACTGAGCTCGAGTCGCGCGATCCGTCGCTCGAGATCGGCAGGAGTAGAGCCTGGTCGGGTGGGCCGCGGTGCCGGGCGGGTAGTCGGGACCGGCTCAGCTTGCTTGCCCGCACAGGCTGCCAGAAGCAGGGCGCCGGAGATCATCAGGAAACCTGGATACACGTGAGATCCGATGGATATGGGACCAAAGAACATAGTAGGCTGGGCGGGATGCTTCTAGTCGTCCGTCGCCCCCGGCGGGCGGCGGTGCCGTTTGGTGGCCGCCCGCCGCCGCTTGGCCTCCAGCCTGGCAGCCTTTGCCGCTCGGGTCGGCTTAGTCGGCTTCCGCGCTTTCCTGACGGCGAGACCCGCCGCCACGACCGTCCGCAACCGCTCAGTGGCGTCCTCCCGATTCCGAAGCTGGCTCCGCGTGCCACTCGAGACGACCCGGAGCCTGCCGGCGGAGTCCAACCTCGCTCGCAGGCGGTCCAGCAGCTGCGCGCGCTGCTCTGGGCTGAGGCTGGGAGAGTTGGCCACATCCCACCAGACTTCGATCCGGGTGGAGGAGGTATTCACGTGCTGCCCACCGGGCCCGCCCGCGCGCGACGCCAAATACTCCAGCTCCGAAAGGGGGAGGCGGAGCTCAGGGGTGATGTCTAGAGCGCTATCTTCGGCCATGTGTAAAGCTATTTCGGTGTCGGCCCTCTCGCGTGGCTTGTCCTGGGCGCAGCGAAGGGTTCGGGGTGACACCGACACCCTGTCCCGCTGCTCCGCCGACCGCTGCCCCGCTAACCGCTCACTGCTTACCGCTTACGCTTTTTACCAGTTACGTTACTGCCCATGGCACAGCTCCAGATTCTGCGCGCCCACCTGTCGACGATGGGTCGCGTCCTGCTCGGCTACTCAGGGGGCGTGGATTCCGGACTGCTCGCCGTTGCGGCGCGCCAGGCCCTTGGGCGCGACAACTTCCTTGCGGTCACCGGGCGCAGCGCCTCATATCCCGCGGTTCAGGCCGACGCGGCCGTCGAGCTGGCGCAGCGGTTCGACGTTCCCGTCCTCGAAGTCGATACCCACGAGCTCGAGGATCCGAGATATCTGACTAACTCGACGGATCGCTGCTACTTCTGCAAGTCGGAGCTCTGGACCCGGCTCGAGGGCGTCGCCCGGGAAGGCGGCTTCGATACTATCATCGATGGCACCAACGCGGATGACCTGGGGGAGCATCGACCGGGGCTCCGTGCTGCCGCTGAACGGCACATCAGATCTCCACTGGCGGAGCTGGGCTGGACAAAGCAGGATGTCCGCGACGCGGCGCGTGGCTTGGGTCTGCCGATCTGGAACGCACCCGCGGCGCCCTGTCTATCGAGCCGGGTACTGTACGGGCTGGAGATTACTCCCGAGCGTCTCCGGCAGGTGGAGGACGGCGAGGCCTATCTTCGGAGCCTCGGCGTCAGTGGTGATCTTCGGGTCCGGCACCATGGCGGGAAGGCGCGGCTGGAGGTTGCTCCCGACCAGATGGAGCGCCTCCGCGGCAGCTGGGATACAATCGCTGCCGTCTTTGTTGAGCTCGGCTTTGCCGCAGTCGAACTCGACCCCGCCGGATATCGCCGAGGCGGGCTCCTCGCCATAGCGCCCCGGTCCCCGCGCTGATGCGGCTCTTTGCCGCCGTACCGGTTTCGGAGCCGGCGCGGGAGCAGATTCTCAAGCTCCTCGGGAAGCTGCGGGAGGCCGGATGGCCGGTGCGGTGGGTCCACGACGAGGGACTCCACATGACTCTCAAGTTTTTCGGCGAGGTCGCTCCGGAGCGACTGGATGTGATCGCCGAAGCGCTGCGGTTTGCGGCCGAAGGCGCCGAGCCGTTGCCGCTGGAGCTCGGTGATCTGGGAGCGTTTCCCAGCCGCTCCCGACCACGGGTGCTTTGGGTCGGTGTTCAGGCGCCGGCCGGTCTCGAGCTGCTTCAGGATCGGATAGAGAGAGGTTGTGAGGCTATCGGCTTTCCACCGGAAGGGGCTCCGTTCCAGCCTCACATTACTCTCGGGCGTCTTCGAGAGGGACAGCGGCTTCCGTCCGGGGGGTTGGATGATCACGCCGAGGGTTTCGAGCAGGTCTCGTTTGTGGCGCAGCAGCTCGTGCTCTACGAGAGCCTGCTGACCACCGGGGGACTGCGCTACGAATCCCGCCTGACCATCGACTTCGGCCACTGATGGGGTGTCTGTCGGCTCCCTTCAAGCTGTTGGGCGGTCTGGCGCTGATCGTCGCGCTGGCGATCGGCTGGCTCTACCGCGACCGGCTCGCCTCGGAGCTGCATCGGGTGCTGGATTGGCCGGCAGCCGATGAAGCCCCGAGCGCCGCCGGCCGGCCGGGCTCGCGTGCATTGGCCTCGGCGCAGTCGAAGGTCGACTCGCTGAACGGCTGGGGGGCTGACTCAGTGGTGCTCAGCGCGTCGGAGGTGGCGTCGCTGATCGGCGCCGGCCTCAACCCCGGCCTCCGTCGTCAGCTGGATTCGCTCCGGGTCGAGCTCCTCGATGGGTCGGTTGCGGTCAACGCCAAGCTGGCCACAGCCCGGTTGCCTCGGGAGCTCACCGGACCGCTCGCACTGGCACTGCGGGAGCGGGAGCCGGTTCAGGCTGCTGGCCCGATCAGGGTCGTCGGGCCTGGAAAGGCGGAGTGGGAGGTGCGGTCCTTTCGGATCAGAGAATTTCCGATCCCACGAGACGCGGTACCCAAGCTGGTAGCCCGGGCCTTCGGTGATTCGACCAGGCGAGCAGTCCCAGTGCGGCTCCCGTCCGGAATTCGGGAGATCCGCATTCGGCCGTCGGGAGCGACTCTCTTCGGAGCGCGTCAATGAGCCATCGGATCCTGATTGTCGATGATGAGGCTGGGATCCGCCAGGCACTGAAGCAGGTGCTCGAGTACGAGGACCTGGTGGTACGGGTCACGGCCTCAGGCGGCGAAGCCATCACCGTCTATTCCGAGTTCCGGCCCCATCTGGTCTTCCTCGATGTGAAGATGGCGGGACTGGATGGCCTGGAGACGCTGACCCGGCTGCGGAATCTGGATCCCACCGCACAGGTGGTCATGATATCCGGCCACGGCACCATCGCGACGGCGGTCGAAGCCACCCAGCGGGGAGCATTCGACTTCCTGGAGAAGCCGCTCGACACCGACCGGCTGCTGGTGACCGTTCGCAACGCGCTGGCGCACTCCGAGCTGGTGGGGGAGAATACCCGGCTTCGCGAGGCCACCGAGAACCGGTACACGATGGTCGGGTCCAGCGCCCCACTCCAGGGAGTGCGTGCTCTGATCGACAAGGTCGGTCCGACTTCGGCCCGGGTACTCATCACCGGCGAGAATGGGACCGGGAAGGAGCTGGTCGCGCGGGCGCTGCATGAGGCCTCCCCACGGCGGGAGAAACCCTTTGTGGAAGTGAACTGCGCCGCCATTCCCTCCGAGCTGATCGAAAGCGAGCTCTTCGGCCACATGAAGGGATCGTTCACCGGCGCCTTTGCCGATCGGGCTGGAAAATTCGAGCAGGCCGACGGAGGGACGCTGTTCCTGGACGAGGTCGGCGACATGTCGTTGTCGGCCCAGTCCAAGCTGTTGCGGGTGCTGCAGGAGGGGGTCGTAACCCGGATCGGCGGATCCAAGTCGATCCAGGTGGACGTCCGGGTTCTCGCGGCGACCAACAAGGACCTGGAATCAGAGATCGGTGAGGGGCGCTTTCGTGAGGATCTGTTGTACCGGCTGAACGTGGTCCCGATCGAGGTTCCACCCCTTCGCGAGCGCACGGAAGACATCCCGGCGCTGGTGACGCACTTCGCTGAGCAGCTCGCTGCCGGGGCCGGGGTTCCGGGGCGGAGGTTCGCCGACGACGCCGTACGCCGGCTGCAGTCACGCAGCTGGCCCGGCAACATCAGGGAGCTGCGAAACGCGGTCGAGCGGGGCCTCATCCTGGCCTCGGGAAAGGTGGTCACCGCGGCCGACATTGACCACCTGCTGCCCGGCCCGACCGGTGGCGCATCGGTGGGGGACGTGCCCGGGAGCCAGACCTTCGAGACCTTTAAGCAGGAAGCCGAGAAAAACTTTCTCGTCCAGAAGCTGCGTGAGCACGATTGGAATGTGTCGGAGACGGCCCGCGCGCTGAAGATGCCCCGTTCCAACCTCTACAAGAAGATCGAACGTTACGGCCTCAGCCGGGAGTCGGTATGACCGAGCAGCCACGCAATTGGGACAAGGAACTCGCCGACATCGATAAGGTGATTGCCAGGCAGCCCGCCCCAGCGACCGCTCCGGCCGGGGGAGGGAAGCCCGCTACTCCACCGCAGCGCCGCTTCGTCGCGCTGACCTGGTTCTGGACCGGGCTGGCCATCGTCCTTGCGGTGGCGTTACCGCTGTGGCCCAACGACAAGAGTTGTGGGCTCCGGCTGGTCTTCTATCTCGGCGCTGCCGTGATAGCCCTGCTGATGGGTGTGCTCGGCGCCCTCGCCAGCTGGTCGCACCGGCGCGGTCTGGCATTCGTGCTTTCCCTCATGGCCATCCTGTGGGCCGGCGTCATGGCGACCCGGGAAATCCTGCCCCGGGTGGGCTATGCCAGACAGGAGCTCCACTGGACCTGTCCCGAAGAGCCACCTGCCGCGGCACCTGCGACGACACCCGACTCAGCACCAACCGGTCCTTAACCCACGGGCGCATGCCGTGCGCCCCCACAATCATGGGACATGGCCAAGACCTTCAAGAATTTCATCGCCGGTGAGTGGGCTGCCCCGAGCACCGATGCCTATTTCGACAACCGCAACCCCGCGGACACGTCCGACCTGATCGGGCGGTTTCCCGACTCGGATCGCCAGGACGTGGACGCGGCGGTCCGCTCCGCCCAGCGCGGTTTTGCCCTTTGGTCCCGGACCCCCGCTCCGGCCAGAGGCGACGTCCTCCGCCGGGTCGGCGACCTGCTGGTTGAGAGAAAGGAAGTCATCGCCAACGCGATGACGCGGGAGATGGGCAAGGTCCTGGCCGAGACCCGGGGAGATATGCAGGAGGGGATCGACACCGCATACTACGCGGCCACCGAGGGACGCCGGCTCTTTGGCCATGTGGTTCCCTCCGAGCTCCGCTCCAAGTGGGCCATGAGCTATCGCCGCCCCATCGGGGTCGTCGGACTGATCACGCCGTTCAACTTCCCGTTGGCCATCCCGACCTGGAAAATGTTCCCCGCGCTGCTTTGCGGGAACTCGGTGATCATCAAGCCCTCCGAAGATGTGCCCCACACGGTGCACCTGTTGGTCGAGATCCTCTTGGAGGCAGGCCTCCCACCGGAGGTCATTCAGCTGGTGCACGGCCGCGGTGAGACGGTGGGGAAGGCCCTGGTCGAACATCCCGAGGTGCCGGTCATCTCCTTTACCGGCTCGACCGAGACCGGGGCGCTGATCGGTGAAACCTGCGGGCGGATGCACAAGAGGCTGTCGCTGGAGATGGGGGGCAAGAATGCCATGATCGTCATGGACGACGCAGACCTCGATCTGGCGCTGGAGGGCGTCCTCTGGGGCGCGTTCGGCACCACGGGTCAGCGCTGCACCGCAACCAGCCGCCTGGTCCTCCACCGCAAGGTCCATGACCGCTTTCTCAACCGGCTGTCCGACGCGGCGGAAGCGCTGAAGCTGGGCGATGGGCGGGGGGACAAGACTGACGTGGGGCCGCTGATTCATGAGGCCTCCCGCGACAAAGTGGAGTACTACGTCGAGGTCGGTCAGCAGGAGGGTGCCGAGCTGATCACCGGGGGAAAGATTCCCGGCGGGGAGAAGCTGAAGCAGGGATGGTTCTACCGGCCCACCGTGTTTGCTGGGGTCAAGCCGAAGAGCCGGCTGGAGCAGGAGGAGATCTTCGGACCAGTGTTGAGCGTCATCAAGGTGGGGTCGTTCGACGAGGCGGTTCGAGTCAACAACGACGTCCGCTACGGCCTGTCCAGCTCCATTTACACCGGCAACGTCGACCAGGCGTTCCAGGCGATGCAGGACCTCGACAATGGGATCACCTACGTCAACGCCCCGACGATCGGAGCCGAGGCCCATATGCCCTTCGGGGGAGTCAAGGCGACGGGCAACGGCCACCGTGAAGGCGGCTGGGAGGTGTATGAGTTCTACTCTGAGACGAAAGTCTGCTACGTGGACTATTCCGGGAAGCTCCAGCGGGCCCAGATGGATAACTACGAGATCTAGTCGAGGAGTCAGGCGCGTGACTAGGATCACCAGAAAAATATGAGATGGAATGCTTCGATTTTGTGGTGAGCTTCTTGCTCCTGACTCCCGACTCCTGACTCCCGACTTTTATCCATTGCGCACTCCCTGAACGCAGGGTAAGGTTCCATCAAAGGTTGCTTGCATCGGTTCGTGTAAAGGAATGGATCGTTCTTCGATGCCTCCGCTATTCGAGTGACTCCCCAGATCAGTACGAGGTCGAGTCGCATGCGCCCAATGCAGGTCGGTTCCGGTAAGCGTGGCCCGTCGTTCGATGAGGGCTCGCTGGACCAGTACCTACGCGAGATCAGCAAGTATCCTTTGATCCCGCAGGAGGAGGAGGTCAACCTGGCGCAACGGATTCGCGTTGGGGAAGAGGAAGCGCTCGACAAGCTGGTCCGCAGCAACCTGCGGTTCGTGGTGTCGGTCGCCAAGAAGTATCAGAATCAGGGGGTCTCTCTGGCCGACCTGATCAATGAAGGCAACCTCGGCCTCATCCGAGCGGCGCACAAGTTCGACGAGACCAAGGGCATCAAGTTCATCTCCTACGCCGTGTGGTGGATTCGGCAGGCGATTCTCCAGGCGCTGGCGGAACAGAGCCGCATCGTCCGGGTCCCGCTGAACCGGGCCGGCACGCTGCACCGGATCGGCAAGCGCTCCGCCGCACTGCTCCAGGAACTGGGACGGGAGCCCACGCCTTCGGAGATAGCCGAGGGAATGGAAATCTCGATGGAGGAGGTCCAGAAGACTCTGTCCATCTCCCAGAACCATCTATCGCTCGACGCCCCGCTCACCCCGGGCGAAGACAATAAGCTCCTCGACTACCTCCCCGACACCCAGAACCCCGGCCCCGACTCGGAGACGTTCGAGCACGCGCTCACCGAATCGATCGAGGAAGTGCTGTCGACGCTGAAGGAGCGGGAGGCCAAGATTCTCCGGCTCTATTTCGGCCTCGACGGTCCGGAGCCCATGACCCTGGAAGAGATCGGCAGCCTGCTCGGCATCACCCGCGAGCGGGTGCGCCAGATCAAGGAGAAGGCCCTGAGCCGGCTGCGACACGTGAGCCGGGCGAGGGCGCTGGAGAGTTTCTTGGCTTAGGTGCTTCCTGAGCAGAGCTGTCATCCTGAGCGCAGCGAAGGATCTCTCTGTGGCGAACTGCGCGGGCCGAGAAGGTCCTCCGCCAAATCAAGCCACTCGGGATTCAAAGACTCGATCAAGTTGATCTTCTTGGCTCTTACCGACCCCTTGATCTGTTTCTCCCTGCTGATAGCGCTCTTTACGTCCAAAGTTGCTTCGGCGTAGACCAAACGAACCATCTGGTACTTTCGTGTAAACCCTTTGATCGCCAGCCTGCGGTGCTGGTCGATCCGGCGAACGATGTTTCCGGTTACGCCGACATGGATTCGTCGGGAAGCGCTAGCCATAATGTAGACATGGAACGTTCGGGTAGACACCTGGTGACAATACAGAGAGCTCCCTAGAAACGCTTAACCTTTCCAATGCAGTACGGTCCGCAATTACGGCTTGAAGCGTGTAGGGATTCTTCGCTTCGCTCAGAATGACAGCTGTTCTCAGACGCGCCTCAATCTCCCCTGAGTATCCCCTCCACCTGGTCCCACTCAATTAAGAACGCATCGTGCCCGTAGAGTGAGGCAATCTCGCGGTACTCGACGTTCGCTCCACCGGCCCGATACCCAGCTACCCAGTCCCGCACCTCGGAGGCCGGGTACAGGATGTCGGAATCGATGCCGACGCCGGTCACCAGTCCTACCCTCCGCCTGGTGTCCCGCGCCGCGGTCGTGAAATCGCCGACGTCGTGCAGGTCCATCGCGCGCATCAAGGCGACGTAGCTGGCCGCGTCGAACCGGGCTACCAACTTTTCGCCCTGCCTCCGGAGATAGTGCTCGACGTCAAAGAGGCCCGCTGACCGCGACGAGAGGCGCCCGAACCGGGCCTGGAACTCGGCCCCGGAACGGTAGGTGATCATGGCGACGGCTCGAGCGGCTGCGAGACCGGCGGCCGGTCCTTCACCCGGAGGGTAGTTTCCCTCGGCCCAGGCTGGATCTGCTTCAATGGACATCCGCTGCACCGCATTCCAGGAGATCGCCTGGGGCGACGCCGCGGCGGGAGCGGCAAACACGACGAGCCGGTCGGTGGGCACGCTGGCCACCCGCCCCCAGTGGAGCGCCACCATTCCGCCGAGCGATCCGCCGGTGGCCAGGGCAATCCGTCGTACCCCGAGGTGCTCGAGCAGCGGAATGTGGGCCCGAGCTAAATCAGCCGGCGTCAGCTCGGGAAAGGACTCGTGACGCTCTGCTCTCCATTCGGTAGGGCCGGTCGAGCCGTAGCACCCTCCGAGCAGGTTGGCGGTGACGATAGCATGGCGGGTGGTATCCAGGGCCTTGCCCGGCCCTACTAGCGGCCCCCACCAGGTGTCCACCTCCGAGCTGCCGGTGAGCGCGTGGAAGACCAGGATCCACCCATTCTCCGCCGCCGCATCTACATCGCCCGATAGGTGATAGCGAAGGCGGAGACCGGTGAGCCTCCGGCCTTCGGTGGTCGTGAGCTGCGGGAGAACAAAGTCTCGGGTCAGCGAACCGGCGGCGGTCGTCATGCTCATCTGCTTTCGACTTCTGCGTGGGTCGCGACCTCGGTGAGTCGGCCGGTCCGGACGTCGTAGACAAAGCCGCGGATCGGGACGTCCTTCGGTATGAAGGGAGAAGCCTGGAGCAACTCGACATCCTCACGTACGCTCTCTTCGACGTCCGAGAATGGCAGGAAGTCGATCCCGGTCGAGTCCGCACCGAGATCCTTCTTTACCTTGGCGTGGAGATCGGGGTTGGTGAAGGTGAGCATGCCGCAATCGGTATGGTGGATGACGGCAATCTCGTTAGTCCCCAGCAGACGCTGGGAGATGACCAGAGAGCGCAAGGCGTCACGGGCCCGGCCGCCGGCATTGCGGATGACGTGTGCGTCCCCCTCCTCCAGCCCCAGCGCACGGGACGGGATGATTCGCGCATCCATGCAGGTCACTATCGCCAACCGGCGACCGGGAGGCATGGGAAGGTCCCCGCGGTCGAAGGTCTCCGCGTATTCCTGGTTCGCCTGAACCAACTCATCGATGGTGGACATTATTTCCTCCATTAGTGTTTGAAGTGCGGAGTCGGGAGTCGGGAGTCGGGAGTCGGGAGTCGGGAGTCGGGAGTCAGGAGTATGCTTCCTGTCGCCCTGACTTCGACTCCCGGTTCCCGGCCCGACTAACGGACTTCCAGTTACTAACTCGCGACTACCGACTCGCGGCTCCTGACGCCGGACCCCGGACTCCCGGCTCGCTCGCCAAGCGCCTGATCCAGATCGGCGATCAGGTCCCGTACATCTTCCAGCCCGACCGAGAGGCGTACCAGCTCAGGCGTGACGCCGGTGGCGCGCTGCTGTTCCGGCGTGAGCTGCTCGTGGGTGGTGGACGCGGGATGGATGATCAGCGACTTCGCGTCCCCCACGTTGGCCAGCAGGGAAAAGAGCTTGACCCGGTCAATCAACGCGCGCGCGACGGCATGGCCGCCTTTGACCCCGAAGGTGAGGACGCCGCCAAACCCGCCCTTCAAGTACTTGGTGGCGTTCTTGTGCTCGGGGTGGGTCTCGAGTCCGGGGTAGGACACCCACTCGACTCGCTTATCCTGCGCCAGCCAGCGGGCAATGGCGAGCGCGTTGCTCGAGTGCCGCTGGATCCTGAGCGGCAGCGTCTCGACGCCCTGGAGGAACAGGAACGAGTTGAAGGGGGAGAGGGCGGGGCCGAGATCGCGCAGGAGCTGGACCCGAAGCTTGATGATGAAGGCAGCCGGGCCGAAGGCCTCGGTGTAGACCAGGCCGTGGTACGACGGGTCGGGCGTGGTGAATTCGGGAAAGCGCGTCCGCGACGACGGGCTGGCCCAGTCGAAACGGCCGGCATCCACCACCACCCCGCCGATCGCCGTGCCATGTCCGCCGATCCACTTAGTGGCCGAATGCACGATGATGTCCGCCCCGTAGTCGATCGGCCGGCTGAGGGTGCCCGCCGCGCCGAAGGTGTTGTCTACGACGAGCGGAATTCCCGCGGCGTGGGCGATGTCGGCCAACGCCTCGAAGTTGGGAACGTCGAGCCGGGGGTTCCCGATGGTCTCGACGAACAGGAGGCGGGTACCGCCATCGATGGCCGCGCGCACCTGATCGAGGTTGTGAATGTCCACGAACTTGGTGGTGATGCCCCATTTGGGCAGGGTATAGGCGAACAGGTTGTAGGTTCCGCCGTAGAGCGTCTGGGAGGAGACCAGGTTGTCACCCGCCCCGGCGAGGTTGAGCACGGTGAGCGTGGTGGCTGCCTGCCCGCTCGCCACCGCCAGCGCCGCCAGCCCACCTTCGAGCTCGGCAATGCGTTTTTCGAACACATCGCTCGTGGGATTCATGATCCGGGTGTAGATGTTGCCGAAGACCCGGAGGCCGAAGAGATCCGCGGCATGCTGGGTATCGTTGAAGACGTAGCTCGTGGTGGCGTAAATCGGGACGGCCCGGGCGTTCGTGGTCGGGTCCGGGGCCTGGCCGGCATGGAGCGCCAGGGTGTCGGGCTGGTAGGTCATGGACGTGCTCCTCGAGTGTAGGAAAGAAAAAAGGCCCGGATCACGTGGTGTGGTCCGGGCCTCGGTCGTCGGGTGAAACGAGAGTGTTAGCTCTCCGTCTCCTGCCGTATGCACGCCGAATGCTCGGTCCACCCCGTGAGGAGGGGACACATGCAAATTCGGCAACACATCTCGGACTGGAAGCGCACCACTCGGACCTCGTTCTGAGTTGCCGGGAGCAAAAAGCCCCCCGGGCCTGGAAAAGCGCGGAGGGCAGCGTCCGGCGCTTTAGCTCTTTGGTTCGGACCCAATGGCCCCGGCGGGAGCAAGTGGCCTGAAATCCACCGCCGACGGTCTACACTACACGTCAAGGTCGAGGCTGTCAAGCGGATTGCGTCGAGCTCCGGGGAAAAGTGCTTGCTGCATCGCTGCCACCGGGGTAATTCTTCCGGCGTCAACGCCATCATCTTAACTCTACGCAGCTCGCATCGAATCCTATGGCCAGCAACGCTTCATTCGACGTGTCCACCGGTGCCGACCTTCAGGAGGTCGACAACGCCGTGAACCAGGCGCTGAAAGAGATCGCCCAGCGGTACGACTTCAAGGGAACCCACTGCACCGTGGACTTCGACCGCCTGAAGGGCGAGATCCGGCTCAGTGCGGACGACGAGTTCCGCATGGACGCGCTGGTTGATGTGCTGAAAACCAAGATGATCAAACGTGGGGTTCCGGTGAAGAACCTCAAGCTGGGCGATATTGAACACGCCACCGGTCAGAGCGTCCGGCGAACCCTCACCCTCACCCAGGGGATCCCGCAGGACGTCTCGAAGCGAATCGCCAAGGCCATCAAGGAGGGTGACTTCAAGAAGGTGCAGACCAGCATCCAGGGTGACGAGGTGCGGGTGACGGCTCCTTCTCGCGACGAGCTACAGGCTGTCATCGCCTTTCTCAAGGGCCAGGATTTCGAGATCGAGTTGAAGTTTGGGAATTACCGGGGCTAACCGGAAGACTCTCTGGCGGCAACCCGCGGCGCTGATGCTCGGCGTGTTGGCGGGTTGCACCTCGAGGTCAGTGCCCGCCAGGCCCGCGGCCCCGCCGTCACCCAGCGCGCGGGAGGCCGAGATTCGAATCGGCCTGTCCGTTGGGGTCGGCTCGGCCTCCCTCGGGGGCGGGGGTTCGGTGGCAATCAATGAACCTGACGGTACCCGAATCGCCACCATCCCCAGGGGTGAGCAGTGGCGGGTGACGGTTGCCGGCCCGGGGTTGGCGATAACCAGCCCGGGCGGTTGGGTGTCGCCCCAGCTCGAGGCGGTGTCGGTCGCGGCGACCGATCCCCGGGCACCGCTGTGGCTGAACGGCAGGGCCTATCGCGGTGTGGGCGAGGTCATCCGCGACCGGACCGGGCTGACCCTCGTCAATCGCCTGAGCCTTGAGTTGTATCTGCTGGGTGTGGTCTCGGCGGAGATGGGTCACAGGAGCTTGGTGGAACAGGCCGCCCTCCGGGCGCAGGCCGTCGTCTCCCGGACGTACGCCCTCAAGAATCTGCGCCGGTGGCGCGCCGCTGGATTCGATCTGTACGGTACGGTCGCCGATCAGGCGTACGGAGGCGTGGCCGCGGAGACCGCGGAAGGTCGGGCCGCGGTGAGCGAGACCAGAGGACGGGTACTCACCTACGACGGGGCTTTGATCGAGGCGTTCTACTTCTCCACCTGTGGTGGCCGAACCGCTGAAGGCTTCGAGGTGTTTCGCGGGGCGGTCCGGCCCTACCTGCGGTCGGTGTCTGACGTGAACGGGAACGGGTTGGCCTACTGCAGCATCTCACCGCGCTATCGCTGGCGAGAGGAGTGGAGCGGCGAAGCGCTCCGTGCGACATTGCAGCGCAACCTTCCCCCGGTGCCTGGGACGATGAGCACAGCCATCGTTACGGTGACCGATCTCAGAGTCACCCAGCGCTCGGCCTCGGGGCGGGTGGAACAGCTCTCGATCGGATTGGGCGCTACTGAGGTGCGGGTAGACGGCCACTCCAAAATCAGGCAGCTCCTGCGCCTGCCCAACGGCCAGCTGCTGCGGAGCACTGCCTTCAGCGTGGTGGCCACGGGCGCCGGCCGAAAGGTGACCAGCGTGGTGATCAATGGCGCCGGCGCCGGCCACGGCGTGGGGTTGTGTCAGTGGGGCGCGGTGGGCCGCGCCCGCGCGGGAGAGAGTTACCAGCAGATTCTTGCGGCCTACTATCCGGGTACCAGGCTGGAGCGCCGCTATTGATGGAGGGGGAGCCATGACCGGCGGCCGCAGCGGGGCCACGAGCGAGCGACTCAAGGTGGGGATCGTCGGCGGCGGTGCGATCACGCAGGTGGCGCACCTGCCGGTGCTGAAGAAGATGCGCAGCGTCGAGGTCCTGGCCATCTGCGATACCGATCTTCTCAAGGCGCGAGCGCTGGCAGACCGCTTCGGGATCAAGGACGCCTTCGACGACATCGAGGACCTGCTGCGCTACGAGGCACTCGATGCTGTCGTCATCTGCTCACCCAACCATCTGCACGAATCGCATATTCTGGCTGCGCTCTCGGCCGACCGGCACGTGCTGGTAGAGAAGCCGCTCGCCATGACGGCCACCAGCGTGCAACGCATTCTTCGAGCGGTCGAGAAGCGCAACAGGATCGTGATGGTCGGCATGAACCACCGCTACCGCCCCGACGTCCAGATCGTCCGCAGCTTCGTGCAGAGCGGCGAGCTCGGCACCATAGAGAGCGTCCGGGGAAGCTGGCATGTCTTCCGGCCGGGACGAACCCAGCTCGGCTGGCGCCAGCGGAGGAATGAGGCGGGGGGTGGTGCCATGCTCGACCTCGGTCTGTCGGTGCTCGATCTGGGGCTCTGGCTGGGCGGGAGCTCGCCACCGGTGCGAGTGAGTGCCAGTCTGGACGCCAGCGGAAAGGATCGGGCGGTCGAGCAGTCGGGCAGCGCGTTCGTGATCTGCGAGAACGGCATGTCGATCTTCGTCGATGTCACCTGGCGCCATCTCGGGGAAGGGGAGCGGTTCGGTGTCGGCCTCCGGGGCAGCAAGGGAACGGCCGGCATCAACCCGCTGAACGTGTGGAAGGACCTCCACGGCATGGCGGTGGACGTGTCTCCCACCGGCTCGGTGGGCCGGGAGAATGCATTCACCGCCTCGTATCGCGCGGAATGGGCCCACTTCCAGGCGGCGATTGCGGGAGAAGCGCGAGTGCCCTCCCTCCAGGAGCACCTCGTGCTGCACAAGGTGGTGGACGCCATTTACCGCTCGGCGGTCGACGGTCGAGACGTGGAGCTGTGAGGGGTGGGGAGGCGGGGAAGCGGGGAAGGGGGGAAGCGGATCTGACCGGAAGGCTTCGCGGAGCCACGAGACCGTGGGCCGCCGTAGTTCTGCTATTCGCAGCGGCTCCGATCGCTGCAGCCGAGCAGGCGTCCCCGCCTCCCCGCCTCCCCGCTTCCCCCGCTGAGAGCCTTACCGTCTATCTCATGACCATGGGCCCGGGGAAGGCCGTGTGGGAGCGTTTCGGGCACAACGCCATCTGGATCCACGATCCGGTGCAGGGAACCGACAAGACCTACAACTACGGGCTCTTCGATCTGCGCCAGGAGAATTTTCTGGTCCGGTTCCTTCAAGGGCGGATGTGGTACTGGATGCAGGGCTTCCCCGCGCAGTCCTACGTGGAGCTCTACCGCCGAGCCAATCGCTCGGTGTGGGTGCAGGAGCTCGAGATGCCGCCGCCGGCCCGGCGCGAGCTCCAGCGGTTTCTGGAGTGGAACGAGCGGCCCGAGAACCGGTTCTACCACTACGACTATTACCTGGACAACTGCTCCACCCGGGTGCGGGATGCGCTCGATCGAGCGCTCGGCGGTCGAATCCGGCAGGAGACGGCCGAGCTGGCCACCGGCCGAACCTACCGATTCCACACCCGGCGGCTGACAGCGAACGATCCCCTGATCTACACCGGCCTGCTGCTGGCCCTGGGTCAGCCGGTGGATCGGCCGATCTCCGCCTGGGACGAGATGTTTCTTCCTCTCGCCATGCGGGAGCATCTACGCCGTATCACTGTGCCGGGGCGCGACGGACGTCCCACCCCGGTCGTTCGATCGGAGCGAACCCTGTTCGAGTCCACCGCGCCGCCGCCGCCGGATCATCCGCCGTTCTGGCTGCCGATCTACTTCGGGATCGGCGCGGTGCTGGGCTCGGTCATATTCGCGCTGGGCACATGGACGCGGCGCAGCTCGCTTGCCCGGACTGGCCTGATCGTCGTCGGTGGAGGCTGGGCGTTGCTGGTGGGCGTCGTGGGGCTTCTCCTGGCCGGGCTCTGGGGTTTCACCGATCACGCCGCGGCGTACCACAACGAAAATCTGCTGCAGGCCAACCTGCTCGCGCTGGGACTGCTCTGGTTGATACCGAAGGCGGCCCGGGGATGGAGCACCGGAAGGCGGGCACTGCAGCTCGCGGCGGGCGTGGCGGGGCTTGCACTGCTTGGCTTGGTACTGAAGCTGCTTCCGGCGTTCTATCAGGTGAACGGTGAGATCATCGCGCTCGCCCTGCCGATCCACCTTGGCTTGGCTGGAGGACTCGCCCGGCTCACTCGCCAGGTCAAACAGCGTGAACAGTAACCCCAAACGCGACCGCGAGGACCGCTGTTGACCGGAGTTTCTTCCCCGCCTCCCGGCCTCCCCGCTTCCGGCTTACCTCACCCGCTGCGCTCCCTCCCTGGCCGCTTGATAGTCCGGGAAAGTCGTCAACGCCCGCTGGTAGTGCTCTCCGGCCTTCGTCTTGTTCCCTTCGCTCTCGTAGAGCAGGCCCAGGCTGAATTGGGTGAGGGCATCGGTTGGTACCGGGGCCGAGCGGGTGCCCGGCGCGTTGCCGGCAGCCGGCAGATTGACCGCGGCCAGAGCCTTCTCCGCCAGGCTCTGAATGATCCGCGAAAGGTCGGCCCTATCCTGGAGAGTGGGCTCGCTGTTGGACACCACCTTGAGGATCTGACCGCTCCCGACATCCACCACCCGGGCATCGACCCGGAATTTCCCGTAGAAGTCGGCGAAGTTCCCCGTGATCGCGTATTGCGCGCCTGCCTCGCTGCTGACTTTGGCCGCGGTGGCAGCATCCACTCGCGCGTTGGGTCCAAGATTTTGCGCCTGCACCGCGCGGCTCGTCCGGCCTCGATCCGCCACCCGCACTCGGGGATGACGGCTTAATTCGGCGGCAAGCGTCGCCGGAATTCCGAGCTCCAGGGCGCGAAACACTTCCTTGTCCTGTCCGTAGGAACCTCGGTCCTCGAAGGGGAGAACCGCTATCACGATGGGCCCCGATTGCTGGGCGGTGGCAGTGCTCGCTGTCATTGCAGCCGCGACGAGGCCCCAGCGTAGATAGCCTTTCATGATCGCCCCCTCAGAGAGAGAACCGCATCCCTTCCGTGGCCGCCTCGACCACGAGCCTGGGTGCAACCCGCGCCGCGTAGCTCCTGGTGCCGGCCAATAGGCGGTCCATTGCCGCGTCGTCGTGCTCCGGCTCGTGATGGAACAGCACCAGTCGCGCGCAACGCCCTTCAGCAGCGAGATCCACCGCCTGACGCGGGGTGGAGTGTCCCCATCCGGCGCGCGCCTGAATGATCTGGTCCAGATACATGGCGTCGTGAATCAGCGTGTCGGCTCCCTCCACGAATTGCACCAGCCGCTCCCGCCAGTCGGGCGGCACCTCATAGCTTCCGCCCGGCCCCAGCTCGTTGTCAGTCAGGTACGCAACTTCCCGGCCACCGGAGGACGGGGCAAGCCGGTAGCCGAGAGTCGTCCCGGGGTGCCGGAGGCGGAAAGTGCAGACCCGAAAGTCGTCGATCTCGAACTCGCCCTCGCTGATCTCGATGACGGCGAGTGAGGCCGCAAGGGCGTTCAGCGGGACCGGGAAAACCATGGGATCCATCTGCCGGCCCAGGATGTCCTTGAGCGGCACCCCCTCCTGCGCGGCGCCATAGATATTCACCGAGGTGGAGCGGGAGCTCAGCGGCTTGAAGAACGGCAGACCCTGAATGTGGTCCCAGTGGGTGTGGGAGAGGAGGATATCGGCGGAGAGCACGCCGTTGCGCTCCTTCATGAGCTCGTGGCCCAATGGGCGCAGGCCGCTTCCGGCGTCGAGGATCACCAGGTGCCCATCGCGGCCCCCGATGCCGATGCACGCGGTGTTGCCGCCATAGCGCGCGGTGTCCGGCCCCGGTGTTGGAATGGAGCCTCGAGTCCCCCAAAATGTCACCGGGTGGGTCACGCCAATTCACGAGCAGCGAGAACGGTCATGCCGCAACCTTCTCCGGCGCGCAGGGCGCCGGCAGCGGGGGCAGTCACCAGCGTCCTGTGACGCTGATCACGACCTCCGGGCAGCCAGCATGAGCGAGCGACGGTCCTTGAGAGTAATGTCCTTGCGGGTCACGTCGATGATGCTGCGCTCCACCAGATTCCGCATGGTGCGGGAAACTGTTTCGCGGCTGGAGCCGATCATTTGCGCGATCGTGTGATGCGTCAGCTTCCGGGTGATGCGGTCGCCACCTTCGTCTTCCGCCATTCGGAGCAGCAGGTGAGCCACGCGTCCGTTGACGTCGAGCAGCACCAGGCTGCCGATCTTCTCGTCCGCGCGTCGCAGGCGCCGGGAGATCTCCTTCAGCAACGAGATCGCCACCTCGGGCGAATTTCGAAGTCGGGCGTGAAAGTCCTCGCGCCGGAGGACCAGCAGGCTAGAGTCATCCATTGCGATGACGTGGGCTGAGCGGGGTTCTTCGTCGATCACCGCCATCTCCCCGAAGAAGCTTCCCTCTCCGAGCACCGACAGGATGACCTCGCGACCATCCTCGGCGATCAGCACGACCTTGACCTGGCCAGCTGCAACGAGAAAGAGCGCGTCGCCGGGATCGTCCTCAAATACGATCACGCTACCCTTGGGGTAGCTGCGCTCCCGGGTCAGCTCGGCGAACGCAATCAGGTCGGCCTCTCCCAGTCCGGAAAACAGTGGGACCTTCCGCAGGACCTCCATCGGGGACAATGCCACTCGCGCCTCACGATAGTGGAAGTGTTTGGGCGTAGCATACTTGCGGGTGGAGAAGCTGTCAATTGCGATCCTGGCTCATTGGCAGAGGTCGGAACTCGTAAGTGCTGCAAACAATTCCAGGGTAAGGAAGACGCGGGACTCGGGTGTCCGGAAATGGAGGCAGAGCAGGAGTCCGGCGTGGGGGCTACCTTGCCGTAGCTACCCGAACCCGTCTAGATTGAAGGGCTTAGCGCCAACCCAGGAGCACCAGATGAAGGCCGATCTTCACCCGACATACCGCAAGCTCATGGTCAAATGCGCCTGCGGCAACGAATTCGAGACCCGCTCGACCTCCACGTCGATTCACGTAGAGGTTTGCGCCCAGTGCCATCCGTACTTCACGGGCAAGCAGCGTCTCGTGGACACCGCTGGCCGGGTAGATCGATTCCGCCGGAGATACGCCACGGAGCCGGCCGCCACACCGCCCGCGGCCGCAACGCCCAAGGAGTAAGCCATGGAGGCCCGACTCCGCCAGGCGCTGCTCCAGGCGGAGGAGGTCAACCGGGCCCTCGCCGACCCGGGCGTTGGCAAAGATCCAGACAAGCTGAGGTCGCTCGGCCGGGAACATACCCGGCTGGCCCCGGTGGTCCGGGTCGCCGAGCGCCTCGCACGGCTAGAGGACGAACTGGAACAGGCTCGAGGACTGGCTGAAGAGCCGGACCTCGAGCTTGTCGCATTAGCCAGGGCCGACATGGCCAGATTGCCGGCGGAGATTGCGGCGCTGACAGCCGAGCTGCACGAGCTCCTTCTCCCTCGCGATCCGCACGATGACCGCGACGCGATCATGGAGATTCGTGCCGGCACCGGCGGCGATGAGGCCGCGCTGTTTGGGGCCGACCTCTACCGGATGTATCAGCGGTACAGTGAGCGCCACGGTCTGGCCTGGGAGCCCATCTCTCTCAGTGAAGGATCCCTTGGCGGCATCAAGGAAGCCATCGTGGCGGTCCGAGGTCCGGAGGCTTACGGCCTGCTGCGCCGCGAGTCTGGAGTTCACCGCGTGCAGCGCGTGCCCGCGACCGAGACGCAGGGAAGAATCCATACTTCGGCGGCCACCGTCGCGGTGCTGCCTGAGGCCGAAGAGGTGGATATCAAGATCGAGCCACAGGACCTGAAGATCGATGTGTTCCGGTCCTCGGGCCCGGGCGGACAGAGCGTCAACACCACCGATAGCGCCGTCCGCATCACCCACCTGCCGAGCGGTGTGGTCGTGAGCCAGCAGGATCAGAAATCGCAGCTCCAGAACAAGATCAAGGCCATGGAGGTCCTGCGGGCCCGTCTGTTCGACCGCATGCTTGCCGAGCAGGAAGCGGCCCGCTCGCGAGACCGGAGGGCCATGGTCGGCACCGGGGATCGTTCGGCCAAGATCCGGACCTACAATTTTCCCCAGAGTCGGATCACGGACCATCGGATCAACCTGTCGGTGCACAACCTTGCGGACGTGCTGAACGGGGGCTTGGACGAAATGGTCGACGCCCTTCGCATGGCGAGCCGGCAGGAGCTCATCGATGCCTGAGCTTGCCCTGTCGCTTCGAACCCTGATCGATGATGGCGCCGAACAGCTGCGCCGCTCGGGAGCGCGCGAGCCCCGGCGGGAGGCGATCCGCATCTGGACCGAGCTCGGGCAACGCGCTCCGGCCCAGATTTTCCTCGACTGGGAGCAGCCGGTCGATCCGGCGGCGGCTATGCTCTTTCACGACGCCATCTCGCGTCGCGCCCGGGGCGAGCCGCTGCCACACGTGGTCGGCCGCAGTGGCTTTCGGCACCTCTCTCTCGCGAGCGATGCGCGGGCGCTGATCCCGCGGCCGGAGACCGAAGGCTTGGTCGAGCTGCTGCTTCAGCGAGTGCGAGCCGGTCGGGTTGCGGATATTGGCACCGGGAGTGGTTGCATCGCCCTGAGTCTGGCCCTGGAAGGGGCATACGACCTGGTCACTGCGGTTGACCGGTCCGCCGAGGCGCTAGGCCTCGCGAGGGTGAACCGCGATCTGACATTGGCCCGGGTGAGCCTGGTCCAGGCCGACCTGTGCGCGCCACTCGGCCCAGGCTCCCTCGACGCGCTGATCTCAAACCCCCCCTATCTTACAGTGGACGAGTACTCGTCACTGGAGACCTCGGTGCGGGAGTGGGAACCGACCATGGCGCTGGTGAGCGGGGAAGATGGGATGGCGGCTACGGTGCGACTGCTGGATGAGGGACGCAAAGTGGTGCGACCCGGCGGGTGGCTGGCGCTGGAGGTGGACTGCTCCCGGGCCGCGGTTGCGGCGGGCCAGGCCTCGGCGTTCGGCTGGATCGAGGTGGCCGTTCATATGGACCTATTCGGCCGCGAGCGATATCTGCTCGCGCAGAGGAGCCACACAAGGTGATCTGGGAAAAGGCGCAGGATCTTGGCCGGCAGATTGGCCAGGCGGCGGAATACCAGGCGCTTCGGCGCGCGGAAACCGCGCTGCGGGAAGACAAGGAGACGGTGGCCAAGCTGGACCAGATACAGATTCTCGCCCGCCAGGTCGACCAGGTGGTCTCCCAGGGGCAGATGCCCGACCAGGCAACCGCCGAGGCCTATGAGGGCGCGGTCCGCGACCTCGAAATGAGCCCGACAGGCCAGGCCTATGTGGTCGCGCGCTCGAACTTCGAGAAGCTGATGCAGAAGGTCAACCAGCAGATCAGCGAGGGCATGGAAAAGGGTGCCACCAGCAGCATCATCACGCTGGGATGAGTCGTAGCGGCTTCTTCGTGGTTCTGGAGGGGCCTGAAGGCTCCGGCAAGTCCACGCTGCTCGGCCCACTCGCTGAGCGCATGCGGGCCAGCAACGTCGATCCGGTCGTAGTGCGCGAGCCGGGCGGCACCTACGCCGCGGAGATCGCACGGAAGGCGCTACTGGACCCGGATCACCCGCTGGGACCGGTAGCCGAGCTTTTCTTCTTTCTGGCAGCCCGGGCCGACCTGGTACAAACCGTCATCCAGCCGGCGCTCGAGGCAGGGCGCGTGGTGCTCTCGGACCGTTTTGCGCTGACAACCGAGGCGTACCAGATGGCTGGTCGGGGACTCGATCCGGCCATGGTACGGGCGGCCAACCAGGCGGCAGCCCACGGTCTGACTCCCGATCTGACGCTGATCCTTGACCTGGCGCCGGAGCTGGGTCAGGCTCGCCAGATCGCCGCCGGGAAGCGGCAGGACCGGCTCGAACAGGAGAGCGTGGATTTCCACCGCCGGGTGCTGGCGTACTACCTAGCGGTCGAGGGCAGTGGGGTGCGACATTTAGATGCACGCCTTCGCCCGGACCAGCTCTTGCAGGTCGCCTGGACGGAGATTCACAATGCCGCTCCGGCGATTTTTCAGTCTCCGGTTGGGTAAGCGCATACAGAACAGGGAACTAGGCCCGAGGTCGTCTTCCTCCTCGAGTGGGGGTGACATGGGGTCCCCCCACATCAATCTGGAATGACTGTAACAGCTATTCTGCGGGAGTGGAGGCGAATATGAAGCAGCGTTGGGGTGTGATCGGATTGGTGGCGTTGATCTCTTTCTTCAGCGGCGGCTGGTTGCTGCAGCGGGGCGCTGCCAGTGATGGCAACGTCTACCAGCAGGCCCGGCTGTTCGATGATGTTCTCGGCCACGTCAGCACCTACTTTGTCGATTCGATCGGCGAGACCGACCTGTACCAGAAGGCTACGAAGGGGATGCTGGAGCAGCTCATGGATCCCTACTCGGTGTTGCTGACCGGGGACGACTACAAGGCGCTGACCGAGCAGACCTCCGGCAATTACGCCGGACTCGGCATCCAGATCGACGTCCGCGATGGCTGGATCACAGTAGTGGCTCCTCTGCCCGAGACGCCGGCCGAGCGGGCTGGCATCGAGACCGGTGACCAGATCATCGAAGTCGATGGAAAATCGACCGAGGGGTGGAAGAACGATCAGGCGGTCAAGTCGCTTCGGGGTGAAGCAGGCTCGAAAATCGTCATCACCATTCGCCGTGGCGGAATCTCCGATCCGATCAAGTATCGCCTCACCCGCGCCCAGATCCATATGCGGTCGGTGCCTCCGGGAACCATGTTCGACGCTGGGGTAGGCTACATCTCCTTGAATCCTGTCAGCGAGACCTCGGCTGAAGAGCTGCGCCAGGAGATCGCCGGCATGAAGGGCAAGGGAATGAAGTCGCTCATCATGGATCTGCGGGGCAATCCGGGCGGCCTGCTGGATCAGGGCGTCAAGGTGGCGGACCTCTTCCTCGACACTCGCCAGGAGATCGTCTCGACCCGAGGCCGGGCCCGTGGCTCGACCAAGGAATTCGTCGATGAAGCCAAGCAGGCATGGCCCGATCTGCCGATCGTCGTTCTCGTGAACGACGGAACAGCCAGCGCAGCCGAGATCATAGCGGGCGCGTTGCAGGACCACGATCGCGCGGTTGTGGTGGGTGCTCCCACCTTCGGCAAGGGACTGGTTCAGACCCTGTTCCCCTTGGGCGAAGGCGTGGCCCTGAAGCTGACCACGGCCCGCTGGTTCACCCCGAGTGGCCGAACCATCCAGCGGATCGCCAAGGATGAGGAGGACCAGGCCACCCAGGCGGCACTGGCGATAGTGACCGACACGATCCTCGGCGCGCCGGACAAGGAATCCACCGACTCCGCCCTGAAGGAGCGGCCGATCTTCCATACCGACGCCGGTAGAGTGGTGCGCGGTGGCGGAGGGATCGTGCCGGATCTTGTGATCCGCCCCGATTCGTTGACCACTGGCGAGCGTGACTTTGCCAAGGCGTTGGGGAACGGGCTTCCGCAGTACCGTGATGCGCTCACGACCATCGCGCTCGAGGCCAAGAAGACGCACGGCGTTAAGGCCGAGTCCTTCAAGGTGACCCCTGAGATGCGGCAGCAGGTGTACCAGCGGCTCCGCGCCAAGGATATTCAGATCACGTCCGCCGTGTTCAACGGTGCCGGCAATCTGATCGACGAGCAGCTGGGGTACGAGATTGCGCGCTACGTGTTTGGCCGACCGGCCGAATTCCGTCGCCGGGCCGCGCAAGATCTGCAGATGCAGACCGCGATGGGGTTACTGCGTAAGGCCCAAACTCCGAAGCAGTTGTTGGGCCTGGCCCAAGCGAACGGGTCTGCGGCGACGGCTCAAAACTAGGGTAGGGAACAGCAGGACCGTTTACTATTCGAGCCCGGTCGGCCAACGATGGCCGGCCGGGCTCGGCCGTTTCAATCAAGGAGTGTGCGGGTGTCGCAGCCACGGGTAACGATCATTGGAGCAGGACGAATGGGGCAGGGTCTGGGCCTGGCCCTGAAGCGTCGGGGTTACAAGGTCGCGTTGGTGGCTCGAACCCCGCGCGACGTCACGCCTCCCTTGATGCTGCATCAGGGTAGCCGGGCCGAAGCGACCGCGGGCGCCGAGCTCGTGCTCATCGCGACGCCAGATGACGCGATTGGGGCGGTGGCCGCCGAGCTTGCCGCCGAGGGCGCCATCGCACGGGACCAGGTGGTTCTCCACCTGTCCGGGCTGCTGGACCGAAACGCGCTGCTACCGCTGGAGGAAAGCGGAGCGGCCTGTGGCTCGTTCCATCCGCTCCAGTCGGTGGCCGAAGCGGCCACGGCCGCGGAGCGGCTCAAGGGCGCGTATGTGGGCATCGAGGGAGATGATCGTGCGCTGGTGGCGGCCGAGCGACTGGCCAATACGCTCAGAATGATTCCGGTGCGGATCCCAGCCGCCGCCAAGCCGGCCTATCACGCCGGGGCGGCGTTCGTAGCGAATTACACCGTGGCGTTGGTGGGAGTAGCGGAACGGCTTGCGAGGGCGGCAGGCGTGCCGGCCGATATTGCGGCCCGTATCTACCTACCCTTGCTCGGTGGGGCGGTTGCCAACCTGACTGCACTGGGTCCGGCGGGGTCGCTGACCGGTGCGGTGCGGCGGGGTGACGAGCAGACGATTCGGGCTCACCTCAAGGCGCTGAGTTCCGAGGACCGTACACTGTACCGCACGGTAAGCCGGGCGGCGATCACGCTGGCTCGGGAAGCAGGTCTCAGCGAGAGTGCGGCAGAGCGGGTGGAAGAGGTCCTCAATCAGAAGTAGGGGCGACGCAAGCGTCGCCCTCTCACCCCAAACCGGCGAGCCACGCCTCGCCCCTACTGATCGACCACCCTGGCGCCGGCGGGCACTTTGAAGGTGAAGGTCCGTTCCGGCAGCTTCTGGTTCACCCGGAGCCGGGCAAGCCGCAGCGTGCGAGTGGCGCCAGACTGCTCGTGGATCTCGAGCCGGCGGGGCAGGGCGTCGTCCCGGTCGAGCCAGATCACTGCTTCGGTAAACGGCATGTCAGGAACCGCCGGCACCAGCTTGATGACATCGGTAGTGCGGCCCCCGATGCGTTCGCTGCGCAGGTACGAGGGCCGATATCGCTCCGCAGGCCGGTCGAGGAACCAGGCGAGCAGATTGTAACCATAGGCCGGACCACCGCTCGGCGCCTTGAGACGAATCACCTGGCCTGGTACGGTGCTCGGCGTGTAGACCCAGACATGCTTGCCGTCGATGACGATCGCCTCGCCCGGCGGATCGGTGAAGCGCATGGCAAGCTTGGCATTGCCCGCCTGAGCCAGAGTTCCCTTGCTCTCTGCGCTGTCGATCATCGGATTGTCGATGATCTGCTCGAAGTCGGCCTGAAGGCTTCCCAGCGATCGATACACCTTCGCCGCACGGCCGATGACCGCCGCCGCGTCCTGTGCCTGCGCCGCCGTCGTCCCCGCCAGTCCGACCAGCAGTAGTACGCGGCCTATCATGCGCGGATCCCCACCGGCTCCGCCACCCGGCGACCAATCGCTTCCGCGATCAGCCGGATCTCCTTCATCATCCGATCGAACTGTTCCGGGTAAAGACTCTGAGCCCCATCCGAGAGCGCGCGGTCAGGGCTGGGATGTACCTCGACCAGCAGCCCGTCCGCGCCGGCGGCGATTGCGGCGCGTGCCATGGGACTGACCATGTCGCGGTGGCCGGTGCCGTGGCTCGGATCGGCCACGATGGGGAGATGAGAGAGTCCGTGCACCACCGCGATGGCGCTCAGATCGAAGATGTTACGAGTGGCCGGATCGAACCCACGCACTCCCCGCTCGCAGAGGATGACGTTGGGGTTGCCCTCGGCTAGGATATACTCCGCCGACAGGAGCAACTCCTGAATGGTGGCGGAAAGACCTCGCTTCAGCAGGATCGGCTTTCCGGCGCGGCCGGCCCGCTTCAAGAGCGAATAGTTCTGCATGTTCCGGGCGCCGAGCTGGATGATATCGGCGACCTCGGCAACGAAGTCCATCTCCTCGCCGTCCATGGCCTCGGTGACGATCAATAGGCCGGTCTCTTCCCTAGCTCGCGCGAGCAGCTTCAGACCGGCGCGGCCAAGACCCTGGAACGAATACGGCGAGCTGCGGGGCTTGTAGGCGCCGGCCCGCAGCACCGTGGCGCCGGCATCCCGCACCGCCCACGCGGCATCGAGGATCTGTCGCTCGCTTTCCACCGAGCAAGGTCCCGCCATGACCACAACGTCATCGCCGCCCACGGAGAGCCCCCCTGGGAGCCGGACGATGGTCGAGTCCGCCTTCCACTCGCGGGACACCTGTTTGTACGGCTTGGTGACGTGGATGATTTCCTGCACGCCGGGAAGCGCCGCCAGGCGGGAGCCGTCTACCCGGCCGTCGTTGCCCACCAGCCCGACCGTGGTGCGCTGCTTGCCAGGCATGGGGCGCGCCTGGTAGCCCATCTCCTCGATGGTGGCGGCGACGCGCTGGATCTCTTCTTCCGCTGCGCCGTGGCGCATGACGATCAACATTCCAGCTCTGACTCCGGTAACGGTGAAGGTCTAGGGTCGAGAGTCTCGGGTCTAATCATGCACGCTGCATGCCAGGCACGCGAGGTCATCCTGCCTCGCGCAGCGTCGCGTTTGACCTTAGACCCCAGACCCTAGACCCTAGACCCCTTAAACGTGCTCCCACTCACCCAGCCTGACGCCTACAATCGTAGACACTCCCGGCTCCTGCATGGTCACTCCGTAGACGGAATCGGCCGCCTGCATCGTTCGGGGATTGTGAGTAATGACCAGGAACTGGGTGTCCGCCTTGAACTCCTCCAACAATCGGGTGAACCGGCCCACGTTGGCGTCATCCAGCGGCGCGTCTACCTCGTCCATGAGGCAGAAGGGGCTAGGCTTGGTGAGATAGATGCTGAAGAGCAGAGAGACAGCCACCAGGGTGCGCTCGCCAGAAGAGAGCAGGTGAATCCGCTGGGTTCGCTTACCCCGGGGCGCGGCATGAATGTCGATTTCGCTCTCGAGCGGATCGTCCGGGTTCGCCAGCCCCAGCTCGCACTCGCCGCCCCCGAACAGTGTGGTGAAGACCTTGGAGAAGTTGGCTTGCACCGCGAGGAAGGTCTCGAGGAACATGGTCCGCGCCGTTCCGTCGATTTCCCGGATGGCCTGAAGCAGCGACTGGCGGGCGCTGATCAGGTCATCCCGCTGGGCGGTCAGGAACTCCACCCGTTTGGACTCCTCGGCGTGCTCCTCCACCGCCAGCGGGTTGACCGGGCCGATCGCGTCGAGGGCCGCGACAATGCGCGCCGCCTCCGACTCCAGAGTCTCCAGATCCAGGTCGAGCAGTGCGGCCGTCGCCATCAGGTGATCGAACGGCTTGTGCCATTCGGCTTCGACTCTCTCTACGATGGATCGCCGGAGTCCGGTGACCTCGGTGTGCCGCACCTGGAGGGCGTGGTTTTCATCGCCGGCGGCTTCGAGCTCGGCACGGATCGTGTCCAGCTCCTGTTCTGCAGCTGCCAGCCCGGCATCGGCGCTCGCCAGAGAGGCCTCGGCCGCCGAGCTCGCCACCTCCAGCTCCTGGAGAGCCACCCGGCGCTCGGCTCGGGTCTCGAGCCACTCCGCCTGCTGCGCCGCCACCGACGCGGCATCGGCATCCAGGAGGGTGAGCTCCTCGATCAGGCCCCGAACCCTCTCCTCGGCCTCAACCCGGGTGCGACCAGCCCGCTCGAGCCGTTCGGTTGCGCCGCGCAAGCTCCCCGCTACGTGCGCCTCCTGCACCTGCCAGTGGGCGCGCTGCTCTCGCGCATTCTCCTGGTCGGCCTCCAGCTCAGCCAGCTCGCTGCGGGAGCCGCCTAGCTCCTGCTCGACCCGGCCGCGATTCAGCTCTCCCTGGACCAATGCGGCATCGATCTCGGCCAGCCGCTGCTCCGATCGGCTGACCCGCTCGGTCATCTGCTCTGCCAGGGCCTCGGAGTCGCCCGCTTCGCGGGTGAGGTTAGCGACAACCCGGATGACATCGTCGCGGGTTGCGAGGGCTTGCCGTTCCGCGTCGCGGGCGCGCTCGGCGGTGCCAACGGTCTCAGCGAGTGTGTTTTCTCGCTCAGCCAGGCGTTCGACCGTAAAGCGCAGGGCTTCATCGGCACGGGCAAGGGATGTCCCGGCCTGGTCCACTTCCAGGCCCAGGGCTGCCAGTTCCGCACGGCGGCGGAGAGGGCCGGAGGGCGCGCCGGCGCCCGAGAGGAAGATGGCGCCGCTGGCACGTCGGAGGATCCGACCCGAATCGTCGAGGACCTCAGAGCCCGCCAGTGCCGCCCGGACCCAGCCGGCCGCGGGCTCCTCTGTCCGCAGCCGTTGGTCCACCGGCTGTGCCCCGGCCGAAGTAACCGGCCCCGGGTCGAGGGGAAGCAGGACGAGCGCGCCAGGCTGGTGCTCGGCGTGCCAGGCCTGAATCGCTCTGACCGTGTCTTCGCTCCGAACCAGTACTGCATGCATCCAGTCGCCCAATAGCCGCTCAGCCAGCTCCGCGTCCTGCCGGCCGGTGCTCACGAAATCGCTGAGCGGCCCGAGCACACCGCCTTCGAACCGGTCGCGCGCCGCCAGAAGTGCTGCGGCCGCCGGAGCCAGTCCTACGCGGTCTCGTTCCAACTCCTCCAGAGCCTGCCTGCGAGCCGTCATCTGAGCCAGGGCTTCCTCG
>DATMDQ010000036.1:0-8378 GCA_035557715.1 Gemmatimonadales bacterium
TCCGTGTTTCTTCCGTGTCGTTGCCCTAACTGCGGCCACGGCTGCATGATATGTTGGAGCCAGCCGGCTTGGCCGGTGACTTGAGCCAAACGTCGTGCACCCTGGAGACATGAGACATGAGCGAGCCCATTTTCCTGGTCGCACTCGCGATGGTCGGTACCACGGTGGTGCTGGTCGCGGGGGCCATCGCCGGGGCCATACGCGGCCGGGGATCCTCGAGATCCGAGCTCTCCCAACTCAGCGACCAACTGAAGGACCAGGCTGCAGCGCTGGAAGATGTCCAGAACAGCCTGGCCAGCCAGTCATCTCAGATGGCAGAGCTTCACGAACGCGTCGACTTTGCTGAGCGATTGTTGGCCCAGAGCCGGGATCGCACGGTATTGAAGTCTGAGAACCTCTAAAGCCTCGCCATCCACCCAGGGAGCCGGGTTCTGGTCGGCCGGGGGGCTCGACACCTCTAACGGGTTGGATTTTGTGCGGGAGCGGCTGGCGCTGGTCGGCAAGACGCTCTTCCTCGTGTCGTTTGGATTCTACCTCTTCCTCCTCGCCAGCATGGTCCTGATCGGCGGCGCCCCGTTCGCCGCCGTGGTGAAGGGCCCGGTCGCGCTCGGCCACCTCGCCGCCAGCTGGACGATGGGCCTGCTCTGGCTCCTGGCCAGCCGCGCCAGGCTCTCGGCGCGGAGTCTGGGGGCGCTCGATGCCATCGGCATTGTGGTGGCCTGCGGTTTCCTCTCGCTCATGACAGTGAATGACGAGGGGCAGATCCTCCAGGTGCTGCTGGCCCTCACCGTCACCGTCATGATCCGGGCGATCCTGGTGCCATCCCGGCCGCGCCGAACCATGGTGCTCTCGGCGCTGTGTTTCCTGCCGACCGTGATCGTCTGCATCGTGCGCCATGACCCCACGGCGCTCCTGCCCGGGTTCAGCGCGGACTACCAGAAGCAGTACATGAGCCTCAACACGATCCTCTGGAGCGTGCTGGGGACCACGCTGGCCACCATTACTTCCCGGGTCACCTACGGACTTCGGAAGCAGGTCGCCGAGGCCAATGAGCTGGGTCAGTACGTCCTCGAGGAGAAGATCGGTGGCGGCGGGATGGGCGAGGTCTGGCGGGCGCGCCACCGCCTCCTGATCCGGCCGGCGGCGATCAAGCTCATCCGTCCGCAGGTGGCGGG
This sequence comes from Gemmatimonadales bacterium, assembly GCA_035557715.1. GTDB lineage: Bacteria > Gemmatimonadota > Gemmatimonadetes > Gemmatimonadales > GWC2-71-9 > CAVVWJ01. Next base: position 1,176 of record DATMDQ010000036.1, read on the forward strand.
CGATCCCGATCTGCTGCTCCGGCGCTTCGAGCGCGAAGCCCGGGCCACCGCCGCACTCAAGTCCCCTCACACGGTGCAGCTCTACGACTTCGGCGCCACCGAGGACGGCAGGCTGTACTATGTGATGGAGCTGCTCGACGGCCTGGATCTCGATACCCTGGTCAAACAGTACGGGCCACTGCCCGCGGAGCGGGCCGTCCACCTCCTGCGCCAGGTCTGCTCTTCGCTCCAGGACGCGCACGCCAACGGGCTGGTGCATCGCGACATCAAGCCGGCGAACGTAGTGGTCAGCCGGGCAGGAACTACGTTCGACTTTGCCAAGGTGCTCGACTTTGGTCTGGTCAAGCTCGAAACAGCGGGACAGCGGGACAGCGGGGCAGCGGGGCGGTCAGGAGCAAGGAGTGACGGAGGCTCGCACGAGGCTGGTGGAACCGCTGGGACTCCGGCGTTTATGGCACCGGAGGTGATACTCGGCGTGGCCGAGACCGACCATCGGGTTGACCTGTATGCGCTAGGGTGTGTCGGGTACTGGCTGTTGACCGGCAAGCTGGTTTTCGAGGGAAGGAACGTGGTGGAGGTGATGTTCCATCATGCGCACACGCCGCCGCCCAAACTCTCCACCAGGTCCGAGCTGCCGATCCCGGGGCCGCTGGAGGACCTGATCATGGAGTGCCTGGAGAAGGACCCGGCCCGCCGCCCGGCCAGCGCGGAGGCGGTGAGCACCCGGCTCGACGCCGTTCCGCTGGAATCGGCCTGGACGGTCGAGCGGGCGGAGCGCTGGTGGGCGATGCACCAGCCGTTACCGGCGGACGCGCGCCGAGTGGCTGAGGTGCTGCTGTCGCAGGAGGGGCGGGAGTTGCGGATCGGGCCCCGGGTAAGGCCACGGGGGTAGCAGGAGGCGGCGGCGCGCAGCCGGCCGAACGAGGAGGGCGCTGAAGCGATATGAACGCTGTGCTGCAGGTCGGTGTCCTGCTGCTATTTGCGCTGGCGGTCTTCGGTTCCGCCTGGTACATCGCCTTCCGCTTGCGGATGACGTTCGGGCTTCAGCGGCGGTGGCTGTTGCGTGTTCTCGTTACAGCGGCCCTCGTCGGCTCGTTCGTGTTGATGGTGCCCGCTACGAAGTCCGTTGATGTGGTAGCCGGCATGTCATACGTCCTTGGCGGATATCTTTTCGCTGGCTACGTCTTCCTGACGCTGGCATTCGTATTCCTGCATTTCATCGAGCGGGCGTGGCACATACCGAAAGCCCGCGTCGGTGCGGCGGCACTGCTTCTGGCGGCCGGCGCGACGCTCGTCGGCGGCATGTGGGCCAACAGGTTCTCTGTGGTTGAGACTGAGATTGCACTCCCCGGCCTGGGTCGCGACGTCGTAGCGATGCAGCTGTCGGACATCCACTTGGGGCATCACCGGGGAAGGAAGTACCTCGAGAAGATCGTTGCAGAAACGAATCAGCGCGAGCCTGACATCGTTCTGATTACAGGGGACCTCATCGACTCCGAGGCAGCGTTCTTGCCTGGAGAGCTCGAGCCGCTGGCTCGATTCTCGGCGCCCGTCTACTACGTAGGAGGGAATCACGAGATGTATGTCGATGCGGAACGGACGTTTGCCTCGGTGAAGAAGTATGGGGTGACAATCCTCCGCAACCAGGTAGTCGAAACCCACGGATTCCAGCTCGTGGGCCTCGACTACATGAACGCCGATGAAGACGCGTTCGACCTGCATCCTTCCGACGATTCACGCACTATCAAGTCCGTGCTTGCATCACTCCACCTGAAGGACGGCATGCCGTCGGTGCTCCTGCACCACAGTCCGACAGGCGCTCAGCATGCGGCCGCGAACGGAATCGATTTGATGATTGCGGGCCACACACACGGCGGGCAGTTCTTCCCAGGCACACTCGTCGCCACGGCGATTTTCCCCTTCACTCACGGCCTGTATCACCGAGGCCCTCTGCAGGTCTTCGTGTCACAGGGAGCCGGGACGTACATGTCTCGCGTTCGCCTGGGCACCTCAAACGAGCTGAACATCCTGCAATTGAGGGCGAAAAGATAGAGCCAGGAGCGAGTTGCGGATCGGGCCAAGAGGGTAGCTAGCTTCGGCTGGTACCGGGCAGTACATCTGCATGGTGGATTTCGATACCAGTATCCGGCAAACGGTCTACCAGCGCTTCGCCAGCACGGGCCAGGCCGCTCGAGGACCTTATTATTCTCGACGCCGTCTCCCTGGAATCGGCGTGGACGGTCGAGCGAGCGGAGCGCTGGTGGGCGATGCACCGGCCTCTACCGGCGGACGCGCGCCGAGTGGCGGAAGTGCTGCTGTCGCAGGAGGGACGGGAGTTGCGGATCGGGCCACGGGTAAGGCCAAGGGGGTAGGCCTCACGAAAGAAGGCTACGGGGATATGCTAGCGGATCGGTGCCACGAGGGTTGGCGCCGGGGCACCGTCGTCCGTGAACCGCGCGTACCGCTGCTGGGCCGATTCCATGAGCTCCTGGAAGCGCCGGCTCGCCCGCAGGCCATAGAGAAAACGATCATGCCGGGTGAAGTACACGTAGTCCACCCAGCCGCGGACCGTGACCGCATGTTCCAGCCAGCTCAGAGCCTGGTCCGCCTCGCCGACCAGCGCATACGCCCCGGCCATCAAGTACGACCAGTACTCGTCCGATTCTGCCATCGCGCGCTCTGCCGCACTCGGGGGCGATAGCACCGCCTCCCGGTCGCCGGTCAGGCCGCGCCGGAAGCGCAGCGCGACCGCCGCGAGGTGATCGTCCGAAGGCTGGCGCTCCAGCCACTCGAACTGGCCTGCCGCCTCGTCGTCGCGTCCCGCGGCCACCAGCGCCACCGCGTCGCACACCCGGCAGATGGTGCTCCGCGGATCCACCTCGACCGCCCGCCGGTGCGAGGGCAGCGCCTCAACGGCGTTGCCGCCCAGCAGGTAACTCATCCCCAGCAGGCAGTGATTGCTGGCCGTCAGAGGGTCCAGCTCGGCCAACCGGGTCAGCACCTCCCGCATCGGGCCGATCCGCCCGCCGAGCAGATATGCCCCGCCGAGCTGATGCATCGCGTCGGGGTTGTTGGGGTCGGCGGAGCAGGCCAGGGTCAGCAGGCGAACAGCTTCCCCCGCCTGGCCCCGCCGGTAGGCCACCTGGCCCATGATCGAGAGGCCCTGCGCCGAGTTTGGGTTCAGCTCGAAGGCGCGGCGGGCACAGCCCTCCGCCTCCCGCAGCGTCGTCTCCTCGTCGCCGCCGAGCAGAACCATCGGCGACCAGGCGTACACCGTCCCCAACATCCCGTACAGGGCCTCATTGGGGCCCACCGCGGCTAGGCCGTGTTCAGCCAATGCTCGGGCCGCTGCCATTCCCTCCGTGGTATACCGGTAATACTCCTGCCGGGCGCGTTGGTAGTACTCGAACGCGCGGATGTCCGCGATCGGCCGGGCCGCGATCTCGCGGTCTTCCGGGGGCGTCAGCGTGATCCGCAGCGCCTCGACGATCTGGCGCGAGAGCCGCTCCTGCAGGTCGAACACGTCGTCCACCGTGCCGGAGTACTTCTCGGCCCAGAGGTGGGCATCGCTCTCGAGGTCGATCAGCTGGGCCGTAATCCGGAGCGTGGACCCCGCTCTCCTCACGCTGCCCTCCAGCGCGTAGCGCACGTTGAGCTCGCGCCCGATGCGCCGGAGGTCCCAGTCGGTCGCTTTGAGCTTGACCGAGGAGGTCCGCGAGATCACGGTGAGCGCCTGGACCCTGGAGAGATCGGCGATCACCTCCTCCATGAGGCCGTCGGCGAAGTACGCGTTGTCGGGATCGGGGCTCAGATTGGAGAACGGCAGCACGACGATGGCCTTCTTCGGGGCCGGCACCCCGGGGGCCTCCAGGGCCGCCAGGAAATCCACGACGGTCCCAAACCGGTCCGCCGGGACCTTGGATAGTGCCCGCTCGATGGCTCGTCGCACCGACTCAGGCACGCCGGGGCGGAGGGTGGTGAGTGGCGGCACCGGGTCGAGCACCTGGCGCAACAACACCGCGCGGGCGTCGGGGCCGGTGAAGGGCGGCTGACCCGCCAGGAGCTCATAGAGGACGCAGGCGAGGCTGTACTGGTCGGCCCGGGCATCGACCCCGCTTTCGCCCTGGGCCTGCTCCGGACTCATGTAGGTGGGGGTCCCCATGCTCAGCCCCGGGCGAGTCAGCCGGGCGTCGGCCGCGACGTCTGCGGCCCGCGCGATGCCGAAGTCCGCCACCAGGGCATGGGCTTGGGACAGGAGGACGTTCTCGGGCTTCACATCGCGATGAATCAGCCCTTGCTCATGGGCGTAGTGGAGCGCTTCGCCGGTCTCGCGCACCAGGCGTAGCGCTTCCGCCAGGGGGAGCGGCCCTTCGCGGGTGAGGCGCTGGCGGAGGGTCTCGCCGTCCACATAGGGCATGACGTAGAACGGGCGGGGAGGCGCCTCGTCGGTGGTGCCCGAATCGAGCAGGGGGAGGATGTGGGGGTGCTGGAGCCGGGCCTGGATCCGGATCTCCCGCAGGAAGCGCTGGGCGGATTCGCCGGCGACGATCTCCGGGCGGAGGATCTTGATCGCGACGGGCCGGTCGTGCTTGCGGTCGCGGGCCAGATAGACCACGGCCATCCCGCCCCGGCCGAGCTCCCGGTCGACGGTGTAGCGATCGCCTACGGCGATCGACTCGATGACGGCCTGCTTGCCTCGGCGGAACATATTGGAAACTACGATGGAAGTGCCCCTCCTGCGCGCCCGGATGTGTGTTCCACATCTATTTGACGTACGAGCAGTGCCCGGATCGACATGCAGGACCCGGCCCGCCGGCCGGCCAGCGCGGAGGCGGTGAGCACCCGGCTCGACGCCGTTCCGTTGGAATCGGCCTGGACGGTCGAGCGAGCGGAGCGTTGGTGGGCGATGCACCGGCCGCTACCGGCGGACGCGCGCCGGGCGGCGGAGGTGCTCCTGTCTCAGGAGGGGCGGGAGCTGCGGATCGGACCGCGAGTCAGGCCACGAGGGTAGCCAGACTTACGACCGGGTCAGCGTCACCTGAATGGTCCCTTCGGCATCCGCGTCACTTGCAGTGAGGGTCCCGTTGCCGATGGTCCATGGCAGCTCGGGGATGAGGTTGTCGCCCTGACCCTGAAATGTCACAGTATTGCCGCTCACCGTGAACGTCCCCGTCAGGTCTAACACGTCGTCCTCGATTCCGTCTTCCGTGAGGACCGCCGGGATCACCAGCGTGCCGCTGGTGGTGCCCTGGGGTGTCAGCACGATCTCGAGCGTGACGCCGAGCGCGAGCCCGTCAATGACCGAATTGTCCGGCTGGATGAGGTCGACCTGGGTGGCGTGGTAGGTCCCGGCCACGGATGCGACTGTGGGCCCGGTGCTATCGTCACCGCAGGCAATGAGGGCCGAGAGACCGAGGATGAGAAGAGAGGCGCGGAGAGAGCTCATCATTGAGGTGTCGATGTGTGGGGATACTGCTGAACCTATCCCGCGAGCGGGCTCCTGCCAGAGCCGCGCTCTCGATCAATCTTGACAGGCGCCATACCGAAACCTAGCGTGGGCCACCGTCGACGCCAGAAACGAACGCTCCACGGGTAAGACCCAGGGGGTTCGGGAAGGACGGGAAGGACGGGAAGGACGGGCAGGGAGAAAGGCCCGATACTGCACCAAGGAGATATTCAGATGGAAGCAGCAGGTCGTGACAAGCTGATCAAGACTCTAAAAGATCGTTTCGCTAAAAACCTGCGTCGTCACCCAGGAATCGACTGGAGCTCAGTGCAGGCGAAATTGGAGGCTAGTTCCAAAAAACTCCAAGTACTCTCTGAAATGGACCGTACCGGCGGCGAACCGGATGTCATTGGTCGTGATGAGAAGACCGGTGAGGTCCTTTTCTGTGATTGTTCACCCGAGAGTCCAGCAGGGCGACGCAGCATCTGCTATGACCGCGAGGCTCTCGATTCACGAAAGGAAAACAAGCCAAAGGGAAACGCGATTGAAATGGCGGCCTCGATAGGCATTGAATTACTCACGGAACAACAATATCGAGAACTGCAAGAGCTGGGAGAGTTCGACAGGAAGACTTCGAGCTGGGTGAAAACGCCGGCCAAGATCAGAGACCTTGGAGGTGCGCTCTTCTGTGATCGGCGCTATGACCATGTTTTCGTTTATCACAACGGTGCTGAATCATACTATGCCGCCAGAGGCTTTCGTGGCCGGCTCAAGGTTTAGTTCTTCCGAGCGCGCCCTCCCTGATGCGTCTATGCGTTCGCGAGGGCCTTCCATTGCCCCAACCGCTCCGAGATCAACTCGGCGCGCCGCCGGTCGTCCGCTCCGTCCAGGGTGCTCAAATCCTCGGGATCGGCGCGCCAGAAGACACCGGAGGTCCGCGCGTTTAATGTCGGGTCTGTGTCCGCCCGCGTGATCCAGTACCCGGCGGCGCGATCAGCGGACTCCAGCCGGATCTCACCGGTCCCGTGCAGTTGCGGCGCGTTCGGATCCCGGGGCCGTTCGCCCCGCCAATAGTAGAAGACGCCCGAGGGATCCTTTCTCTCTTTCACCGCCTCGCTCCAGTACCTCGCCGAGAGACTGCCATCGTCCGCCCATGAGCGGCCGCTCAGCTCCAGTGCGCCGTCCCGGTCTCGCGAGATCCGCAGCAGGCTGACGGCGGATGGCTCCCGGGGGCCGCGCTCCGTCAGCGAGAACTGCCACCACAGACCCTCGATGCGGGCGACGCGCCCCTGGTTCTCGATCGCCTTCCGAAGTGCCCCGTTGACGACTCTCATCTCGGCCGGGGTGGTCGCGTCACCGTAGCGAACACAGGTGAGGCCGAGGAGATCGCTCGGAAGCTTCGAGCCGCGGGCATGGAGGATGAAGGTCCGGCGCATGCCAAGAACGCCACCGAACAGCCCGGCTTCGAAGACGACATTGTCTCGCGGAGAATCCTGACCGGACTCCGCGGGAACGGCGGCGGCGGGGCTGATGGTCGTCCAGTCATCCCGGGCGAACACGAACGCGGCGAAGTCGACTTCATGTGCCAGCTCGACGAGGCGGTCCAGCGTGGTGGTCCCGGGATTGAAGGACGTGGTCCAGGGATCGACGTGCGCGACGTCCTCCAGACCCCGCGTCAGCGCCTGCAGCAGCTTGGCCTGCTTTCCCGACGAGCCAAGGAAGATTCGCGGTTTGTCCATGCTGTAAGCTACGAGCCG
>DATMDQ010000037.1:0-5265 GCA_035557715.1 Gemmatimonadales bacterium
GGTGGTGGCGGCGGTGGTGGAGGCGGCGGTGGCAAAGGCCCTGGCGGTGGCGGCGGCGGTAATCCGGGCGGGGGTGGCGGCGGCGGCAGAGGGCCCGGAGGTGGTAATCCAGGAGGCGGCGGCGGAGGAGGGGGTAAAGGCCCCGGCGGCGGCGGCGCACCTGGGGGTGGTGGAGGTGGAGGTGGAGGCAACCCCAGAGGACCCGGCGGCGGCGGTCAAGGTGGCGGAGGCGGCAAGGGTCCTGGTGGGGGTCAGGGCGGCGGTGGTGGCGGACAAGGGGGCGGCCATGGCGGGCGCCCCGGCGGTGGGGGCAATCGATAGCTACAAGGGGTCCGGCGGGTGCAGGCTGCCCGACGGACCCTTCTCTTTTCCCGGTCATCGCACCGCCCGACTTCATGGAGCCTATGCTGCACCCCCCGGCTGCACGGGGGGGTGGATTATGGTGTACATTGGCAGGATTCCATCACAACCGGGAGGCGCTTGTGAGCACGCCACGCGGTCGGCAGGCGAGACTCCGGACCGAGTACGCGAGTCTCTATCCGGGACTTAAGCCTGGTGTCTGGATGCCAGTGGAGAAGTTGCTGAGCCTCGTTACCGACCTGATCCATAAGGATCGCTCCCAGTCAGGGATCATCACCGGCCGGCGGCTTCTGCACGACGAGCACTTCGAGTACCGGGGAGCTTCGGCCCGTCCGGTGGGACTTCCTGAGAGCCAGAGCCGGCTGAGCGACTCCAGCGCGGAGCCGAGTCCTGCAAATGAATCGAGCGGCCCCCTCGGCCGAGCCGGTTAAGGAAAGAGTAACCATGAGCGGAGCGCATCGAGCAGGGGTGGACCGGGCCGGGCGGGCCAGAGCCGACGTGCGGCAGGCGCTGCTCAAGTCCGCGTATGCGCACCTGTATCCGGGCATAGCGCCGGGTGAGTGGCAGCCCGCGGCCGTAATGGCCAATCTCGTATTGTCGGTGCGCCCAGGCCCTCGCCGCGGCCTGACACTGGTAGACCGAGACCGGGTTCTGGATGAGCGCCACTTCCAGTTTCGCGGACTCCCCTCGGCCGGCACCCAGGACGATCAGCGCCGTTCTCGCCTTGAGGACCGGAGACAGCGTCGAGCCGAGGCCCAGTAGGCCCTGAGGCCCGAATGTGATCTGCATCACAATGACAATCGGGCCCTACTGCGTATAGTCTTCCTGAACCCTCGCGCGCACCCGGGGGATGCCGAGGGGGCATGGGCGGTGCGATTCGAATATTTTTCCGGCAGTGACAGTGAGCCTACCAGACGTTCGTAGTGGTCCCAGTATCCTCGTCATTGATGACCAGCCGACGGTCCGGCGCATGGCCCACCGGCTGCTCAGCGAGTGGGGGTTCCGGGTTTTCGAGGCGGAGAGTGGTGAGGAGGGAATGGAGGTCCTGGAGACCGCACGCTCAGGGGTCCAGCTCGTGATAGTCGACGTCGTGATGCCGCTGTCCGACGGCGTTCAGGTCACTCAGCGGATCCGGGAGCGCTGGCCGACGCAACGTACCCTCTACATGTCGGCCCATCCCGCGGAAGTACTGATGCAGTACGGGCTCACCCGGCTGGACGCCCCTTTCCTCGCCAAACCGTTCACCCGAGACGAGCTGCTTACCAAAGTGAGCGAGGCTCTCGCGGCACCAACCCGGGCGCCGGCAGAGGAGCCCCCTCGCTAGCCTCCCAGATCGAAACCGTCATCCACAAACCCGCCCGCGAGTGTCCCATGGCAGAGCGCCATCCCCGCGTCAGCTGCGGCATCGTCAAGGCGCGGAAGCTGAGCCAGACTAAGATGGATGCGGCGTTGGCCGGTTCGCCCCAGGACTAGAGGTACTGTCAGAGCGAACCCGTCCCAGAGTAAACTGGAATGTTGCACCCTGCCCCACCAACCCTTCGGCCCACACCTGTCCACCGTGCCGGTGGATAATGCGCTGCACCGTGGCGAGGCCGATGCCCGATCCCGGAAATTCGCTCTGGGCATGCAGCCGCTGGAAGGGGCCAAAGAGCCGGTCGGCATAGGTCATGTCGAACCCGGCGCCGTTGTCCCGCACAAAGTACGTCGGCTCTCCGGATGCCTGGGTTACGCCGAACTCGACTCGGGAGTCCGGCTGCTTGCCGGTGAACTTCCAGGCATTCTCCAGCAGATTCTCCAGCGCGATCCGCAGCAGCTGGCCGTCTCCCGTCACCACCACTCCCGGCCGCACTTTGACTTCGACCTTCCGGACCGGCTCGCTCTCCTGCAGCCGTGACAGGATGAGGGTAGCCAACGCGCTGAGGTCCACGTCCTGTTCCCTGAGGTCGGCCCGGGTGACCCGGGAGAGATACAGCACGTCGTCGATCAGCTGAGACATCTGCTGGCTCGCTTCCCGCACCCTCTCCAGATAGCGGCGCCCCGGATCATCCAGCTGGTCGCCCTGGCTCTCCAGGATCGCGCGGCTGAAGCTGTCGATCCGCCGGAGCGGCGCTCTCAGGTCGTGGGAGACGGCGTAGCTGAAGCTCTCCAGCTCCCGGTTCTTGTGCTCCAGGTCGCGAACCAGCTCGGCGCGCGTCTCCGCCAGCTCCCGCGCCGCCTGCTCGCTCTCCACCAGCAGCTGGGTCTGCCGCCGGAGGAGCTCTGATTTCTTGGCCAGCTCGACGAAGACGGCGACCTTGGACCGGACGAACTCGGGAACCACCGGCTTTACGAGATAGTCGACCGCACCGACGGCGTATCCGCGGACCGCATGGTCCTGGCTCTTGTCGGCCGCGGTGAGGAACAGAATGGGCGTGTGGCGCGACTTGTCCCGCTCGCGGATCAGCGTCGCGGTCTCGAACCCGTCCATCTCCGGCATCTTGACGTCGAGCAGGATGACCGCGAAATCGTGAGTCAGGAGCCACTTGAGCGCCTCCCGTCCCGATTCCGCCTTGATCAGGTTCTGTCCCAACCCGTGCAGGATCGCCTCGAGGGCGACGAGATTGGCGGGTTGGTCGTCGACCAGCAGAATGTTGACGCGGTCGGGCGGACTGGCGGACAGGCGGTCGGGCGGACTGCCGGTCGGGGACTCTGATTCGGAGTCGCCATTCGCCACGGCTGCTGAGCCCGACTCGTCCACCGGTCCGCCTGTCCGCCAGCCCGCCCGTCCGCCTACCGGTACAGCCATACACGCAACAGCGACAGCAGCTGATCCATATCTACCGGTTTGGCGATATAGTCCGACGCGCCGGCGTCAATGCATTTCTCCCGGTCGCCCTTCATGGCCTTCGCGGTGACGGCGATGATCGGCAGGTTGCGGAACCGGGACATCTCCCGGATGGCCCGCATCGTCTCGTAGCCGTCCATCTCCGGCATCATGACATCCATGAGCACCACATCCACCTCGGGATTCTCCTGCAGCTTGGCGATCCCCTCCTGGCCGCTCTCGGCATACAGCACCTTCATCTCGCTCCGCTCCAGGAACGTCGTCAGGGCGAAGATGTTGCGCACGTCGTCATCCACCACCAGGGCGGTCCGTCCGGTGAGGGTGGGATCAGTGCGGTGCAGCTGCTCCAGCATTCGCCGTTTGGACTCGGGCAGCCGGGCGGTGACCCGGTGGAGGAACAGCGCCGTCTCGTCGAGCAGCCGCTCAGGTGACTGCGCGTCCTTGATCACCACCGACTCCGCCATCCGGCGAAGCTCGATCTCCTCCCGCTTGGTCAGCTGCTTCCCGGTATACACGATGGTGGGAAGCTTCCTCAGCCCGATCTCTCCCTTGACCCGGGTGATCAGCTGGAAGCCGGTCATGTCGGGCAGACCGAGGTCGAGCACCATGCAGTCGAAGCTCTCCCGCTGGAGGGCCTCGAGCGCGTCGGCCCCGGTGGCCACCGCCGTGGTTACAACGTCGCCGTCGCCGATGAGCTCGGCGATGCTCTGCTGCTGCGCTTTATCGTCTTCTACCACGAGCAGGCGCTTGATCGGACGGTCCACAAACTCGTGCAGCGTCGTCAGCGCCTCGGAGAGCGATTCCTTGGTGGCCGGCTTGGTGAGAAAGTCGATGGCACCCAGGCGGAGGCCCCGCTGCCAGTTCTCCTCCACCGAGATGATGTGCACCGGCACGTGCCGGGTCGCCGGATCGTGCTTCAGCCGGTCGAGAATGGTCCATCCATCGGCATCGGGAAGCCGGAGGTCCAATGTCACCGCGGTCGGCCGGTATTCCCGGGCCAGCGCCAGGGCACGGTCGGCCGTGTGGGCGACCACGCCCTTGAAGCCGCGTTCCCGGGCCAGGTCCAGGAGAATCTGGGCGAAGTTGAGATCGTCCTCGGCGATGAGAAGCACCCGGTCGCCATCGCGGATATCCGCACGGTCGTCACTGACCGCCCGCTCCACCACCGGGGCCAGCACCACCCGGGAGCTTGCGCTGATGATCGGTTTTGCCGCCTCGCTGACCAGCGGACCAACGCTGCCGACGCCATCCTCCCCGATTCCGGGCGCTTCCGCCGGCTGTGAAGGGTAGATCAGCGGCAGATAGAGCGTGAACGTGCTCCCGATCCCGGGCGTGCTCTCGATCCGGATCTCACCACCCAGCAGCCGGGTAATCTGGCGGCTGATGGAGAGGCCGAGTCCGGTACCGCCGTACTTCCGGCTGGTGGTGCCGTCACCCTGCTGAAATGCTTCGAAGATGACGCCGTGCTTCTCCCTCGGAATACCGATGCCGGTATCGGTCACCGCGAGGGCAATGACGGTGTTGGCGGCATTGAGCAGCTCCTGCTCGGGATTCCAGCCGCTGGTTGCGACGCTGGCGCGGAGGGAGACACTCCCCCGCTCGGTGAACTTGAACGCGTTCGACAGCAGATTCTTGAGCACCTGCTGCAGCCGCTTGGTATCCGTCTGCATGGCCGGAGGTAGCGCGGCGTCGAGGTTGACTTCGAAGTGGAGCCCCTTGAGATCGCCGACCTGCCGGAAGGTGCTCTCCACGAACTTGCGGAGCTCGTTGAACGGCACCGTGGTGATATCCACCGCCATGGTGCCCGACTCGATCTTCGACAGGTCCAGAATGTCGTTGATCAGGTCCAGCAGGTCGGAGCCAGAGCTGTGAATCGTCTGGGCAAACCCGACCTGCTTGGTGGTGAGGTTGCCATCCGAATTTTCGGTCAGGATCTGGGAAAGGATCAGCAGGCTGTTGAGCGGGGTCCGAAGCTCGTGTGACATGTTGGCCAGGAACTCCGACTTGTACTTGGAGATGAGGGCCAGCTGCTCGGCCTTCTCTTCCAGGGCCACCTTGGCCTGCTCCACTTCCTTGTTCTT
>DATMDQ010000038.1:0-4098 GCA_035557715.1 Gemmatimonadales bacterium
AGGCCCCCGTCGAGCCGAGCAGCCAGGCCGCATAGTCGCGAGCCCGCTCCCGCTCGCCTGCAGCAATCTGCCGCAACAGGTACTCGTCGTTACCCATTAGCGCAAAGAAACCGCCATCCACGCAAGGCGTGTCGTCCAGCTCGGCATGGCTGTGCCGTGCCATGACCGGAGCGACAGCGGCATCGAACACGGTGGTGTAACCCAGGCCAGCGTAACGGTAGCCGGAGGTAAAGGTCGTGGGGACGGTGCCTCCCGTGCCTGACCGGGGCAGGGAAGCTCCATCGACAAGGGCGGGAGCTGTCACTGGTTCGGCCGAGTGCTCCTCCGGCAACAACCGGCGCGCATGATTGCAGCTGGAGCTCGCCAGGTGCGAGTGAATGTCCACCCCGCCCGCCATCACGATCATTCCCCGGGCGTCGAGCGTGGGTGCGTCGTCGGGTAGGCTGGCGACGATGCGACCATCGTCGATGCAGATGTCGCGGACTTCTCCGTCGATCCCATTGGCCGGGTCGTGTACCGTCCCCCCCGCTATCCGAAGCCGGGCCGTCATGCGCTGCTTCCGGGGCGCTTGGTCCGCACTGCCTCCAGGAGTGCCTCGAGGGTTTGCACCGCCGAGCGCTGACCGGTCAGCGGAGGCCGCAACGAGAGGGGGACCTCGTCCATCCGGTAGGCTGTCCCGCCTTCGTGGATGCCGGCAGTGCCGGTGTCAATTGCCACTCGGGTGGGGAAGGGTGCCCGGCTTGCCCCGGGGCCGATCGCCACCGTTTCGATACCGCCCAGAGCCGCAGCCGCTTCTCCAGCCAGAACGGGCGAGCCTACCACCAGGGCAGCGGTAAAGGCGCCTCTGGCCAGCCGGTCGAGACCGCGATCCCCCGGCATGTACCGGGGATATCCTCTTGAATGGTCCACCGCGAAGGGGTAGCCGGTCTGCCAGGTCAGCACAGATTCCGCTCCGGGCCGGTTTCCTCCTGCCCGCAGGCTGCTGAGCGCGGCTCGAGTGGGGCCGTTGAGCGCCTGGGCCAGCGCGATGAGCCCCTCAACTCTGAGTGGATTCCGGGGCAGGTCCGTCGGCTCCGCGTCATGAACCAAGACCGCATAGCGGGCGCTGGTGAGCCGGCCGATGAGGCCGATGGCGCTGGCGAGGTTGGGTGACTGGTCACGGGCCGGATGATCCAATACCGCCGCCCGCATGAGCGAGAGCGCGGCGATCTCTTCCGATGGCTCCAGGGTAATGGTGTGGTCCGCCTCCGCCGGTCCCTTGTCCGCTCCGATGTTCACGGCGATGACGAACCTGCCGGCGCGGCCATTCGGGATCTGGGTCCCCGCCGGCTCGAGCGCGTAGCGGGAGAGGAACCGGGGATAACGCCGATTCGGATCGACACCCCAGAACAGCAGGACGTCGGCGCGGTTTCGGATCTCACCTAACGTCGCTGTAGCGCGGCCGCGACGCTGGGCAGCAAGGAGCCCTCCTGCCGCCGGATCCGAGGTGGCGGTGTCCACCGCGGCGCCCAGGAAATCGGCTAGCGCGACTGCGGCCCGCTGTGCTCGGGAGGTGATGTCGGGGGCCAGATATACCAGCAGGCTCGCCCGGGGTTTCGTCAAAATGGAGGCTGCCTCGATCAAGGCGCGTTCGAGGGTCGCAGGCTTGCCGGCTTGCAGCACCTCCCAGGGCACTGAGCCGTCGCCGAACCACGCTCGTCCCACCGGGCACGCGGGAATAGCATCGACGATCCGGCCGTCCTGCACCGTCACGCTGATGTCATCACATCCGCAGCCGCAGCCCAGACAGGTCACGTGTTCCACCTGGTGAGCGACGCTCATGCGGCTCCTCGCTTCACGGTCCCCACCACCCGGTAAACCGAGGCGGCTCGTCTCAGCAGCAGCCGATGGCAGCTCTCGGGGTTTCTTCCTCTAGCGAACACGGTGCAGATCGGATGGCCCCGGCGGATCCGCTCGCCCGGGTGCGGTATGTCCGCAAGGCAGTCCTGATCGGTCCAGGCTCGGGTGTCGCCCAGCGTCATATCCCGCCGTGCAAAGACGATTGCCTTCCCTTCGATACTCGCGCTCGGGGCTGGGGTTGCAGGCAAGGTTCCGGTGAAGGCTTGGATGTGAGTCTCGAACATGGACAGGCCATGGGCTCGTTCGAGCAGCTCCATGGATGCCGAATACCGGGGATTGACCTCGATCGGATAAGGGATGCCACCCCGCGCGACGAAGTCCATGCCGTTCAGGCCTACCAAGCCGAATTCCGCCGTCAGCTCGGCCACGAGTGACCGCGCAGTCTCGAGCAGTTCCTCACCCCGCCGGAAGAGCTTGGCGGGATGACCGAACAGGCTCCCACAATAGCGGAAGCCGCGTGCTCCCAGACGCCCATCGCCCACCAGCTGGCGGGTGAGTCCCAGGGTGACGGCCCGCTTCCCGTCGGCGGCGAACACAACCGAGCCGGTACTACCCGCGATCCGCTCCTGGAGGTAGTGGGTCCTCGGCACCCTCTCGTCCTGCAGCCAGACGCGGGTTCCGTGGCCTCCACCCGAACGGCGCGGCTTGAGCAGCCAGTAGCCTGGCGGACGCCGGGTAGCCGGCGGCGTGGAGCGCGTGCTTGGGGTGGCAACTCCTCGGCGGCGTAGCGCACGCATGAGGTCGAAGGGATTCCGGACTCGGGTCAGCACGGCGGGCGGATTGCCCAACAGACGTCGGTGGTCGGCAAGCCGGGCGACGGCTTCGGGGTAGTTCTCGAAGTTGGAGGTGTACGCCACCAGCTGCGCGGGCACCGTTCTCGCGGCTCGGACCGCTGAGAGCGGACTATACCCGGTCCCCTTCTCGGCGCGCAGCGGAATCGCAGTGGCAACCCGCCACAGGTCGAGATCGCCGAAGGCATCCACCGCCGTCACCTTGTACCCAGCATGTGCCGCCGAAACCGCCAGGGCTCGGACGGCCACACCCGCGATCAGCAGATGCTCCTGTCCCCCGTCAGTCACTTGTCTCGATGCCCACTACGCGGGCCATGGACTACGACTTCTTGCTCTTGACCAGCTCTCGAACGATCTCTTTCTTGTTCTTGATCAGCTCTCGCGCGATCTCCGCGATCACCTCCGCGTCCAGCACCAGATCGTTGCGGGTAAACAGTCGGGCTACGCAGGCTTTGTGCAGCTTAGTCTTGAAGTTGCCGATCCCAAAGGCACCGAAGACGATAACCCCGTTCTGCTTCACGCCCGCGTCATCGACGTCCACTCCCTCGATTCCCAGGGGGGGCACAGCGTTCAGGTCCACGGCCACTCGGAGCGACTTCACTGCGGTCCAGGCTGACTTCGGCACCATCTGGACGCCGGCCGGTCCCGAGTTGAGCAGTATCTCCACCCCCTCAAGGATCTCGGGAAGCCTGGACGGCTCCGCGAACGTGACGGCTTCTACCTGAACGTTGAATCGCGCGCTGATCAGCTGACGCGCCTTGTCACCCTGCTCCGGCTTGCGGGATGTAATGGTGACGCGGGCGCCATCCCGCGCCAGGAGGCCTGCCGCCCGCTGACCCACGGGTCCCGTTCCGGCCAGCACAACGACTTTTCTGTTACGTAGATCCCCGAGCGCCTCCTCGATCTTCACCACCGCCGCCACCGCGGTGGTATTGGACCCGTTGGAGTCCAACATGATGGAAACGGTGTGATCATCGAAGAGCGCGTCCTGCGCCATGGCCAGGAGCTGCTCACCGGCGGACATGTTGTTCCCCCCGATCCATACGGCGGTGTTGTGAAGATTCTTGGGGCCGCGAGTGAAGATGCAGCCGTGAATGAGGTCGCGGACATCGCCTTCGGTCACCCCGCCGTAGCTCATCACGACATCGGCGCCGGCATCATAGGCCACAACCTGATCGAAAACGCTCGGCAGCCGCGAGCTGTCGAGTTGGAGCAAGAGTTTGCGCATCGCGGACACGTCTCCAGGTACGATAAGTCTGGTAAACAGACGAGGGGCGCCCCAGGTGTGGGCCGCCCCTCGTCGAATCTAGGATTAGCGGGACTGTACGATCAGCCCTCAGCGCCGCTGGCGAACGGATGCCGGGCCGCCTTGTACTTCTGCAGCACTTCATCGACCGTGGGCTTGCCC
>DATMDQ010000039.1:0-3930 GCA_035557715.1 Gemmatimonadales bacterium
CGACCAGGAAAATGGGCTCGCTCATGTCTCATGTCTCCAGGGTGCACGACGTTTGGCTCAAGTCACCGGCCAAGCCGGCTGGCTCCAACATATCATGCAGCCGTGGCCGCAGTTAGGGCAACGACACGGAAGAAACACGGATAGCACGGAGGACATTGAGGATCGCGGCAGGAACTCTTTGGTCAACAGCACACCGGAGAGCATGCGCGAAATCGCCGCCGACAGTGGGGACTATCGGCGGCGGTTGACGTTTCTGCATCCACTGCGGCGACTCTAGTATATGCGACCGCGCATCCCACCCCGGATTCCGACCGCCGGCCCAAAGTCAGGGCGGGGACAGTCGCCGCCCATTCCGCTTCCTCCGCCGGCCCTGCCCCCACCCATGCCGCTCCCGCCGGTTCCATATCCGGGCGCGGAGAACCCGTCCGCGCCTTCAGCGTCCGAGATACCACTGCTCGCCGGAATGATGGACACGGTCTTCCCCGGCGCGAGTTCGCGGGGGTCGGCCGGCGCGGTATTCGTGGGCTGGACCACCGCCGGAACCGGGGCAGGCTCGGCCGCCACTTGAACCGGCTTCGGCACACTTACGCTGGAGCGCGCCGCGGCCCGATGCCGCACTTTGTGTCGGGATGAAACTGTGCTGCGGCTGCCCGCTGGGGTCCGAATCTGTCCCAGCTCGATGGACGTGGCGACAGCGGTTTGGGGAGCCCGGCTGACGAGGGTGAGGTCCCGCTTCAAATCGGAACGGACCGAATGCTCCTTTACCTGGGAGCCGCACCCGGCAACAACAACGAGGCTGAGTGATAGCGGGAACAGGAAGGCACTACGCATGACGACCTCCACGTGACCTGCCGGCCCCCGTCTCCAGGACGCCGAAACCGGCTTCCTCCACAGTACGGAATTCCCCCTCCGCTCACAAGACCCCGAGGTGCTCCGCAAGGCGGGAAAGGCGGGAAAGACGGGAAGGACGAAGAGGAGTTGCCGCCTTGCCTCGGTATCACATCACTAGTCCTTTCTGACGATCCTGCCCTCCCGACTCTCCCGTCCTTCCCGTCGGGCGGCGACCAGACCCGCGATATACCCACCTACGAAGAGATCGAAGCCTACGCAAAACCATGGGTACCATACCGGCGCGAATGCCGGGCCGCTCGCCGGGTGGAGGAAGAGGTCCCAGGCAACGTGGGCCGTCCAGCCGAACGCCAGGAGCGCGGGCCACCGCTTGGTGCCGAGGACGGCCGCACTGCCAAAGAGCGCGGCGCCGACGAGCTCCATGCCAAGGAGGCGCGCTGGAGCCCCACGTTGCAGGGCGAATAAAACGTAGGCGACGGCGGTGATGCCCAGGCCTACACCGTACACCAGCAGCTCGCGACGCGGGGCAATAACCCGAGCCACCAACACCAACCCGATCGCCCCGACGACGCCAATGATGACCGCGACATCGAAACGGGTCAGAATCGCCGACATGCTGCCTTGACCTCCTTTCTCGTCTCGGAACTCTCTGTTCCCCTCATCCGTACTGTAATCTCCCGGGCGGCGCCGCGCCGCCCGGCACAGATCACCGCTCAGGCTAGACTCTTACCCACAGGCATCCGATGACGCGGTCGTCCGTCCTCCCGCTCCTTTTCCTCGCCTGCAGTAGCGCCACGCCGGTGCCAGAGCACTATGGCTTCGTGGCCACGCTGGGCAACGACACCGTCTCGGTTGAACGTGTCGAGCGGTCTCCCAGGCGGCTGGTCACCGATGGCGTGGATCGATGGCCGTTCGTGCGACGGCGCCATACCGAGTTCGACCTGGCCCCCAATGGCACGATCCGGCGCATGGTGATGGACGTCCGCACCCCGAACGGCCCCTCGCCCAGGGAACGGGGACGCCGGGTCACCGCCGACTTCACCAAGGATAGAGTAGAAGTCACCGTCCGCGACAGCAGCGGCGTGCGCGACACCTCCTTCGCCACCGGCGGAGCCATCACGGTGCCGCATGCCTCGATGATGTACAGCGTCATCGAGCTGGAGATCGCGGCGGCGCTCCGCCAGGCCGCCGAGCGGGGACTGGCCGCGGGCGACAGCGTGCTGTTCCGCCAGTTCTATCCCGATCGGGACGTGGGGCCGAGCTTTACTCTCCACCGGGGCTGGGTGCATCCGCACGCCGGGGGCAAGGTCGAGCTCAGGCACGACTGGCTCGCGGGAACTGGAGAGGTGACGGTCGACAGCGGCGGGCGGATGCTGGCCTACTCGGGAATGCGCACCACCTACAAGGTCGCCGTCGCCCGGACGACGGCACTCCCCGACATCGAGGCGATCGGCGATCGTCTCGCGGCCGCGGAGAGCCGCACCGGACAGCAGCAGCTCAGCGTGCGCGACACCGCCCGCGCCACCATCGGCGCCGCCACCTTCTCGGTGGACTACAGCCGTCCCCTCGCCCGCGGGCGCACGCTGCTGGGCAACGTGATCAGTTACGACCGGGTCTGGCGCACCGGCGCCAATGCCGCCACCCAGTTCACCACCTCGGCGCCGATCAGGCTGGCGGGGTTGTCGCTGCCGGCGGGGACGTATACCCTGTGGACCGTCCCGCACGTCAAGGGCGTAGACCTCATCGTGAACAAGCAAACTGGGCAGTGGGGAACAGAATATGGCCGGGCACGCGATCTGGGCACGGTGGTCATGAAGTCGAACAGTGCAAACCCGCCGGTGGAGCAGTTCACCATCGCCATCGAGCCGGCCGGCGCCAGGCGCGGCACCCTCGCCATGGCGTGGGGAACCTTCCGGTGGACCGCGCCCATCGAGGTGCTCCCATGAGTCGTCCCCGGCTACCTCGGCCGCTACGTCCACTCCGACCAGATTACTCAGGGCCGGGTGGAGATCGCTCCCGGCGCCGTCATCCCCGATCACGCGCATCTGCACGAGCAGTGGACCCTGCTGCTGAGCGGCTCCTTCGAGCTCACCGTCTCCGGCGTCGCCCACCTCCTGCAACCGGGACAGATGCTTTACATCGCACCCCATGAGCGCCATTCCGCCCGCGCCCTTACCGCCTGCGTCGTCCTCGACGTGTTCCATCCGCCCCGCGACGACTATCGCTGACAGCGGCCAGGCCTAATCTTCAGACAGGAGCTATCGCTTGAAGCTCAAGGCAGTCCTCACCGTCTCGGCCATCTACCTGGCCGTCCTTGGCCTGGGGTTCATGTTTGCCCCCCGCCAGATCGGTATCGATGCCGTTCCGCCGGATGCTTCACCCGCACTGGTCGCCTATCTCCGAATCTTCAGCGGTCCCTTTCTCGGGATTGCGGTTCTGAACTGGCTGGCCCGGAATGCGCCGCCCTCACCCGCGCGTGACGCCATCGTCCTTGCCAATATCGTGGGGTTCGGCTGCGTCACCGCGATGGACGTGTGGGGCGTATTCAGTGGCGACGCGCGTCCGGTCGCGAAAATCTTCCTGGTAGTTCACTCCCTCATGTTTATCGCCTTCATTCTGGTCAGGCGCCGCGCGGATGGCCAGAAGTCTGCTTGAGGATTAGAACGCAGCCCCTGCAATGATCTGCACCAATTCCCCGATCCGGTCTTCTCAAGTAACTTCTGAAACCCCAACTATCTCAATCTGAATCCGGGACCGATGACCGTGACGACGATCGCCGCCCGCCGCATGGTCGCGTGCACCCTCCTGCTCGCCGGCTCCCTTCGCTCCGACACTCCAGTGCAGGCCGCGGGGAACGACACCGACGCGGTCATCGCGCGAGGCCTTTTCCCGCTTGGGCGACAAAACCCACCGCTCTCCATCTTGAGTGAGTCGGTGAGCGTCAGTCTTGGCCCAAACGGCGTGACCACGTCACGCGTCTACTGGGTGCGGAACGAAGGCGTATCCGGGGCAGTACAGCTCGCGACCATCTGCGGCACAAACCAGCTCGATGCGGATTGCGGGCAGGTGCGGATCGGCGCG
>DATMDQ010000040.1:0-6009 GCA_035557715.1 Gemmatimonadales bacterium
GGAACCCCGTCGGCGTCGACAACGTGCCAGTCGTGACTGATGTCCGCCGGCGTGGCGGTGAAGGTCTTCATGTCTTCTGCTACCTTGGGCTTTGGACCGGGCCAAACCGAAACAGACTCACAAGATAGCGGACTCGGTGGGTTCAGGTCAAGCGGCCTACTTCTCGCCTTCGAACTCCAGCAGCACCTGCCCCTTCTCGACTGCTTCGCCGGGCTGCACTCTCACCGCTTTCACCACACCGGGTGCCGCGGCCTTGAGCTCGTTCTCCATCTTCATGGCCTCGAGCACCACGAGCCCGGAGCCGGCAGCCACCGTCTGGCCGGGCTCGACCTGGACCCGCAGCACCAGGCCCGGCATGGGGGCCTTCAGCACCGGGCTCACCCGCGGCCGGTCGCTGTTGCTGGTAAGGCTCCGGATGTGCAGCGCGCGCTCGTCGAGCACCTCCACCTCCCGGCGCTCCCCGCCGGGAGCGAGGGCCCACCGCCCCCGGCCGAGTGATTCGACCGAGAGGGTGGTGGGTCTGCCGTCGAGCAACAGCAGGCGGAGCGGAGTTCCCGGTATTGCGCCAAGCGTCGCCCTGTGCGGTTGGCCCGCCACGGTCACCTGGTCGCCATCCACCTCGACCTCGATCACCTGACCATCCAGCAGAATGGCGTACTTCACCTCGGCTCCAGGACGGCCACGGTCTCGACATGCGCAGTCTGGGGAAACAGGTCGAATGCCTGTACCAGGCAGAGCCGAAGACGCTTCAACCGTTGCAGGTCGCGGGCGAGGGTGGCTGGGTCACAGGAGATGTAGACGATGCGGCTCGGGGCCAAACGGTCGAGCCCCTCGCTCACTCGCTCGTCCATACCGGTTCTCGGTGGGTTCACGATCACCATATCGGGTGGGTGCAACTCGCGCAGCAGGTCTTCGACCCTGCCGGTGTGCCGCTTTGCCGCCGGCCCCTTTGCCTCGGCCTCGGCCACCGCGCGTCGGTCCACCTCCACGCTCTCCACCATGGCCCCCTTCGCCACCAGCTGCGCAGTCGTCTCACCGATGCCCGCGTAGAGATCCCACACCCGGCGGCCCGACACGTTGCCCAGCTGTTCCAGGGCGAAGTCGCGCACCCTATCCCCCATCTCGGGATGAACCTGCTCGAACACAGTTGCGGGGAAGGCCTCCCCCGCCCCGGCCACGGCTCGCGCCGGCCCGCCTTCGGGCTGGTACCAGATGGTGACGGGTATGGCCCGACGTTCCAGCTCACGTCGGAGCCGCGCGAAGCCATCCCAGACCTCGCCTTCCCCCACCCGGACCAGCACATGCCGGCCGCCGTTGCGATCGAGGCGGAGTACGATCTGTTCCACCCGGGGTGGGAGGAAGGGACGGAATGCTCGTATCGCCCGCCACAGCTCCATGAGCTCGGGTACGGTGATGTGACACCACTTCAGGTCGAACACCTGATCCGGCCTTCCGTAGCGATGAAGCCCGATCCGGCGTTGGTCCTCGCTCACATGGAGGGTCAGCTTGGTTCGATAGTCGAAGATCTTTGAGGCGGGCACGATTGGGGGATCAGGAACGTCCAGCTTCCCCAGGCGCCGGAGCGCGTCGCCCACAAAGGTGCCCCGGGCGAGGAGCTGCGCCTCGTAGTTCAGATGCTGGAGCTGGCAGCCGCCGCACTCGTCGCCGGTGTAGTGGGGACAGCGAGGCTCCACCCGATCGGGAGATGCCTCCAACAGCCGCCCCGGCCGGGCCCGGGCAAAGCGCTTGTGATCTCGCAGCTCCTCCGGCTCTACCAGATCTCCCGGCGCAGTACGTGGGACAAACACCGTCTTCCCATCAGGGAGCTTGCCAACCCCATCACCACCGGTGGCCAGGCGAAGGATTCGAACTGCGTGGGTCACCTGAGCCCTTTGCGGTATCCAGGGCGCTCAGGGCAGGCTCCTTCGCGTCGTGCCTGGCTGGCCCACTCGCTCGACGACCCCGTTTCCGCCGGTGCAGGGGGACGCCGGGCATGGCGGGCGTGGTCTTCGGCCAGGGCCGCGGCCACGGCGAGATCAAGCATGCGCCCGGGGTCAACGCTCGGGGTGACGAGATCGGCTCGCCGCTCCAGAAACTGGATGTCGATCTCGCCTTTCTGGAACGCCGGGTCGGCCATGAGCCGGCGATGGAACGCCTGGTTGGTAGCAACCCCGGCCACCACCAGCTCGTCCAGTGCCTGCGTCATGCGGGTGATCGCCTGCGCGCGATCGGGGGCCCACACGATCAGCTTGGCGAGCAGCGAGTCATAGTAGAGCGTGACCTCATCTCCGGTCTCCACACCGCTGTCCCACCGAACACCCGGCCCGGCAGGCGCCCTCAGATACTCGATGCGGCCGGTGGAGGGCAGGAAGCCATTGGCGGGGTCCTCACTGGTGATGCGGCATTCGAGAGCCCAGCCGCGCGGATTGAGCCAACCGGGGTGAACCCGCATGGGAAGCCCACCGGCGATGCGGAGCTGCTCCCGCACGAGGTCCACCCCGTACACCAGCTCGGTCACCGGATGCTCCACCTGGATCCGGGTGTTCATCTCCAGGAAGTAGAACGATCCATCCTCGGTGAGGAGGAACTCGCACGTCCCGGCGCCGCGGTAACCAACCGCCTGGGCCGCCGACACTGCGGCGGCGCCCATCCGTCCGCGAAGGTCCGCCGAGATGGCGACCGAAGGCGCTTCCTCCACCAGCTTCTGGTGGCGACGCTGAATCGAACACTCGCGCTCCCCGAGATGTACCGTTCGCTCCGCATCGGCCAGCACCTGGATCTCGATATGACGGGGGCGCTCGACGAACTTCTCCAGGTACACGCTGGAATCACCGAACGCCTTGAGCGCCTCCGAGGCGGCGGCTTCCAGCGCCCCGGCCAGGGCGTCGGGATCGTGAACGACGCGCATCCCTTTGCCGCCGCCGCCGGCCGCAGCCTTGACCATCACCGGGTAGCCGATCGCCCCCGCCGCTGCGCGGGCGGCCGCGGGATCGTCCACCGGCGCGCTTCCGCCCGGAACGATCGGAACCCCGGCCTCCTGCATCCGCCGGCGAGCCTCGGTCTTGTCGCCCATGGCTCGAATGGCCGCGGGTGGCGGGCCGACGAAGGTGAGGCCGGCCTGCTCGACCGCCTCGGCGAACGCGGCTCGCTCCGCCAGGAACCCGTATCCGGGATGGACCGCGTCGGCGCCCGATTCACGCGCCGCCGCGATCAAGCGCTCGATGGAGAGATAGCTCTCGGACGGACGGGCGGGGCCGATGGCGATCGCCTGGTCCGCCGCACGCACGTGGGGGCTCCGCCGGTCAACCGCGGAGTAGACGGCAACCGCCTCCAGCCCCTCCTCGTGACACGCGCGAATGATGCGGAGAGCGATCTCGCCGCGGTTGGCGATGAGGACACGCTTCATAGGACGGGAAGGATGGGAAGGATGGGAAAGACGGGAAGGAGACGGAGAGAACGAACACGACGGCAGAGGAAATCAGCACTCACTAAAGACATCATCAAGCTATTAGCCTCTTCGTATCTGGCTGTTTCTTCATCCCCCCTTTTTCCAACCTTCCCGTCCTTCCCGACTTTCCCGTCACCTCCGGCAGGCCGCCGGCGGCGTGTCTCCGAAGACGGGGCGGAAGCTGCTGCAGAGCAGCCCGTTATAGTGGGCGGCGCTGTCGTACACTCCCCGAACGTCGGCCACCCAGACCGATCCACCCTGGCGGGTGGCGGTGAGCAGCTCGGTAATCGAGAGCGCTTCCGGACCCGGCTGCACCGGACGACTCACCCTTGCCAACCGGGATACCGTCCAGGTGAGCGCGGGCGCGGCTGCGCTGTCCGCCGTGGGTGAGAGGCAGAGCGGCCGGCGGGATGCTACGCTGGTCAAGGCGTTCCGGATCGGGAGGCCTGGGTCGGTCTCCATCGCCTCGGCCATCCGGCGGCGATAGAGGGAATCGGTGGCATATCGCGCGGGATGGATCGAAAGGATTTTCCGCGCCAACAGGTTTCCGTGATCGTACCACACCGACAGCGCCTCGAGATCGGTCCCCACCAGGAGCACGCCACCGGCCGGGCAGGAGGCCAGGAGGTTAGCGCCAAGCTCGAGGATAAAGGGCGGCAGCGGTGGGGCGCCTGGCGCAGCATGTGCCCGGCCAGCGTTCCAGCCGGAGTCTTCGAGGAAGACCACCGACCGCTCCAGCTCGGCCAGGCCGCGAAAGACCAAGCCGGAATCTACGGCGAGCCGGACCGCCTGATCGAAGGCGGTAGCCGCGAACTCCAAGTAGAGAAGGCCATCGGGATCTCCCCGATGGCCCTGGAGGTGCCAGTCACGTGCATCGAGCAGATAGAACCGGCCGAGCTGAAACCAGGCTCGTCCGTCGTCGGGCGCGGTGGCCAGATAGCGGCCGAGCAGGCCAATGGCCATTCGGCGCTCTCCGGCCCGCTCGAGGGCCGCCGCCCGCGGCGCGACATTGGGGTCAACCGCCGCCTGCCCCATTATCTCCCCGCTCCAGACCACCGAGGCGATAGCCAGAGCCGCTGCGCCTTTGCAGGTGAGGCGAAGCACGGGGTTAGCTCGGAGTGCCCAATTGGAACGCGCCTGAAACATGTGTGACAAAAATGGCTCAGGGGACAGGAGTTAGCTAGTAGGGGACGCCGGTGGGGGCTGGGCCTGCACCAGTGCGAACCCTACATAGCTATGGTGGCAGAGAGGCCGGGCCTCACGGGGGCCGGCGGCGTCATCCATGAGGGCCACGCATTAGGGCTGTTAATTCTTCTGATTTCGACTCAAAGCGGAATGTTCCCGTGCTTCTTCGGGGGGTTCCGGTCCCGCTTCCCCCCGAGAGTCCGGAGCGCCTCGATCAGCCGTGGGCGGGTGTCCCGTGGATCGATGACATCGTCGATATACCCCCTGGCTGCGGCGGCGTAGGGATGAGCGAACTTCTCGGTGTATTCATCGATCAGCCGTCCGGTAGCAGCCTGAGGGTCGGAGGCCTGTGCGATCTCGTCCTTGAACAGGATCTCCACCGCGCCCTTGGGGCCCATCACCGCGATCTCGGCCGAAGGCCAGGCCAGGTTCACGTCGCCCCTGATGTGTTTCGAGCTCATGACGTCGTAGGCGCCGCCGTAAGCCTTCCGGGTAATTACGGTCAGCTTGGGCACCGTCGCCTCACAGTACGCGTAGAGCAGCTTGGCGCCGTGCTTGATGATGCCGCCGTGCTCCTGCGCCACTCCGGGCAGAAAGCCCGGCACGTCCACGAAGGTTACCACCGGCAGGTTGAAGCAGTCGCAGAAACGAATGAACCGTGCAGCCTTGATGGACGCATTGATGTCCAGCACCCCGGCGAGCACCGCCGGCTGATTGGCCACGATCCCCACCGGACTTCCCCCGAGGCGAGCAAAGCCCACCACGATGTTGTCCGCATGGCCTTGCTGCACTTCGAGGAAGGCGCCCTCATCCACGACCCGCCCGATCACGCCGTGCATGTCGTACGGCTTGTTGGGGCTGTCGGGGATCAGATCGAGCAGCGCCTCGTCGCGGCGCTCGGCCGGATCGCCGGTGGGCCGCTGTGGAGGCTGGTCGAGGTTGTTCAGCGGCAGGAAGCCGATCAGCTCGCGGATGGCCTGAATGCACTCGGCTTCGGAGTCGTGGACGAAGTGGGCCACGCCGGAAACGCCGCCGTGGGTATCGGCCCCGCCCAGCTGGTCGAAGCTGACCTCTTCATGGGTGACCGTCTTTACCACGTTGGGTCCGGTCACGAACATGTAGCTCACGCCCCGGACCATGAAGATGAAGTCGGTAATCGCCGGGCTATACACCGCGCCGCCGGCGCAGGGCCCCAGCACCGCCGAGATCTGGGGGATGACCCCGGAGGCGAGCGTATTGCGAAGGAAGATGTCAGCGTAGCCTCCCAATGAGGCCACCCCCTCCTGAATCCTGGCCCCGCCCGAGTCGTTGAGCCCGAGGACCGGCGCCCCGTTCCGGAGCGCGAGATCCATGATCTTGCAGATCTTCTCGGCGTG
>DATMDQ010000041.1:0-33539 GCA_035557715.1 Gemmatimonadales bacterium
GGGAAGGCCTTGCGGGGGCGTTGGGCCGGCAGGGTAGTGGTCATGAACGGCTCAGTGGTTGGAGGTGCGGGTCTATACGGCGTTGCAGGGGCATTGTTTCAGGGTGGGACGCGGCGGAAGAAGCGGAAAGGGCGGAACGCGTCCCTCCGCCTACTCTCACTTCTCACTTTCCGCGAACGCCCGGCCCAGGTCCGCGATCAGATCGTCCGTATCCTCCACCCCGCAGCTCAGGCGAATCAGGCTATCGGTCAATCCCATCGCCTTACGCATGGCAGGTGGAACCGAGGCATGAGTCATGGACGCAGGGTGGCCGATCAGGCTCTCCACGCCGCCCAGTGATTCGGCCAGCACGAAGATCCGGGTCTTTTCCACGAATCGCCGGGCGCGTTCCGGATCGCCGAGGTCGAGGGAGATCATCCCGCCAAACCCGCTCATCTGCCGGCAGGCGAGCTCATGCTGCGGATGAGACGGCAGCCCGGGATAGTAGATCTTCGTCACCACCGGCTGGTGGGTGAGCCACTCCGCAATCCGCCGGCCGCTGGCATCGTGTTGCCGCATGCGGAGCGGCAAGGTCTTGATGCCCCGAAGCGCCAACCAGCAGTCCATCGGTCCCGGAACCCCGCCGGCCGCGTTCTGAATGAACCCCAGCCGCTCGGCGAGGTCGTCCCGGGCCGTAAGCAGCAGACCCCCCACCATGTCGCTATGGCCATTCAGGTATTTGGTCGTCGAGTGGAGCACGATGTCGGCCCCGTGCTCGAGCGGGCGCTGGAAATACGGGGTGGCGAAGGTGTTGTCCACGACGTAGAGGTAGCCGTGCGCCTGGGCGAGGTCGCCGAGAGCGGCCAGATCCGTGAGGTTCATCATCGGGTTGGTCGGGGTCTCGCAGTAGATCATGCGGGTGGCCGGTGTGAGCGCCCGCTCGACGTTGCCGATGTCCCTCATGTCGACGAAGGTGACCTGAATGCCCAGGTTGCCGTAGATCCGCTCCATCAACCGGTGGCTGCCGCCGTAAACGTTCTCGCCGCAGACGATGTGATCGCCGGTCTTGAACAGCTTGAGCACCGCATCCAGCGCAGCCAACCCCGAGCCGAATGCAAAGCCGTGAGTGGCGCGCTCCAGGCTGGCCACGTTGCGCTCCAGCGCCTCACGGGTGGGGTTCTGAGTCCGTCCGTACTCGTAGCCTCGATGTTTCCCGAGGCCTGCCTGGACGTAGGTGGATGTCTGGTAGATCGGCGTCATGACGGCGCCGGCAAGCGGCTCCACGATCTGCCCGGCGTGCACCGAGCGGGTGGCAAAGCCGTGGTCGTGGTCGTGCGGGAGAATCCGGGTCATCGGCGTCTGTGGGAGAGAGTAGGTAAAGATTAACCCGGGATGGAGTGGGCACAAACAGGCGATCAGCAAAGGGGCTGCCGCCAGGCTTGGTCTACTCCATGCTAGGAGTAGCCCCTACCCAATAGCCAACAGCGCATGGCCTTGTTTAGTTTCGCACGTGACTTCACTCCCGACCAATGGCGCAACTGCACGCTGCCTTATCGTTGACGATGATCCGCAGGTGCGGCAGGTGCTCATGCGTGTTACCGCGTCGCACGGGTTGTCCCCGGTCGAGGCCTCCTCCGGGACCGAAGCCCTGGCGGTCCTCAGGAGTATGGGGGAAATCCCGATCTGCATCTCGGACATCTACATGCCCGGGATGGATGGGGTGGCATTCCTGCGTGAGGCCCTGCTGCGCTATCCCGACATGGCCGTCATCATGCTGACTGGCATGGCCGAGGTGAACACGGCGGTCGAGTGTCTGAAGCTCGGGGCCATGGACTACATCTCGAAACCAGTGATGATCGACGAGGTCCGTGCCCGGCTGGACAAGGCCATGGACAAGCGCCGGCTGATTCTCGAGAATCGGTTCTATCAGCAGAGCCTCGAGGTCCGGGTGCGGGACCTCGACCGGAGGAACCGGGCATCGCTGGTGAACGGAGTGCAGATGCTGGTGCATGCGCTGGAGGCCAAGGACTCATATACCAGCGGTCACTCCAGCCGGGTCAGCCGCTACGCCCTCAAGACCGCGGTGCCGCTTGGCTTCACCGATGAGGCACTGGAGGACATTCGTCTGGGGGGTGAGCTGCACGACATCGGGAAGATCGGGACCCGGGAGGAGATCTTGAACAAGCCCGGCCCGTTGACCATGGCCGAGTTCCAGCACATCAAGGCGCACTCTCTCCTGGGCGAGAGGATCCTCGCTCCCTTCTTTGCCTCCTCTCCGATCGTGCTTCGGGTTGCCCGGTCGCACCACGAGCGGATGGATGGGAGCGGGTTTCCTGATGCGCTCCGGGGTGACCAGATTCCCATGGAAGCCCGCATCATTGCCGTGGTGGACGCCTTTGATGCCATGACTACCAACCGGGCCTATCGCAGTCCTCGCACTGCCGCCGAAGCCCTCCAGGAGCTGCACCGCTGCGCCGGCGTCCATTTCGACTCCCAGGTGGTCGAGGCGTTCATCAGCGCCCACGACAATGGGTCGGCGCTTCCCCTTACCGCCTGAGCCCGGCTACGTCCTCCGTGTCTGACACCCTGATGATCAGCGTCTCGGGGATCCGGGGTCATGTAGGGACTGACCTCACCCCCGAGATCGTCGCTCGTTACGCCGCCGCCCTGGGCGCGTGGGTGCGATCCGCACCGTCCGGTCCGTCCGCCACCACCCGCGGTGCGGGTACCCGGCCCGTCCGCCAGTCCGTGATCCTCGGCCGCGATTCTCGAACCAGTGGGCCCATGTTCGCGCGCGCAGCGGCTGCCGGCCTCATGTCGGTGGGGGTGGACGTCATCGACCTCGGGATGGTGCCGACGCCCACGGTGCAGTTGGCGGTCGAGCACCACCACGCCGGCGCCGGGCTCATCCTGACGGCGAGCCACAATCCCGTTGAGTGGAATGCCCTCAAGTTCGTGGGACCGGATGGAATCTTTCTCGACGCCGAAGCGGGGCGTGTGGTGAGGGAGCTGGCGGAGAAGGGGCCGGTGCGAGCCGGGTGGGCCGATGTGGGCCAGGTGCGTGGGGATCCTGACGCTATCACTCGGCACCTCGACGCAATCCTGGCGCTTCCCCTGATCGATGTTCCGGCTATCCGGAGGCGGCGGTTCAAGGTCGCCCTGGACTGCGTACGTGGGGCCGGTGCCACCGCCATCCTCCCGCTGCTCGAGCGGCTTGGCTGCCAGGTTCATGGAATCAATCTGGAGACCGACGGCCTTTTTCCTCGGCCCCCCGAGCCGGTGCCCGAGAATCTGGGGGACCTGAGCCGTCTGGTCCGGGAGTCCGGGGCGTCGGTCGGGCTGGCCATAGATCCGGATGTGGACCGGCTAGCCCTGGTGGATGAAACCGGGCGACCGATTGGGGAGGATTACACCCTGGCCTTTGCTGTGGCGGCTGTGTTGGACGGACGCATCAATGCGGCTACAATCCCGACCGTGGTGGTCAATCTGTCCACCAGTCTGGTGGTTGAGGATGCCGCGCGGTCGCGGGGTGCCCGCTTCATCCGGGCTCCAGTTGGGGAGGCGAACGTGGCCCGGGCCATACGGGATGAGGGCGCCCTGATCGGCGGCGAAGGCAACGGAGGCGTAATGTTTCCCGACCTCCACATCGGGAGGGACGCCCCCCTCGGGGTGGCCTTGATCTTGCATCTCCTTGCTGTGACTGGGGTAACGCTCTCCCAGCTGGTAGCTGCTTCTCCCCGCTACGTGATCGTGAAGGCCAAGGGCCCCCGGGGACCTGAGCTCCGCCCGCTGTATGACAGACTGCGGCGCCGCTTTCCAGACGCAACGCCGGATGAGCGCGATGGACTGCGGCTTTCGTGGCAGGACCGGTGGCTGCACGTGAGGCCGTCGGGGACCGAGCCGATCGTGCGCCTGATCGCGGAAGCCCCGACGGTGGACGACGCCGAGGCGTTGGTGGCAACCGGCCGAGAACTCCTGTACTGAGGGACGAAGATGTGCGGCATAGTCGGCTATATCGGACCGCGGCAGGCCGCGGGCCTGCTTCTCGAGGGACTGCGTAGGCTGGAGTACCGGGGCTACGATTCTGCCGGAATCGCCGTGGTCAATGGTCGCGGTCTGAAGATCATGAAGGCCGCGGGCAAACTGACGGTGCTCGAGAACGAGATGAAGGAGCAGATGCCGAAGGGCACCATCGGCATCGGGCACACCCGGTGGGCCACCCACGGTGCGCCCACGACGACCAACGCCCATCCCCACACCGATCAGTCCGGTCGTATCGCGGTCATCCATAACGGGATCATCGAGAACTCCGGCGCGATCCGGAAGGCCCTACAACAGCGGGGGCACACCTTCAAGTCGGAGACCGACACCGAGGTCCTTGCCCACCTGGTCGGCGATATCTATCAGGGCAATCTGGAAGAGGCGGTGGCCGCCGCGCTCAGGGACGTCGATGGTGCCTACGGGCTGGTGTTTATCTCGTCCGACGAGCCCGATGTGCTGGTGGCGGCCCGGAAGGGTTCGCCGCTGCTGGTGGGCGTCGGCGAGAATGAGTGGTTCATCGCCTCGGATGCCTCCCCGCTGTTGCAGTACACCCGATCGGTCGTCTACCTGGACGACGGGGAGATGGCGGTGCTGACCCGTGAAGGCTACCGGGTACGCAACCTGGTCACCGCCCGGATCAGCAAGGAGGTCAACCAGATCGATTGGGATTTGGACCAGGTGGAACGGGGCGGCTACGAGCACTTCATGCTCAAGGAGATCTGCGAGCAGCCGGAGAGCCTCCGAAACACCCTGCGCGGCCACCTGCTGGAGGAGGAGGGCACCGCCCGGGTCTCCGGCCTGAACCTGACCGACGACGAGCTCAAGCATTTCGACCGGGTGATCATCACGGCCTGCGGGACGTCCTGGCACTCCGGGATCATCGGCGAATACATGCTGGAAGAGATGGCACGGTTGCCCGTCGACGTGGAGTACGCCTCCGAATTCCGCTATCGGAACCCGGTGGTCGACGGGCGCACGCTGGTCATCGGGATCTCACAGTCGGGCGAGACCGCCGATACCCTGGCCGCCATCCGAGAGGCCAAGCGCCGCGGCGCCCGCACCATCGGCCTGGTCAACGGGGTTGGGTCGACCATCGCGCGGGAAGTGGATGGCGGCATCTACCTGCACGCTGGACCTGAAGTGGGGGTGGCGAGCACCAAGGCCTTCACCAGCCAGGTAGCCGCACTCGCCCTCATCTCCCTTCGTATCGCCCGGCTCCGCAATCTGAGCATTCTCCAGGGCAGGGAGTTCATCGGAGCCCTGCAGAAGCTGCCCGACCAGGTGGCCCAGATCCTGGAGCGCGCGGGCGAGGTCGAGCAGCTGGCCGACCGCTTCCTCCGGACTACGCGAAACGCGCTGTATCTGGGTCGTGGAGTAAACTTCCCGGTGGCGCTGGAGGGTGCCCTCAAGCTCAAGGAAATTTCCTACATCCATGCCGAGGGTTACCCCGCGGCCGAGATGAAACACGGGCCTATCGCGCTGATCGACGAGAACATGCCGGTGGTGTTCATCGCGCCCCGTGACGCGGTGCACTCGAAGATCGTGTCCAACATCGAAGAGGTGAAGGCGCGGGGTGGCAAGGTACTTGCGTTGATTAACGAGGGGGACACGGAGATCGAGCGGTTGGCTGACGCGACGTTCACCATCCCGGTAACGCTAGACCTGCTCACCCCGATCCTGACGAGCATCCCGCTTCAGCTGCTCTCGTACTACGTCGCGGTGAGTCGAGGCTGTAATGTCGACCAGCCGCGGAATCTGGCCAAGTCGGTGACGGTGGAGTAGCCGGCGAACTGATAACGCCGCCACACCCCAACGTACTTGGCTATTACTCGAAGCCCCGGTCAAATCGACCGGGGCTTTGTGTTTTGCGGCTATTCGACTTGGGGTAAAAACCTAAGGTGTGCTAGTGGTCTCGAGCACGAGGTAGGGGACGTCGTCCTGCCCGACGGCGCGAAGCCAGGCGGCCAGGTCGGCGACGGCCTCGGGGGCGTAGATACCCCGGGCCCCCTCGAGTCTGCGGTGCACCTCCAGAGTGGTGCCCTGCTGTGCGTACCGCGCGGTATAGCTTCCCCACTTGCCGGTCACCGTCACCGGGGACGGGAGATGAACTCTCCAGCCGGGCGGCAGTGTGAGCGTGAGGTGGGTTTCGCCCACCATGGGGCCGATGACCTTGGCGGCGTCGATGGGGAAGCGGCGGGGCCCCTTCGCCTCCAGAGCCGTCGCGGCGTCGGCCATACCGCGCATGCTGGCGAATGGCAGAGTGAGAATAACAGTGCTGCCTGTGCCGGTGCGGCGGGCGGCCAGACCGTTGAGGATGCGGAGTGCCACGCGGGGGTCTGCGGTCAGGTCCCGCCCGTCGAAGATCTGCAAGCTGTCCGCCTCGGCTCCCGGATAGAGCTTGGCGGCGATGGACCGCGCAAACTCGGCGCGCCGGGTTGAATCGATCGGAGCCAGGAAGAGATTGCGCAAACTGTATTGCCGTGTGCCGAGGCCCCGCTCCTCATAGGAGGCGGTCAGGTACCCAGCCGGCGTGAGGCTCCCGACGATGCGAGTCGCATGCAGGTTGTCCCCCGGTGCCGCCTCAGGCAGCGTGACCCGCTCGGAGCTGCCGTCCGGGTGTACCACCAAGGCAAACTGCCCGTTGACGGAAGGAGGGATCTCACCGAATGGGGCTAGATCCGCCGTGAGGTCCACATAGATCCGCCTGCCTGGCCGCTCCACTACCGCGATGGCATGGTCGAACTGGGCGATTGATGGCAGTGCCCGCTCTACATCTCCGCCGCTGTTCAGGAGCACCGGGTAGGCGCGAAACCCCAGGGCAGTCACGGCCGCAATGAACAGAGTCGCCTTGTCCTTGCAGTCGCCGTAGCCGGTGGAAACCACCTCGGCCGGGCTGCGAGGCTGGTAGCCGCCGAGCCCGAGGGCGATCGACACGTAGCGCACGTCCTGGGCTACCCAGCGCTGTACCGCCCGCAGCGTGTCGTCCGCAGAGCGCGCACCGGCGAGAAGTCCTGGCAGCTTCGCACGCACTGTGCTGTCGAGCGTATAGCGGTCCTGCGCCATCCTTGCGTACCAGCGGCCGATCGTCTCCCACTCTATCGGGGAAGTGAGCCCTATGCTCATGAAGACTCCGTTCGAGTCCGCCATGAACTCTTCCGGCTTCACCCGCGGGACATCCTTCGTGGCCCAGACATAGACCCGGCGCCCGTGCGCCACCGACTCCCGCCGCGCAAAGCTCAGGTTGCGCTCGATCAGATGGGGCTTCATACCCGCAGGAAGGTCGACCACATACCGCGAGCGTCGGGTGAAGCGACCGGTGTGGACGCTCCAGCTGCCGGAGAAGTCTCCCGCGAGGAAGGGCTTCAGCTCCTCGATCGTGTAGCTCCAGTCTACGATGGTTCCGGGCGCTACCCCACTCAGCGAGTATCGCCGTACCTTCGTGTCGGTGTACACCGGATCTCCCATCGTGGCCGGCACGTCGGAGTCCTGGACCTGGGTCGGCGCATCGCTCACGATTGTGCCGTCGGGACGGACTACCCGGACCCAGTTGACGGTCAGGCGTTGATGCCCCGGCGCGTAGGAGAACCGGTGCTCCGCGAAGTCTTCGACCGCATCCGGCGACAGGATCTGGGTCACTTGGCGGTACGTCATCACCCCGGTCCCATCAGCCTCGTAACGCACGACGCCGTCGTCCAACAGGAGGACGACGGACTCATCCGGGTACCTGGCCGGGTCAACCGCCAGCCGGTAGAGCGTGTCGCTCTGCACTGAGGGATCGCCGGCCGGCGTGATCACGGGAGCCTGGCCTCGAAGGGGCGACGGGGCGAGCAGCAGAATCAGGGCAAGCGGACGCAGGCAAGCGGGCATGCGAAGCCTCGACAATGGGCGCGGACAAATCACTGGAACGGGTGTCGGGCCCGGCTTGCAAGAGGAAGGCCAGCCTAGGGGTCGCTACGGCTGCGGGTTAGCGGGTCAGCAGAGGCGCGAGTACGCAGGAGCAACGCAATTCCGCAGCGCCGGAGCAACAGCGGCGATGACATTCCCTGCACTCAGAAGAGGCGATGGCACCAGGAGGATCCGATCTCCATGGGTGCCATCACGCCTCGTCCTCAGTCCTCAGACAGTTACGCCCTGGGGAACAGAACGGCGCAACGCAAGATTGGCGACGCCACCCACGATGCCGATGGCGATCGCCGCCAACACGACTCGCGGGGTCCACAGCGACGTCAACCCCAAGACAGCATCGAGCGAAATGAGGCCTGGGCCGGTGAGCGCAATCGTCAATGCCATGGCCGCGTACAGCAGGGGAAGCTCGATGCCATTGGTGCTCGCGAAGAGGCCGTGCTTCCAGTGGACACTGATCGCCGCGACGATCATGACCGAGATAATCAGGGCAGGGCCCACCGGGCCCAGGAAGCCGAGGGCCAACAGCAGGCCACCCGTGATCTCAGTGAGCGAGGCCGCAGCGGCGAATGCCTTGCCCGGGCGAAAGCCGAGCGAGTCGAAGAATCCGCCGGTGCCGGCCAGCCCATAGCCTCCGAACCAGCCGAATAGCTTCTGAGTCCCGTGGGCCACCATCAAGGACCCGAAAACCAGCCGCGCGATCAGCAGACCGCTACTCAAGGTTGCGCCGTCAGTCAGGGATGACATCTCCGTACTCCTCGATAAAGGTTTGAACAGTAGCTGTTATAACTCACATAACACGAAAAAAACTCACGGGTTCCCGCGTATAGTGTTCAGCACCTCGATCAACTGTTTGAGCTGGCCGGTCGGGATCTGCCCGGCCCGTGCCCGCTCCACCACCTCGAGCCGTGGGGTAGCCTGGTCGAGCAGCGCGAGCCCTTTCCGGGTGATCCGTGCGGTAACGTGGCGCCGGTCCAAGGGGTCCCGCTCTCGGCTGATCAAGCCGGTTTCTTCCATCCGGTCGAGGAGGCGAGACACATCCGGCACCCTGGAGACCATACGCTCGCCGACTTCACGCCCACACAGCCCGTCAGCGCCGGCCCCGCGCAAGATCCTCAAGACGTTGTATTGCGTATGGGTGATTCCGTACGGCTTGAGCACCTCAGTCAGCTGATGCTCCAGGACCGCGGCGGTTCGCAGCACGCTCAACAGCGCCTCGGCCGTTACCCGGGCAAAAGGCTTGGTCTGCTTGAGCTCGGCCTGGAGATTTTCGGACATGACTTAACAATAGCTGTTATAACATATAAATCAAGAGGGGTGCCCTTACTGTGCCCTTTTTCCGGCGACCCTCAGGCGGCAAGCGAGGTCAGGCGGCCACTGGAAGGATGGTTGCGGTGGTTCCGATCTCGGGGGCCACGACGCGCCAGTGCTCGTCCCCAGCGGCGGCGAGGAAGCGCCTGATGGGCTCGTCCACCGGCTCCCGGCTGAGGCGGAAGGTGGAGTGATGCACCGGCAGGACGTACTCTGCACCCAGGGCTTTGAACATGGCCCAGGCCTGCTCGGGTGAGGCATGGTTGGCAATCCAGGGGTCATATGCACCGATGGGCAGAATCGCCAGGTCGATGCGCCCCCGCCGCCCCAGCGCGGTCAGGGCATCGGTGTACGCCGTGTCTCCGGCAAACAGCACAGTGCGACCCTTCTTCTGGAGGAGGTAGCCGCCGTAGCCACGCTGGGTGTCGGTGATCATCCTGGCTCCCCAATGACGCGACTCGGTGGACTCGATGCTGATGCCGTGGACCTCGGTTTTCTCTCCCCAGCCGAGCTCGCTCACCCGACGGAAGCGGCGGACCAGGTCGGCATTGCCGGTCTGCACTACGATTGGAGTCTCAGCCGGGAGCCGACGGAGGGTGCCGAGGTCGGTGTGATCCATATGGGCATGTGACAAGAGCACCAGATCGAGAGGCGGCAGCTCCGTGGGCCGAAGCGCCGGCTCTACCAGCCTTCTCGGTCCCAGCTTGGCCAATCCGCGTCCCAGTCCGATGCGCCGTTCCAGTGCGGGATCGGTCAATATCCATGAGCCGAGGAAGTTCAGGAGCACGGTGGCATGGCCCAGCCAGCCTACGGTAAGCCGATCGTCAGGCCATGCGTCTGGCTGCGGGCGGTGCGGTGGGGGAGCGATGTCGGTTAGTGGCATGGTGCTCTAAATTTACTCTCCTTCGGATTGAGGGAGTCCATGAGGGTTGTGCTACAACGAGTCAGCCAGGCTTCGGTAACTATCGACGCTCAGGTAGTCGGCGAAATCGGCCGAGGGTTCTGTCTCCTGGTCGGCTTTACCCACGGGGATACGGCGGCTCAAGTAGATTGGATGGCCGAGAAGGTGGCCGGGCTCAGGCTCTTCACCGATGTGGCGGGGAAGATGAACCTGGGTCTCGACGAGGTGGGCGGCGCCCTTCTGGTGGTCTCCCAGTTCACCCTCTACGGCGACACGGCCAA
This sequence comes from Gemmatimonadales bacterium, assembly GCA_035557715.1. Taxonomy (GTDB): domain Bacteria; phylum Gemmatimonadota; class Gemmatimonadetes; order Gemmatimonadales; family GWC2-71-9; genus CAVVWJ01. The sequence goes on from DATMDQ010000041.1 coordinate 10,417, forward strand.
AGGACGGCGTCCATCATTCATTGACGCGGCTCGGCCGGAAGATGCCATCCCACTCTACCAGCGGTTCCTCGAGCAGCTGAGAGGACGCGGGATTCCCGTGGCGGCCGGAGAGTTTGGCGCCGACATGCAGGTGGCCATCCACAACGACGGGCCAGTGACACTCATTCTCGATCGCGTGCCATGACTGCTGCTCCGCTGACGCTCGCGTCGTCCTCCCCGCGGCGCCGCCAGCTGCTGGAGATGCTGGGCATCCCGCTGCGGGTAGTGCCTTCGAACATTCCCGAGATCCGGCGCTCGCTGGAGACGCCGATGGACTACGTGGAGCGGCTGGCCCGGGAAAAGGCGCTCAGTGTTCCAGGCGATCTCGTATTGGGAGCCGATACCACGGTCGTGGTGCGCGACGCGGTGCTGGAGAAGCCCGCCGACGCGGCCGACGCGCTCCGAATGCTGAAGCGGCTCCAGGGGCGTACCCACCAGGTCGTGACCTCGGTGGCGCTGGTGGCAAAGGAGGTCGTGCACCAGGCAACGGATGTGACCAACGTGACGTTCCGCCGGCTGGACGACGCCTTTCTGGAAGCCTACGTCGCCACCGGCGAGCCGATGGACAAGGCCGGGGCCTATGGCATCCAGGGGTACGGTGCGGCCCTTATCGAGAGGATCGAGGGAGACTTCTTCAGCGTGATGGGTTTGCCGATTCGGCTGGTGTTGAATCTGCTGGGGGAAGCGGGGAGGGAGTATCGGTTCGGGAAGTAGGCGTCCCCCTACAGCCCCTTTACCCGATACACCTGGACCGCCCGGGTCCTTCCTCTCAGTGCCATCTCCGGCAGGTACTCATAGTCCACCCGCTCCTTGACCACCTGACACAAGGCCTCGCTCACCAGGATCTCACCGGGGCCTGCGGCCGAGCAGAGCCGGTTGGCGACGTTCACCGCATCGCCGATGACGGTGTACTCCAGCCGTCGGTGGCTCCCGATGTTCCCCGCGAAGACATCGCCGTAGTTGATCCCGATCCCGACGCCGATCTCCGGCCGGCCGGCGCCGACCCAGCGCTCGTTGAGCCGGGTGATCGCGTGCTGCATGGCGACGGCGGCCCGTAGCGCCCGGTCCGGGTCGTCGGCGTGCGCGATCGGTGCGCCCCAGAGCGCCATCACCGAGTCGCCCACGAACTTGTCGAGCGTACCGCCATGCTCGAAGATGATCTCCACCATTTCGCTGAAGTACTCGGTCAGCAGCTGCGCGATGGCGTCAGGCCGCATCGACTCGGCCATGGAGGTGAACCCGCGGATGTCGCTGAAGAGAATGGTGATCGGCCGCCGGTCGCCGCCCAGGGGGACCACGGTATCCTGCTGCGCGATCTCGGCGGCGATGTTGGGGGCGAAGTAGCGCTCGAAGTTCATCCGGACCTGCGCCTCGCGCTTCACCTGGTCGGCGTAGGCGCTGTTCCGGATGCCGATGGCCACCAGGCCGCTGAACGCGACCAGGAACTGGAGGTCCTCGTCGCTGAAGGAGTTGGTCGCGGTCACGCTGTCCACGTAAAGCAGACCGAGCACCCGGTCGCCCGCGGCCATCAGGGGCGAGCACATGGCGCTGCGTACGCTCTGCATCACGATCGACTTGCCCTTGAACCGGCTGTCGGTCGCCGTGTTGTCCGACACCACCGCCACCCGCTCCTGCACCACTTTTTCCGCGATGGATCGGGGTACCTGCTGCACTTGGGTATCGCCCAGCCGGCTCCTCGACATCGAGGGCACCAGCTCGCCGGTGGTCTCGTTGCGAAGCACGATGGTCACCCGGTCCACGTTCATCACCTCGAACATCATGTCCACCACATTCCGAAGCAGCTTGTCGAGGTCGAACTCGCCGGAAAGCTTCTGGGCGATGTCCAGCAGGAGCGAAAGCTTCTTCGCCTGCCGCTCCTCGGCCGACGCCGCGGCAACCCGGAGCTGCCCGAAGCCGGAGGACTGGTCCCGGCTGGTGATGCCGGGCGGTCCACCGCCGCTCACCATGAGCTGGCGAACTATGGTGTCCCCGGGGGACAGGCTCGCGGGCAGGGGGAGACCCTCCTCCGACCGGTTCGGCCCGGAGGTCAGATCCTTGAGCTGGAATAGCACCTTGCCGAAGGTGACCGAGTCGTTGGTCTTGAGTCGCCCTGAGCTGACCCGTGACCCATTGATGCAGGTCCCGTTGGAGCTCCCGAGATCCTTGACCTGGACCCCGTCGGCGCCGACGATCAGCTCTGCATGCCGGCGGGAGATGGTGGGATCGTAGATGGCAATGTCGCTCGTGACTCCCCGACCGACCACGAGGCTCCGTCCGGGCAGCAGCTCGAAGGTTTGATCGCCGGCGAAGCTCACGAGGCGGTAGGGCATGGTGGAAAGATGAAGGGCAGCGGGGCAGCAGGGCAGGGGGGCAGGAAAAGCGGTGGGGGCCGTCGGCTACTGCCCCGCCGCCCCGCCGCCCCGCTGCCCCGCCGCGAGCGTCAACGCCAGCAGCACCGCTCTCGCCTTCGCCTCGGTCTCCCGCCATTCCGACGCCGGGTCCGAGTCGGCTACGATGCCGGCGCCGGCCTGGATCCAGGCGCGGCCCCCCTTCATGACGCAGGTTCGGATGGCAATTGCTGTGTCCAGCGTCCGGGCGCCCCAGCCGATGTATCCGACCGCGCCGGCGTACGGACCGCGGCGGACCGGCTCCAGCTCGTCGATGATCTCCATCGCGCGGACCTTGGGGGCCCCAGACACCGTGCCGGCGGGGAAACACGCGCCCAGCGCGGCGACGGCATCGAGCTCAGGCCGAAGCCGCCCGCGCACCTCGCTCACCAGGTGCATCACATGGGAGTAGCGCTCGATGGCCATGAAGGTCGTCAGCCGCACCGATCCGTACTCGGCCACCCGCCCCACATCGTTGCGGCCGAGGTCGACCAGCATCAGATGCTCGGCCCGTTCCTTGGGGTCGTCTGCGAGCTCCGCGGCGAGCGTGGCGTCCTGCTCTGGACTGGTCCCTCGGGGACGGGTCCCGGCGATAGGACGAAGGGTGACCTCGCCGGCCTCCACCCGCACCAGGATCTCGGGCGAGCTGCCGATGATGTGGATGTCGTCGCAGTGGAGATAGTAGAGATACGGCGCCGGGTTGAGCGCCCGCAGGTAGCGATAGGTGAGAAAGGGATCCGGCGCGGGAAGATCGAGCCGCCGCGATAGGACCGTCTGAAAGGTATCCCCGGCGCCGATGTATTCCTTGATTCGGCGGACGTCGTCCTGAAAGCGATCATCGGGGTAGGGTCCCGAGGGTTGCGGCAGCGACGGGAGCGGCTCGATCTCGAGCGGCGTGCTGGTCGTCGGCGTGGCGAGTCGTTCCAGCCAGCACTCGATTCTGGCCTCGGCCTCGTCGAACAGCCGGTGTAGCTCCTTCCTGCCGGCACCCGCGGGCACTTCCACGGTCGCGATGACCGTGGCGCGGTTGAAGAGGTTGTCGAGCACCAGCAAAGTGTCGGTCACCATCAGGATCGCGTCCGGAAGATCCCGGTCGTCGGGCGGGGCATTGGGGAGCGATTCAATGGTGCGGACCACGTCGTAGCCCAAGTAGCCCACCGCGCCTCCGGTGAACCGGGGCAGCCCCGGCACCTCTACCGGAGGGTGTCGCCGCATGGTGCGGCCCAGATGGTCCAGCGGCGCGATGTCGCTCTCGACCACCGCCCACCCCGTTTCCTCCGACCAACGGGAGCACTCCCGTCCCAGATAGCGGTAGACCTCACGAGGGTCGGTGGCCAGAAAGGTGTAGCGGGCCCAGCGCTCTCCTCCTTCCAGCGACTCGAGGAGAAAGCCGTACTGCCCTCGATGCAGCTTGGCGAAGGCGGTGACCGGAGTATCTCCATCCAACACCACCTGACGGATCACCGGGACCATCCCTCCGGCCCTGGCGCGCTCGGCAAAGAGCTCGAAGCCGGTGCTCATTGCGGGGCAGCCACGAGATAGCCGCCGGGCGCGGGGAGCGCCGCCTGGAGATTGTCGGCCGCGGGCCGGGTGGAGGGAAGCAGCTCGACCTGATTGTCGGGCAGCATTCGCCCCACCCCGAGCACCTTTTCGAACCCCACGTCGCTGCCGTAGACCTGCCTGGCGCGCGCCGGGGCGGAGAAATAGCGGGAGTACTCGAACGTCACGGTCGCGGCTCCGCCCCTGAGCGGGAGACTGGTGGTGAAATCCAGCCCGTAGATGCCGGGCCGGGGGCGCACCTCCACCTGCACGGCGCGCCCACTGTCGCCAAAGGCACTGGGCGCGAAGCTCAGCTGGGCAAAGGCGATGCTCTCGCCGGCATGGTAGAGGACGATGACCCGGGGAGTGCCGGTTGTGAAGGTCACCGAGGTGTCCGATGGCGGAGGACCGGAAGTCTCCAGCACAAGTGCCCGGGCCAGGGAAAGGGTCCTGGGCGCAGTCGGCGTGGCCGGACTTTCCGGCGCCGAAGCCGGTCGGCCGCCACACGCCGTGGCGAGGGCGCAGATAAGAAGCCAGGTTGCCCCACCTACCGGCCCCCGGGATATTGCGGCCATTCCCCCGGTGAGAGGTGAGAAGTGAGAAGTGAGAGGGGCTGGCGGGCGAATGTCATCCTGAGCCCTTCGACTGCGCTCAGGCCAGGCTGCGCGAAGGATCTCTTCAGTAGAGTGATAGCCGTCCTCACGTTCCTTCTCACCTCTCACTTCTCACCTCTCACAGCTCAACAGTGGAACTCGCCGGCGACGCTCACGCTGGTGCATCGAGCGGTGGATCGTAGGCTGGTTGTTCAGGCTGATTCGGCGCTCACGAGCTACCGGGCGCGGGCCCACGGATTCGTGTTCTTCCTGGCCCAGGTCGGCGAGGGGTTGACTGAGCCGCCCCGTCTGGTCAAGGCGGATGAGCTCGACGTGGAAGTGTATTGGCGAGCACCTGACCGTAGCAAGCAGGTCATCCTGGGCTGGCGCGACGGCGCCTTCCTGCCCACCGACATCAACTATCACCGCGACCACCTCGGTATCGTCACCAACAATTTCGGCGCCCGCATCCGGATCGGCGAAGGGGACGAGGTGCGCGACGCGGTTCATCCGCTCTCACCGGAAGGCCTCGAGGCGTACGACTACGCGCTCGCCGATTCGCTCGCCATTCGCACCGCCGACGGGGAGGTCACGGTCTACCAGGTGCAGGTTCGGCCCCGCGACTTCAACCGTCCCCTCGTGGTGGGCACGTTGTCCATCGACGTCGCGACCGGCGAGCTGGTCCGGTTTCGCTTCAGCTTCACTCCGGCGGCGTATCTCGACCGCCAGCTGGAGGACATCAGCATCGTTCTGGAGAGTGCGCTCTATGAGCACCGCTACTGGCTGCCGCGCCGCCAGGAGGTCGAGATTCGCCGGCGGGTGACCTGGCTCGATTTTCCGGCCCGTGGCATCATCCGCGGCCGCTGGGAGATCGGTGACTACGAGCTGAACGCCGACATCCCGCCGGAGCTCTTTCAGGGGCCGCCTATTGCCGGGCTACTCCAGCCGCGGCCGACCGACTCCACCTGGGCGGAGCCTCTGGAGCAGGCAATCGCAGACGTGGCGCCGCCGGTCAACCGGCAGGACATGGACGCGCTTCGGACCGAGGTCGAACGGCTGGCCGGGTCTCGAGCGCTGGGAGGGTTGTCCTCCAAACGCCTTGCCGCCGGCTCGGTCAGCGACCTCATCCGGGTGAACCGGGTGCAGGGGCTCACCCTGGGGTTCGGCGGCATCGTCGGTCTCGCGGGGACGAGGGTCCACCTCCGGCCGGCCATTTCCTATGGCACGGCTGACCACCGGCTCGGCGGTTCGCTCACAGCGGCCTTGAGCGTAGGCGCCACCGCTCTGAGCCTCGGCGGCTCTCGCCGGGTGGCGGACTTCAGCGACCTGCCGGTGATCTCACCGGTTCTGAACTCGGTGCTCTCGCAGGAGGCCGGTGAGGATCATGGGGACTATGTCCTCCTGCACACCGCCGAGTTGGGGGTACGCCGGCGGCTCGGGGGCCGTACGTCATTGGGGTTGAGCCTGGGGCTGGAAGAGAGTCAGTCGGTGTCAGTGTCGGCGTCGCCAGCGTCCGGCAGTTACCGGCCCAATCCTCCGCTCGGTTCCGGCACCTATGGGGTGGCCCGGCTCAACCTGGAGCGCGCGAGCGGCGGCATTGCGGTGCGGCAGGATCTTCAGGGCCGCCTGGCGCTGGAGCTGGGGGAGGGGCCGGGCGACTACGTCCGCGCCACCGCGTCCGGCCGGTGGCTGGCAGGACTGGGCGGCGGCGAGCTTCTGTCGCGCGTGTATGTTGGCGTCGGCAGTGACCCGCTCCCACCGCATCGCAGCTTCGTGATCGGGGGGCGCGGGACTCTCCTCGGGGAGCCATTTCGAGCCTACGGTGGCAGGAGCGTCGCGCTGGCGCACCTGGAGTGGCGGGTCCAGGTTCCCGTGCCGGCACTGAAGCTGGGCTCCTTCGCGTCCACCGGACGGCAGATGACGCTGGCACCTTTCGTGTCCGCCGGGTACGCGGCCCAGCCCCTAACAGCACTGCCCTGGGGACCCACCGACGGCATCCGTCCGGTTGCCGGTGTGGCGCTGGAGTGGTTCATGCGTCTGCTTCGAGTGGAGGCCGGCGTGGGGCTCCGGGACGGTGGCGTGGGGGTGACAGTGGACATCAATCGGGACTGGTGGGGCTTGCTGTGACCTTCTTATCTTTCGCCAGGCTCCCCTGGTTGCGCGTCCTGTCAGCTCCTCACCCTCACTGAGCCGTCATGCAGTTCACCGATGAGTGGTTAGTCCCCTCCCTCGAGAGTCTGTTGCCACCGGAAGCCGTACCCGGATTGCGGGCTGAAGCCGGGCCGGACGTGTCTCTCTGGGAGATGCTGGTGCAACGGAAGCTGGCCAGCGACGAGCAGATCCTCGGTGCCATCGCCGCGCGGTTCCGTTTTACCATAGCCGACCTGACCAAGCCCGACGCCAAGCTCATTTCCGCCGTGCCCGAGCAGGTGGCGCGGCGGTTCAATGTGGTGCCGGTGCGGCAGACCGATTCCTACCTCGAAGTGGCCACCGCCAACCCGTTCGACATCGACGCTGAGAAGATGCTCGCTTTCGCGACGGGTCGCGAAGTGCGCCTGCTGCTGGGCTCGCCCTCGAAGATCAAGGAGAAGCTGGATGAGCTATACCGGGAGACGGATACCGTAGTCTCCCGGCTTCTCGAGGGCATCGGCGGCGACTTCGAGGTGGAGCAGATCAAGGAAGAAGAGGAGAGTGTCGCGAGCGCGGAGCAGGCGAGCCAGCGCCCGATCCTGCGGCTGGTGGACATGATGATCGCCGATGGGGTAACCAATCGCGCCAGCGACATCCACGTCGAGCCGATCGAGGGCGGCGTAGTGATACGGTACCGCATAGACGGAGTGCTGCGGCAGGCCATGAAGATTCCGCGCAGCGCCGGCATTCCGCTGGTCTCACGGGTCAAAATCATGTCGGGCCTCGACATTGCCGACCGGCTCCGGCCCCAGGATGGTCGAGCCCGGGTGTCGATCAATGGCGAAGCCATCGACCTGCGCGTCTCGACCCTTCCGGCCTCGCTGGGCGAGAAGGTCGTCATCCGGATCCTGAACCAGAAGGCGACCTCGCTCAGTCTCGACTCGCTGGGCATGGCGGAGGACGAGCTGACGGCGATCCGATCGCTTCTGAATCAGAAGGAGGGGATCATACTGGTCACCGGTCCCACCGGCTCGGGCAAGACCACCACGCTCTATTCGGCGCTCCGCGTGGTCCAGGGTGAAGGCACCAACATCGTGACGGTCGAAGACCCGGTCGAGTATCGCCTGGGTGCCAACATCGTCCAGGTCCAGGTCAACGAAAAGGCGGGGCTCACGTTTGCCTCGGCGCTGCGATCGATCCTGCGCCAGGACCCCGACGTCGTGCTGATCGGTGAGATCCGAGACAAGGAGACGGCGCAGATTGCGCTCCAGGCGTCGCTCACCGGCCACCTCGTCCTGTCCACCCTGCACACCAACGACGCGGCGAACGCTGTCACCCGGTTGGTGGACATCGGGATGGAGGCTTACAAGATCGCCCCGGCGCTCCGTGGCGTCGTGGCCCAGCGGCTGATGCGCCGGCTGTGTCTGGCGTGCCGGGTGAACACCACGGACGAGATCAGCGACCGCCTCAAGCGTTTCATCCCGGCCGGGGCACCTCTATACAGCGCCGTGGGCTGTACTGACTGTTCGATGACCGGGTACCGGGGCCGGTTCAGCATTGTCGAGGTTCTGACGATGAGCCCCGAGCTGGAGCGGCGCATCAGCGAAGGAGCCGCCGCGGAGAAAATTGCCGAAGCCGCCCGGGCCGGAGGCATGCGCTCGCTCTTTGCCAGCGGGCTTCGCCATGTTCTCTCCGGGGAAAGCACCATCGAGGAGCTGCTGCGTGTCACCGAGCCGCCCCAGGAGGAAACGGCGTCCCCGCCCGAGGCTCCCCCCAGGACCAAGCCTTCTCGCTCCAACCGGACTTCGGCTCCCCATGCCGCGCCCCGTGCCGAGTCCAGCGTCCCACCCGTCTCACTCGAGTTCTCCATGGACCTGCTCGAGGCCCCGGCCCAGACCGGTGCCGGCATCGGTGAAGGGAGGGGGAATGGTGCCTGTGTCCTCCTGGTAGAGGATGAAGAGCAGCTGCGCCGGGTCATGAAGGATCTGCTCCAGCGGGAAGGCTACACGGTGGCCGAAGCGCGGGACGGCATCCAGGCGCTGGACGAAGTGGATCGTCATGCGCCGGACGTGATCATCCTGGATCTGAATCTGCCGGGGCTCGACGGCTACGGGGTGCTGGCCCAGCTTCGCTCCCGACCGGCAACCCGCGAGATCCCAGTCATGGTGCTGACCGCCAAGGGCGACGAGGACAACGAGGTCCGGGTCTTCGAGCTGGGGGCCAACGACTTCGTCACCAAGCCATTCCGGGCCCGCTCCCTGACGGCGCGACTCGAGGCGGTCCTCGGCCGCCACCGCGCCCCCTGAATTCCTCGGATGGCCTGGCGCTGATTAAACCATCGGTGCGGGCCCAGGCGGCCTACACCCTCGCCGCTCCGCCTGCCCAACGCAAGCTGAACCAGAACGAATCTCCCTTCGATTTCCCGCCCGAGCTGAAGCAAGAGGTGCTGGAGCGGGTCGCCGCCCGGCCATGGCAGCGCTACCCCGAGTTCGCGCCACCCGAGCTGTTGGCCCGTCTGGCGGCACACTACGGATGGGTGGCCGATGGGATCCTGGTTGGCAACGGCTCCAACGAGCTGATCCAGTCCACCCTCGCAGTCGTCCTCGGTGCCGGTGACCGGGTGGTGGCAGCGGCTCCCACGTTCTCGCTGTACCGGCTGCTCACGGCTGTGCTCGGCGGCCGCTACGTGCCGGTGCCCCTGGGTAGCGGCTTCACCTTCGATGTGGATGGTTTGATCGACGCGGCGAGGCTCGAGAGTGCCCGGGTTATCGTGCTCAACTCCCCCAACAACCCCACCGGCTCGGCCCTCCCCGAGGACGCGGTTGAGCGTATCCTGTCGCACACCGATGCGCTGGTGATCTGTGATGAGGCCTACCAGGATTTCGGGGGCCCCAGCGCCATCCCACTGCTGGCGCGGTGGTCGAGGCTCGTGGTGCTCAGGACGTTCTCCAAGGCGCTGGGCCTGGCCGGGCTGCGCTTCGGCCTGGCGCTGGCTCACCCGGCTGTGGCGCGCGAGATTGCCAAGGGCAAGCTGCCCTACAATGTGAACCTCATGACCCTGGCTGCCGCGCGAACCGCGCTCGATCACGCCCCGTTGCTCGCGGCACGCACCCGGGAGATTGTCGAGATCCGCGATCGCTTCCTAGCCCGGCTGCGTAAAGTTCCGGGGCTGACGGTGTTCCCTACGGCCGCCAACTTCGTGCTGATCCGAACTGTGAGTCTGTCGGCCAAGGATCTCTGCCGCCGGCTGCTGGATGGCTACGGGATCCTGATCCGCGACGTCTCGGATTCGGCTCAACTATCCGAGTGCGTGCGGATCTCGATTGGGACAGCGGAGGACATGGATGCGGTGATCGACGCGCTGCATGAGATCGTCTTGGGTCCAGGTCAACATCAGGCCGCAGATTTACGCAGATAAACGCGGAGAACACTCGTTGTAGGTTCATCAGGCGGTATCGGCGTTAATCTGGGTTGATCGTGCGGCAAAAATCAGTCAGGAGCCCGGCGTGTCCCGTGTAGGCGAGATCAATCGTAAGACCAAAGAGACCGACCTTCACGTCCGGGTGAACCTGGACGGGACCGGCCAGGCCAAGGTAAAAACCGGCATCGGCTTCTTCGACCACATGCTCGAGGCGCTTGCCCGCCACGGCCTGCTGGACCTCATTGTCGAGGCGCGGGGCGATCTGCACGTAGACGGGCATCACACCGTCGAAGACACCGGTATCGTGCTCGGCCAGGCCATCGCCCAGGCGCTGGGTGATCGGGCGGGCATTCGGCGATACGCCGACGCGATGGTGCCGCTGGACGAGGCCTTGGTGCGCTGCGTGGTGGACGTGTCCGGGCGGCCCTACCTGTCGTACCACATCGATATCCCGAAATGGCAGATGCTGGGCGATTACGATGTCTTTCTCACCCCGGAGTTTTTCCGGGCTCTGGTACTCAACGCGGGGCTGACGGTACACCTTGACCTGATCCGGGGGGACAACCCGCATCATATCGTCGAGGCGGCCTTCAAGGCCTTCGCCCGGTCGCTGGACGACGCAACGGTGCTGGATCCCCGGGTGACGGGAGTCCCATCCACCAAGGGCACGCTATGATCGCCGTGGTCGATTATGGGGTGAACAACCTCGCCAGCGTCGTGCGCGCGCTCGGCGCGGGAGGCCACCAGGCCAGTCTCACCAGCGACCCCGACGAGGTCCGTCGAGCCGACCGGGTGCTGGTGCCGGGGGTCGGCAACTTTGGGCAGGCATCGCGCACGCTGACCACCACCGGGCTCGGCGATGCCGTTCGGGATGTCGCCGGTGCCGGGCGCCCGGTCATGGGCATCTGCCTTGGTCTCCAGCTGTTTTTCGAGATGAGCGAGGAGGCACCCGAGGCGCGAGGTCTGGGCCTGCTCCCCGGGCGAGTCCGCCGGTTCTCGAACGGCCTCCACGTCCCGCACGTCGGCTGGGCACGGGTAGATCTGACCGAGTCCGGACGCACCCATGCCCTGCTGGGTCCGGCCCTTGGCACCACGGCGCGGTTCTTCTACCATGTCCACAGCTACTATCCCACCGGTTTACCCGAGCAGGCGGTACTGGGAACCGGTGACTACGGCGGAGTCTTTCCGACGCTGGTAGGGTGGGGAACGGTCATCGGGGCGCAGTTCCATCCCGAGAAATCCCAGCAGGCCGGGATCGAGCTGCTGGCGGCATTCGCCCGGTGGAAGCCGTGACATCGGTTCGTGTTTCGCTGGTGGACTTGTACGTCCTTCGGGGAGCGGAGGCGTCGCTGGAGTGCCTGGTGCTGCGCCGTGCCGCCGGGGGCCGCTGCCCCGGCTCCTGGGAGGCGGTTCACGGGCACATCGAGGGCGGGGAGCGCCCCGCCGAGGCGGCGGCTCGGGAGCTGGATGAGGAAACCGGGCTTGTAGCCCTCCGCCTCTACAACCTGAGCCGGGTGGAGTCGTTTTACCAGCACCGGGTTGACGAAGTCGCTCTCGTGCCGGTGTTTGCTGCCTTCGTGAGCCCCGAAGCCACAGTGCGGCTGGGATCCGAGCACGACCAGTTCGAGTGGCTTACCCCAGCGGCCGCGGGGGCCCGCTTTGCCTGGCCCCGGGAACGGCGAGCGCTGGAGGATATTGTCGCTGTCTTCCGAAGCGGGCACGCCGGGGCGATCGACGACGTACTTCGGGTATGTTAGCCCGGCGAATCATTCCCTGTCTCGATGTGGCCGGGGGGCGGGTGGTGAAGGGAGTGCATTTCCAGTCGCTGAGGGATGCGGGCGACCCGGTCGAGCAGGCCACGCGGTACGATGCCGACGGCGCCGACGAGCTGGTATTCCTGGATATCTCCGCCAGTCCCGAGGATCGACGCACGACCCTGGAGATGGTCAGCCGGGTGGCAGAGTCTATCTTCATTCCGTTCACTGTGGGTGGCGGGATTCGATCGGTAGCCGACGCCGGGGCCGCGCTCCGGGCGGGCGCGGACAAGATCACCGTCAATACAGCGGCCGTGCGCGACCCTTCCCTCGTTTCCCGGCTGGCCGAGAGCTTCGGCAGCCAGTGCGTCGTGGCGGCGGTCGATGTGAAGCGGGTCGAGGGGAAGCTCACCGTGGTGGTCAACGGCGGCCGTGAGGCAACCGAGGTCGAGGCGGTGGAGTGGAGCCGGCGTCTAGAGGATCTGGGCGCGGGGGAGATCCTGCTCACGTCCATGGATCGGGATGGGACCCAGGCCGGGTATGATCTGCCGCTGATTCAGGCGGTTTCCCAAGCCGTAACCTTGCCGGTGATTGCGTCCGGTGGGGCGGGGACTCTGGCCCACCTGGCCGAGGCCCTCGAGGCCGGCGCGCACGGCGTGCTGGCTGCCACGATCTTTCATTTTCACGACTCCTCTTTACCCCGCGCGCGAGCCTACCTGCGAGAACGAGGCTATCCGGTCCGACCATGATTCCTGTCGCCTTTGCTGTTGCGTCTGTCCTGGCCCCTTTCAATTTCGCTCATGCCCCCTGCATCCGGCCGACCCGTGCCGGCACCCAGGTGCAGGGCGAGGTCCGGGTCTGCCCCGGCCGCTACCGGATCGCCGACCCCAACGAGCGCGGCATCATCATCGCCGCCGCGTCGGGAACCCGGATCGATCTCAACGGCGTGGTGCTCGAAAGCGGCGACTCGGTACCCGGTCGCTACGTGGGCATCGGGGTGGTGAGCCGCGGTGTGGATGGAGTAACGATCAGTGGCGGGGCCATCCGGGGGTATCGCTATGGAGTGAGAATCGAGGGCGGCCGCGCCCACCGGGTCACCGGCACCAATCTCTCCGGCAGCAGAAGGATGGATGTTCGCTCCACGCCGGCGCGACCCGATTCCGTTGATCGGCTGGACATCCTCCGGCGAGACGTCATCGATAGTTACGGTGGCGGCATCCTGCTGCAGGGAACGGAGGGAGCCAGTATCACCGGGATCACCGCCCGCGGTGCCCAGAACGGCATCGCGCTGGTCAATGTGCGGGACAGTTACCTGGCCGATAACGACGTGACCTCGAACAATGGCTGGGGCATCCACCTGTGGCGATCGGCGGGGAACGTCATCGCCCGCAACCGGGTCAACTCCAACCGCCGCTGCGAGTCGCAGGTGCCGGCCGCGGACTGTGGCGCCGCGGCCCTCTTGCTCCGCGACGCCAGCGACTCGAACACCATCGTGGACAACGATCTCACGGCGTCGAGCATGGGCCTGGTGCTGGCCGGGGGCCCGCCCGCGGTGCGCCCCTCGGTGGGCAACCTGGTCTACCGCAACAATGCCTCGTCGGCGCTGCGGGTGGCTTTCACCGCCGCGTACGGCTCCAGCAACACCTTCCTCGAGAACCGAGCCGATAGCACTGGGATCGGTTTCCGGCTGGATCACTCAGGCGGGAGCACCCTGAGGGCCAACACGGTCATTGGCTCTCGAACCGCCGGCATCGTGAGCGAACACGGCAGCGACAACGCCATTCTGGCCAACGTGCTGATCGGTGGTGGGGTCGGCATCCGGGTGGCTGCATCGGGGGAGCCGGGGAACCCGAGCCGGCGCTACCGCATCGACGACAACGTGCTCTCTCGACTGGAGCAGGGGATCGTCCTGGAGCGGACCACCAGGGCGCAGCTGCGCGGCAACCTGTTCGACGGCGTGGGAGACGGGTTGGTGCTGGACGGGGCCGGCCACGGCACGGAGGTCACCGGCAACATCTTTCTCCGTGCTACCCGCTGGTTCATCGACGCCCCGGACCTGGCCGCAGGCGGGAACTACTGGGCGACGGCCGATGTATCGAGCGCAACAGCCAAGGTCAAAGGACGCATCAGCCTTATGCCCTGGAAGCCCGCAGCCGCGGCCGGCTACTGAAATATCTGGTTGGCGACTGCCTTCAGATCTCGCAGGTTGAACGGTTTCCGGACCCGGTGCACGGGGCGCTGGGCCAGTGCGCCGGGGAGCTCCTCCTCACCGGTGCAGACGACGACCAGCCGGCCGCGGGCGCCGGGGTAGGCCTCCAGCAACGCATCGGCGAAGAGCTGGGCGGGCCCGGTGGCCGCGTGGACATCGGCGATGATCAGGTCATACTCCCGTTCACGCACCAGCCTCAAGCCCTGTTCCCCGCTCCGGACTGCTTCCACGGCGTGGCCTTCCGGGGTGAACAGGGCCGTCAACAGCCGGTGCACGGCGGGGTCCTCGTCAACGATCAGGATCCGCCGCTCGACGGAGCGGCCGTTCACCGCATGCACCTCGGGGTCGACCGCTTCCGGGATCTCCGACTCCAACAGCGGGAGGGTAATCCGGAACTCGGCTCCGCCTTGAGGCGTGGCCTCATGCGCCAGCTCGCCTCCGTGGGCTTTCACCAGCCCGTAACTGAGCGACAGCCCGAGCCCCGTCCCCTCACCGGGCGCCTTGGTCGTGAAGAAGGGAGTAAACAGGTAAGGGACCAGGTGCGGCGGGACGCCTGGTCCGGTATCGCGCACCCCGAGCATGGCCTTGCCATCGTCGGTTACGCCGGTTGAGAGCGTGATCCGCCGAGGTCTTCCCGCGGGGAGAGCGCTGACCGCCTGAACCGCGTTGGTCACCAGGTTGAGCAGGACCTGTTGCAGCTCGTAGCGGTCCCCCAGCACCACCGCGCCGTCGGGGCTCAGATCGGACTCCAGCTCGATGCCGTGCAGTTCCAGTTCGTAGGTGATGAGCAGGCAGGTGCGCGCTACGACGTCGCGCAGGTCCACCGCGGCCTTTTCTGCCACCCCCTTCCGCGCAAAGGTCAGCAGGTTGCGCACGATGCGGCCGGCGCGCTCTGCCTGGTCGTGAATGACGCGCAGGTGCTCTCGGGGGAGCTCCGGATGGGGTGGGCGCTCGAGCAGGAGCTCGGCCAGCCCGGCGATGGAGGTCAGTGGGTTGTTGAGCTCGTGCGCGACGCCGGAAACCAGCTGGCCGATGGAGGCCATCTTGTCGCTCTGGATGATCTGGGCTTCGAGACGCCTCGCCTCGGTCACGTCCTCGATCAGAATGACGACCGATCCGCGCTCGGTCCCCGCCAGCGGTGCCGCCGTCAGACGGAGGACGCGGTGGCTGTCCTCCGGCCGCACCACCAGGGGCGCCGTGCGCTCGCCTCGATACGCCGCCTCGATCAGGGCGGTCACCGCCTCCAGCTCGCCGAAGATCATCTCGCCGAAGTTGCGTCCCACCATCTCGGACTCGGGCACTCCTGCGAGCCCGGCCAGTGCCCGGTTGGCCCTGAGGACCGCACCCGTCGGACCGACCACGGCGATGCCCTCGGCCAGCGCGTTGAAAGTCGTTTCCCATTCCGTCTCACTTCGCCGGACCATCTCGTAGAGGCGGCTGTTCGCCAGCACCACCGAGGCGTTGGTGGCCACGGTAGAAAACAGCCACAGGTCCTCCGTGCTGAGTGGTCCGCCTTGCCGGTCCGCCACCGCCAGCGCCCCTATCGCTATCCCCTGCGCCCGGAGCGGCGCCACCGCTCCGGAGCGGACCATCATGCCGCCGATCAGTCTGACCGTGGGGGTCTCTTCTCCTTCGGCGACCTCGATGCGGTCCCCACCGATAGCGCGGCGGACCAGGCTGTCGCGATCCTCGCTCACCTCTCCCAGCAACGGCTCCAGGGTTCCGGTGGCCGCCACGACCCGAAGCGCCTCGCCTTCGGCCAATACCACGATGGCGCCGTCGGCATTGAGGAAGCGAGCGGCATATTTGGCGACCTCTTCGACGATGCGGTCAAGCTGGATCGACTGCGACAGGACGTAGCTGAGCTCCTGGAGGGAGAAAAGCTCGCTGATGCGCCGGTCCACCTGGGCCGCGAGCTGCTCGGACTTCTCCCGGGCATCGTCGCCCCGACGGCGGGAGCGCAGCGCCGCCAGGGCAAATGTTCCCACGGCTCCGACGACGGCCACCACCGCCAGCCACCAGATCCGGTCCTCCGCCCACCCAGCCACGATACCGAGCAGTATCGCCGCGACGGCGTGCAGGGAGAGCTCCCAGCGGCTTTGCGAGGTCCCCAGCAGGATGATAAGAACGCCGATCCCGCCGACGATAAGCGTGGGCGAGACTGGCGGGTCGCCGAGGGCAGCCGCCGCCAGGAGGCAGGCCAGCAGAATTCCAGCGGCCAGCGCGGCCAGGGAGAGCGGTGGTCGGGCCGGCCGGCGCGACAGGCTCAGGACTCCCGCGCGTCGCGCCGGGATACCCGCTCGGTCACGTACGCCTCGGGCGGGGCATTCGGCTTCACCCGAATCGATTTGGCGGGAATACCGACGTTGACGTGATACGGCCGCACATCCTTGGTGGCGACCGCATTGGCGCCGACCATCGCATTCTTCCCTACCTGCACGCCGGCGAGCACCGTGGCGTGATAGGTGATGCGCACGTCGTCCTCCAGGACGGTGCGGGCGTTGGTGACGTCTTTCTGATCGACGATGCTGTGAGTGTGGCTGTAGATATTGGCGTAGTCGGAGATGCTCACCCGGTCGCCCAGGGTGATGCCGCCGCGGTCGTCCAACAGGACATTGCGGTGGACCACGACGTCGTCGCCCACCTCGAGGTTGTAGCCGTAGGAAAACTCCACGAACTGGAACGCTTTGAAGTTCTTGCCCACCCGGGCGAAGATGTGCGGCGCCAGGATCCGGCGGAACCGGACGCCAAGGTGCACGTTCTGACCGCCCAGCGGCGAGCGGTCGAAGCTGTACCACAGCCATAGCAGAGGCTTGACCCGGGCGAAGCGGGCCTGATCCACGTCGGCGTAATACTCCGGCTCCAGCGTGATGTTCCAGGGATCTAGTGAGAGAAGCGTGATCTTGCTGGCGTCCGGTGTCTTGGCATCCTGGAGCAGCTCGTCGTAGTTGCTCACCCCGGGGTAATAGATCTGGAACAGCAGGTCACGGGTAATCTGGTTCCAGTCGGCTCCGGACGCCGCCAGCTCGCCTTCCAGGTCGGCCAGCCAGCCGTCGTAAAACTGCTCAGCGGCCTTGGGAAGCCGGACCGGGCGGAGGGGCAGAAGGGCCATGGGGAGCTCGTTTGGCGCCAGTGAGGCGTGAGGGAAGTGCGGTCACCGTCCAATGATGCGCGCACGCGACTGTAGACACCAGTGCCGCAGAGCGCCACTGCCCTGGGCCCGGGGCAAGGGAAGGCCCGCTGGCGAGGGAGCCGCCAGACGGGCCAAGAAGAGCTTCGAGCGTCAGAAGCCGGTGACGACGGCCACCCGCACCGACCGCGGTGAGCCGGGCGTGATGTTGTTGTTGCTGTGGGCGGTGGCGAAGTACTCCTGGTCGAACAGATTCTCCAGATTTACCTGAAACCGCATGTAGTGGCTGACCCCATAGTATGCCGCCGCGTCAAACCGGGTAAAGCTCGGCAGGGTCACGGCGTCGTCGATGGCGGCGTACATGTCGTCCTGATAGATCACGCCCAGGCCGAGCCCCAGTGCCGGCGTCGGCTGGTATCGGTTCCACAGCGAGACCGTGTTCCGCGGGACCAGCGGAACCTTGGCTCCCGGTGCCGCCGCCGCGGTCAGGCTGGTGATGGTGGCGTCCTGATTGGCATAGCCCCCGATGATCTCCCACTCCGGAGTCAGGGCGCCAGTGACGCTGAGCTCGAACCCCTTGGTGCGCTGGCTGCCGGTCTGAAGTGTCTTCGTGGGATCGCTTGGGTCGGGCGCCGTCGTGTTGGTTCGGTCCAGGCGGTAGGTCGCCGCGGCCACCGAAAGGCGGTTGAGGATGTCCCATTTGACGCCGAGCTCGTAGTTCGTGAACTTCTCGGGCTCGAGCGTCTCGGTGGTCACGTTGAGCGAGGAGAACTGATCGCCCGAACTGGGCAAGGCCGATACACTGTAACTGGAGTATAGGGTGACGGCCTCGGCCGGCTTGTACAGCAGGGCGGCTCTGGGCGAGACCAGGTTGTCCTTTCGGCTGAGCGCTTCACCCGTCCGAAGATTGTAGAAATCCACATCAAAGCGCTCATAGCGGGCACCAACAATCGCCTGCCAGTGACTGGAGAGGACAATCTGACTTTGTCCGTAGAGCGAGACGGACGTGGCGCTAGAGTGGTTATCAGCGTCGGTTGCGCTTTGGCGGAACGAGACCGGAACGGCAATGGTCGGGTCCGATACTGGAGTGGTAATGCTGGTGGCTGTGTCGTTAAAGTAGCCCGTATTGCGGAAGTTGTCCGTGATCTGGCTGCCCAGGGCGATACCGCCGAGCAGAGTCTGACTGATGGCTCCGGTCACCAGGCGATAGCTGATCTCGGTCTCATTGAGCAGGTTCTGCCGCTCGGTAGTGTTGTTGTAGGCCGAGATGCTCACCTCGTTGCCGGCATCGTTCACCGCGCCCGGGAACACGTTCTGGTAGATCTTGTCATAATCGGCGAACATGCTCCGGTTGCGAATGGTCACCCGACTGCCGGTGGTGTGCTCGATGGTCGCGGTGCCGATATGGACCAGCGCGTCGGAATAACTCAGCGTGGGATCGCCAAAGAAGGTGCGCGGTGTCGCAGTCGATAGGGGCGCACCGGCAAAGGACGGGATCCCCCGGTCGGCGGTCCGGTCGTCCTTGAAGTGCTCGTAACTCGCAAGGACCTGGGTCCGGGGCGTAAGCTGAAAGGTGGCCGTGGGATTGATCCCATAGCGCTCGACGCTGACGTCGTTGCGATAGAGGTCGGAATTCTCGTACACGGCATTGAGCCGGAGAGCGATGGCATCCGACACCCCCTGGCCCACATCCAGCGCGCCTCGCTTATTGCCGTAGGAACCACCCTGCAGTGACAGCTCGCGGGTCGGGGTCCACCCGGCGCTCTTCGTCACCCGGTTGAGCACGCCGCCTCCGACCCCCCGGCCAAAGATCAGCGCGTTGGCACCCTTCAGTGCCTCGACCCGCTCCACGTTGTAGAGATCGCGAAAATACTGGACATCGTCCCGCATTCCATTGACGAAGAAACCGGCCGTGGTGCTGTTGCCACGGATGGTCGGCTGGTCCCGGTTGCCTTCGCCTTGCCCCATGGTGAGCCCCGGGGTGTACCGGGTAACGTCCGCCATGCTCTGCATCCGCTGATCGGCGATCACGTTCTTGCTAATGACGGTGACGGACTGAGGAACGTCGCGGAGGGGGGTGTCGGTCTTGGTGGCGGTGGTGGTCTGACGCGTGAGGTAGCTTGACCCGGCCACTCCCGTTACTTCGATGGTCGGGAGGGACATCGGGACCGTATCCCGAGACGTCGGCTTCAATGGGTCGCCTTGGCCGAGCGCCACGGAGGGCAACCAGACCAGGGCCAGGAGTGGGGCGATACGCCTGAGCACAGAGTGTCCTCGATGAGAATGTTTCTCAAGTAGTCTTCAACTGCTGCGCGATCATCGTACAACCGAAAGGGGAGCAGGTCAATAGGAATTGTCAGGCAAGCAGGCGGAGTCTGGTTCGGTGTAGATCTTCCGGGCGCGACGCGGAGCAGTATGACAGGTGATGAATCCGGATACCGGATAGTCAGCGGACGCTCTGGTGCGGGTCACAGTGGTGGCGAAAAGCGGGATCGAGGCGGATGCGCCGTCGCCCGCCATGCTGGGGTCGGGCCGACCGCAGAGGGGGTGCTGCGGTCCGTTACCGAGTAGTGTCCCGCGGTTGGTCCCGCCGGCCCGAGACCCTGGCCCGCTCCCGGTCGAGCATTGGCTGCTTCCCCTGCCAGTCGCTGGAGACCAGGTTCCCATACGACAGGGTGAACGAGTCGTTGACCGGGATATCCTCTTCGAACACGTAGACAGCGGTTGCCTGCTCGCGAACCCCGAGCTGTCCCGACGTGAACTTGGCGCTAAGGGGAATGGTACCGAGCGGGCGGAAGACCCGGTTCCGGATCAGGAGCGTGAGGGTCTGGGGATCAAAGCGAACGTCGGGACGCAGTCCGAAGAAGCTCACCAGCGCCACGCCAGGCTGCGCTACGCCACTCCGGGATGCTACCGAGTCGATCTCGCGCCGTTTGGACTCGACCAGCGCCCTGAGAGCCTGGTACGCATCCTTCGCGACCAGGGGCGCAAGCTGAGCGCTGAGGGGGATGAAACGGATCTCGATTTCCTCGTTACTGACTCGAAGCGCCAGGTCGTTCTGGGTCAGCGTTCCGTAGCCGGTGGGCACCGGCCGGGTATCGTTGGACTGGGCGTTGGCGGCTGCGGCCCAACCGAGCAAGCCGATCACGGCTACAACCTGAGCGATTCTCACGCGCTCTCCTTCGCGGCGGCAACGATGGTGGTGGCGAGCTCCTGTATCCCCAACCTGGATTGGCTGCTGGTGAGCTGGACCTGATCCTGCCGCAGGCCCAGCGCCTCGCCCAGCTCGTGTGCCCGCGCGGGCAACCCGGAGCGAGTCAGCTTGTCGGCTTTGGTAAAGACGGGGAGCACGGGGCGCCCGCTCTCGGCCAGCAGCTCCTGCATCTCGAGATCGTCGGCCGATGGTTGATGGCGAATGTCGAGCAGCCAGACGATTCCCGCAAGGCTCGAACGGGTGCGCAGGTAGCTGGTCACCAGCTTCCGGTAGCCGGCTCGCGCGCCTTTGCCGGCGCGGGCAAAGCCGTAGCCCGGCAGATCCACCAGATAGAACTCGGGCAACCGATAGAAGTTTAGCAGGGTCGTCTTCCCTGGCGAGCCACTGGTCCGGGCCAGCCCCGGGCGGCCCACCAGGGCATTCAACAGGCTCGACTTGCCGACGTTGGACCGGCCGATGAAGGCGATTTCGGGGAGGTCGGGCTCTACCCTGACCCCTGCGTCGGGGAAGGAGCCCACGAACTCGACGGGCTGGGTATGCAGGGGATTGGAGGGGTCGGGGCCTGGACGCAACAAGGGCGCACGCTGTGCGCCCCTCCGATCCTCCCCGCCACCCGTTCGGTCCTGCCGCGCTGCCCCGCTGCCCCGTTGCCCCGCCTTCTTCACGCCTCCCGCTTGGTCCGTGCCCGTTCGGTTACGATGAGAGGTGAGGTCCCTTCGTTGATGGCCTCTTTGGTGATCACGATCTCGCGCACGTCCTCGCGGTTGGGCAGGTCGAACATGATGTCGGTCATCATGGTCTCGAGGATGGCCCGGAGGCCCCGGGCGCCGGTGCCCCGCTTGAGCGCGCGCTGGGCCACCGCCCGGAGCGACTCGGGATCGAAGGTCAGCCCCACGTCCTCCAGCTCGAACAGCTTCTTGTACTGCTTGGTGAGCGCGTTCTTGGGCTCGACCAGAATGCGGACCAGCGCGTCCTCATCGAGAGCCTCGAGTGACACCACCACCGGGAGGCGCCCCACCAGCTCGGGGATAAGCCCGAAGCGAAGCAGGTCATCCGGCTCGACCTCGGCGTAGGGGTTGCCGGTGGTGAGCTGGGGATTGGACTTTCGCTCGGTGGTGCTGAAACCGATCTTCTGCCGGCCGGTGCGCGCCTCGATGATCTTCTCCAGACCGTCGAACGCGCCGCCGCAGATGAAGAGGATGTCCTTGGTGTTGATCTGGATGTATTCCTGCTGCGGATGCTTGCGGCCGCCCTGGGGCGGCACCGAGGCGATGGTGCCCTCCAGGATCTTGAGCAGCGCCTGCTGTACGCCCTCGCCCGACACGTCCCGGGTGATGCTGGGGTTCTCGGACTTGCGCGCGATCTTGTCTATCTCATCGATGTAGACGATGCCGCGCTCGCACTCGGCCACGTTGAACTCGCCGGCCTGGAGCAGCCGGACCAGGATGTTCTCCACGTCCTCGCCGACATATCCAGCCTCAGTGAGGGTGGTGGCATCGGCTATGGTGAAGGGGACATCGAGAATGCGGGCGAGTGTCTGGGCGAGAAGGGTCTTGCCGACGCCGGTGGGGCCGAGCAGGAGGATATTGGACTTGTCCAGCTCGACATCGCCCTCCCGGCCGCTGGAAGCGTTGATCCGCTTGTAGTGATTGTAGACCGCCACCGCCAGCGTCCGCTTGGCGCGTTCCTGCCCGATCACGTACTGGTCCAGCACGTCCTTGATCTCGGAGGGCGTGGGGACCTGGGTGATGCTGTCCGCAACCTCGCGCTCTTCGTCTTCCGCCAGGATCTCATTGCAAAGAGTGATGCACTCATTGCAGATGTAGACCGACGGACCGGAGATGAATTTCCGGACGGAATCCTTCGATTTCCCGCAGAAAGAGCAGCGGAGGTGCTTGTCGTTGGACATGGAGCCGAGTCGTGATGAGGTGGAAGGGTGCCGGTAAAGCTGCCCCCGGGCACCCTGAGCGTCAAGTCTCCTTGCTTTCCTTGCCGTCCTTGTGGGGAACCAGGTCCTTCCGCGGCGTAAACACGCTGTCGATGATCCCGTAGGATTTAGCCTCTTCCGCGCTCATGAAGCGGTCCCGGTCCATGTCCCGCTCGATGGTTTCGATCGGCTGGCCGGTATGCAGGGCGTAGAGGGAGTTCATCTTCGAGCGGAGGTAGAGGATCTCGCGGGCCTGGATCTCGATATCCGACGCGGTGCCCTGGGCCCCGCCCGAGGGCTGGTGGATCATGATCCGCGAGTGGGGGAGCGCGCTGCGCTTCCCCTTGGCACCCGCCGCCAGGAGGAACGATCCCATCGAGGCGGCCATGCCCATGCAGATGGTATTCACCGGCGCCCGCAGGTGCTGCATCGTGTCATAGATCGCCATTCCGGCCGACACGACCCCGCCCGGCGAGTTGACGTACAGGTAGATGTCCTTGTCGGGGTTGTCGGCCTCGAGGAAGAGCAGCTGGGCGATGATGATGTTCGAGACATCGTCGTTGATCGGCGCGCCGAGAAACACGATGCGGTCCATCAACAGCCGCGAGAAGATGTCGTAGGTGCGCTCGCCCCGGCTGGAACGCTCGATGATATACGGCGGATACAGTGTAGCCATGTTCAAGACTTGACCTCTTCCACGGTGGACTGCGTGAGGAGGAAGGCGAACACCTTCTCCTCGGTAATGGCGCGCTCCAGCTCGCCCAGGCGCTTGGACTTTTC
>DATMDQ010000042.1:0-7295 GCA_035557715.1 Gemmatimonadales bacterium
CATGGGCATTGATTACGTCCTTGGTGGAATCGCCATCGGTGCTGGTGCAACTCTGGTCATGGACCTTTGGAATCTGTTCCTCAAGCGTACGTTCCGCATTCCATCACTCAACTACTGCCTGCTCGGACGCTGGCTTCGGCATATGCCGGCGGGTACTCTCAGGCATGTGAATATCACTGCCGCCCCGCAGAAGCCCTTCGAATGCACGGTTGGGCGAATCGCCCACTACACTATTGGAGTTGTGCTCGCGCTTGTGTTCGTCGCCCTGGCATCAAGTGACTGGCTTGCGCGACCAACATTGCTGCCTGCGGTGCTCTACGGTATTGGTACCGTCGTCTTCCCGTTCTTCATCATGCAGCCATCGCTCGGTCTCGGCATTGCTGCCTCGAGAACGCCCAAACCGACGCAAGCCAGGCTCAAGAGCCTGGTGACCCATACCATATTCGGTGTCGGGCTGTACGTCTGTGCCCTTGGAGTGAGCCACGTATTGCGCGCTCATGCCTGATGGTCGCGGTGATCGGCCGCGAGGCCAAGCTTGTGATCAGGGTCGTGCATGAACCGACATTAAAGGAGCCTTATGCGTTGGCAGTTACTTATCCTCACAGCCGGGATGCTGGCCGGTGCCATGACTCTTCCCCGTGGTCTTCACGCGGTCCCTCCCACCGGCCCTGAGCCGCTGGCCCGCCGACTTGAAGTGGCACGGCTGCGATCGCACTTCGACTCTGTCGGTGCCGAACTGCTGCTTGCCAATGTTCTTCGATTCACTCCTGCCCAGCGAAGAGTCAGGGCCACACTGATTGACTGGCTCCAGGAATATCGGGACGCCGGCGCCTTCCCCCGCAATGACCGGTTCCCTGAGCGCTCGATGCCATTCTTTCGTGACGGGCACGGCGCGCTCTGCGCGATGGCGTATCTGATCGACCGGTCGGGGAGGCGTGATCTCGTGGACCGCGTGGCCGCGACGCGCAACAATGCGTTCATCGACGAGCTGGCGGATGATCCGGACTTGCGCGCCTGGCTCGATAGCGTCGGTCTCTCAGTGACAGAGGCGGCCCGCATTCAGCCGACCTATCCAGAGCTCGCGGATGTAGTTGCCGAGTATGACAAGGCCTGGAACAACCGGGACACCGCCGCGGTCAGTCGCCTTCTGGCGCCAGGGTATCAGTACTTCACGTCTCGCGGTGGGGTGAGCACCCGGGCCGAGACCTTAGCCATGTTGAGCGCTCCCGACTATCGTCTGGAGCACGCAAAGCGGTCCGAGATCGCGGTGTCCCGGAGTGGCCAGGTGGCGGTGGTGAGCAGCCGGTGGGTCGGCGACGGAACCTATCGAGGCCGAGCCTTCAAAGACGACCAACGCTGCGGCCAGACATGGTTGCAAACCGGCTGGGAGTGGCAGCTCCTGAGCGAGCACTGTGTCCAGATCACTGCGGGAACGCCGCCTGGCTAGGCATGCCGCGTCCGAGCGCTTCAACATCGATGAGCTTAGGAGCCCGGAGGTCAAGGGAGGCAGTTGCGGGAGGGCGCGTGAGCGACCTTGCGCTGGGCTCTGGTGACGGGATACTCTCTCACGGTCATTCATTCTTGGAGAGATCTGCCATGATTCATTCGCCTTCCCTTCAGGTCGCGGTCGGCACCCTCGCCATCGCCGCCTCTGTAGCCCTTGCCTGCTCCGATGATCCGACCTCGCAGGGTGTCTCAATGGAATCCCGCCAGGCACCCTCGGCGCCGACCCTCACGCCGCAGACTAGTGGTACCACCCAGCGTTTCTTCGCGGTCAGTCCGGTCAACGACCGGGTCGTGTGGGCCAGCGCGGCCGGCGGCACCTTTGCCCGGACCACCAATGGCGGGCAAACCTGGGTGTCCCGGGTCGTGCCAGGGGCTGAAGCGCTCCAGTTCCGCGACGTCGAGGGTGTGAGCGAGAAGGTGGCCTACCTGTTGTCGGCTGGTGAAGGCTCGGACAACCGGATCTACAAGACCGAGGACGGCGGAGAGGAGTGGACGCTCCAGTTCCAGGCCGGACCCGACCCTCGGAACTTCTACGACTGCTTCGATTTCTGGACTCCGGACCGAGGGATCACCTTCGCCGACGCACAGGACGGCCGCTTCCCGGTCATCAAGACCACCGACGGAGAAACCTGGCGAGACGCCGGCATCCCTGGCGCTCAAGCCGGTGAAGCCGGATTCGCGGCTAGCGGGACCTGCATCACGACCCATGGCGGGAACAGAGCGTGGATTGGAACCGGGGGCGGAGCGATGGCGAGAATACTCGCCACCACCAATGGGGGCAGCAGCTGGACGTCACACACTGTACCGATCCTGCAGGGCACTCCGACTTCCGGCGTGGTGAGCGTCGATTTTCGCGATGCCCATAACGGCATTCTCGGCGGCGGCGACGTTGTGGCAAGCGACGTCCCCCAGAACAACGTCGCCCGCTCCTCCGATGGCGGTCATACCTGGATTCAGGCCACTTCGACACCCTTCAACGGGGCGGTCTACGGCCTGAGCTACGTGCCCGGTGAGAAGCGTACCGTCGTGGCAACCGGACCCAGCGGGGCCGCCTGGACAGCGAATGAGGGCGACAGCTGGACGCTGCTGCCCGGCGTGACGAACTTCTGGGCCGTCGGTTTTGCGAGCCGGGATGCCGGCTGGCTGGTCGGCGGAGGGGGGACGATCCTGAAGGTTTCCTTCGATAAGTAGCACCCAGCTCGCACTACCGTTCTCGTTTCATCCGCCGCATGTCGGTCAGCAACGCGGCGGGTGAGACGGGGCCTCCCAGAAAATCCTCGATCACCTGCCGGGTCGGCCGCTCCAGTCCAAAGCGGTAGAGTCGCGGCGCCACCCACGAGTACCAGCTCGAATCACCAATGAGGAACTGCCCGTGGACCTCGCGGGTACGGGCCCGGATCGCCGCGATCAGAATGGACCCCGCGGCATAGTTCATCATGTACCCCGGTGAGTCCACCAGCTGACCGCGCATGGCCCACCAGGAAAGCTCCGGGTGAGGTCGAATGCGCAGGTAGTCCCGGGTAAGAGTGGTCCAGACCTGGTTCGGATCGGCCGCCGGATCACCCTGCATCCGCATCTCGAAGAGGGCCCACGCCACGTCGAGGACGATTCCCCCGTAGCGACTGCGCAGCCCATCGGCCAGCGGCACCGAATCGCCCAGCCAGTGGTGCTGCCAGGCCGGCTCGTACACGTCGAGGGCGACGAAATCGGCGACCGCCTCGGTGAACGGGTCGCTGTCCGGCCAGTCATTGAAAGCAGGCCGAGTTCGAATCGCGGCGATGTGGACCGCGTGGCCGGTCTCGTGCAGCAGCTCGTTCAGGTTATCGAGGCCGCCGGTGCGGTAGGTGGCGAAGACCCAGGGCTGGCCGGCCCGCCAGCCGCCGTTGATGAAACGCGGGCGGCTTCCGAAGGTGCAGTAGGCCACCGGTGTCTTCCCGTCTCGTGGCTCAAGATCGTACTGCACGTCGAGCGCCCGGACGTCGGCCCCCAGCGACCGGTAGACCCCCCGGTTGAGCGCGACCAACCGTTCCAGCGTAATCAGCGGGCTCAGCGTCCTGCTGGTCAGTCCAGTCTGGTAAAACCAGTCCCAGGGCTCGATCAACGAATCGGGGCCGACGTCCCGCCAGGTCTCCAGCACGCGGAGCAGCCAGTGCTCCAGCGAATCGGGCGGCACTCCCGAGGCGTCTGCCTGCCCTGCCGCGGGCGACTCAGCGCTGCCTCTCTCCTTGACCTCGCGGGCGATCAGCACCCGGTAGGGGCTCGCCGGCTGGTTGTCCCGGTTTACGCTTCGCCACACCGGCTGCAGGCTGAGAAACAACCTCCGCCGCACCTCCGGACTCTCGGTCCGGCCGAGCGCGCCCAGGACGGAGAGCCGGTCCAGCGTATCGCCTTCCGCCACCAGGTGAGACTGAGCCCAGCCATAGCAGGCGTAAAGCCGCTTTCGCAGGGAGTCGAGTCCGTTCGGCGCGGCGGCCACTGCCCCGGGGTCGTAATCGCAGGCCGGCGCTGATCTGGCTGTGGCGGGCGATGCGTCCGGTGCCGAGACCGCTCCGAGGTCTCGTGCCAGCGTACGACGCATGATGCCGAGCGCGCGGGCATCATCCCCACGCCATGCGGTGGAATCGACCGCGGCGAGACTCTTCGTCAGATCCTCGCGCAGGGCGTTATGGCCCAGGACGAGGGCGGCGAATGGAGCGGCGTCGCTGCGGCCGGTACGGCCAGATTCCACGCTGACGTCGATCCTGTCCCGGACGTTCCTCAGGTCGGCGTAAAGCGACTCCGCCCGGGCGAGCTCGGACGGGGCAATGCCAGAGGAAGGTTTCGGGGAAGAACAGGCCGCGAGTGCCAGGAAAATGGCTTGGGCCAGCACGAGAGAGTTGAGGCGGGTCATGCACAAAAAATAGCGCCGGCGGATGCCGGCGCTTGAACTGCTACTACCAGAGCCTGCGTGGTCCTCTCAGACGGCCACCCGGTTCACCCGCGCTTCGGCGATACCGGTGAGCTTCATGTCGGCCGCCTTCTCCTCGTCCAGGTTCTGCTCCAGGACGGTCGCGCAGTCGTTGCGGCCCAGCTGGCGGGCCCACGCGGCCAGCGTGCCGTAGCGGGTGATCTCGTAGTGCTCCACCGCTTGCGCCGCCGCGAGAGCAGCCGCATCGAGCACCTCGGCATCGCTCGCATCGCTCATGATCTCGTTGGCCTCGGAGATGATCCCGTCGATGGCCGGACAGTTGACTGCCTTTGGGGACGCTCCATGCATCTGGAATACCCGCTCCACCCGGGAAACGTGGTTCTTGGTCTCTTCGAGGTGGGATTGGAACGCCTGCTTGAGCTGGGGGTCGGACACTTTGGCGATCATCTTGGGCAACGCCTTGATGATTTGCTGCTCGGCGTAGTAAATGTCCTGAAGAGTATGGACGAAGAGGTCGTCCAGCGTCTTGATCGGCTTCGAGAGTAAACCCATCGTATGGCTCCCTATGGAAGTCGTCGCCATCCTTTGAGAAGGACGGCAGACGGTCAGTGGATCAGGAGGGAGCAAGGTGCCACTCGCGGGAGACCGACACCGTGACCAGGGTCACCTCGATTTTTCGACCAGCTCGATCACGCCGCAGGCGATTCGCGGCCCACCGGACACGCCTGATTTGACCGGGCCGGGAACGCCGCTGTCCGGATTCTGGTGAACGATCACGACGCTGCCGTTCCCGTCGAATATGCTGAGCGGCCCGGGAGACAGCGTGATCCGGCTGGTCGTCGCGTCCATGGCGCCTACGCCAAGCCGGTCAACAACCAGGTTGGGGATGTCGCCCATATGGTATGGATGGTTGACGTCGGGGTCGGCATTGCCGACGGGGCCGGGATCGAAATGGCCTCCCGCCGCGGTGAAGGGGGGAACGCAGCCGCCTTTGGCATTCTCGTGGATGTGCAGACCATGATTGCCGGGTGCGAGCTCACCGGAAGGGCCGGATATGGTCGCATCCACCTTCACTCCCGGCACCGGGAAGTTTTCCGCCAGCTCGACGAAGGTAACTTCACCCTTGATGCTGGAGCCCGGCGGTCCGGCGATGGTGGCGCGCGCTCTCACCCGCCCGGCCGACTCCAGCCCGGGTGCCGTCTCCGTCGTGGCAGCCGACGCAGGGGCGCCTGACGCCCGCTCGCCCGACGCTTTTGGCCCGCCTCCGCAGGCGGCCAGGGCAACCAGGACACCGCTGAGCCCGACTCGGGCGACACGCTCTCTGAATTCCATTACTCCTCCACCAGGGAAAGACGGGAAAGACGGGAAAGACGGGAAGGACGGGAAGGACGAGAGTGAGGGACAGAGGGAGTTTTCATTGAAGACCCTTCCCGTCTTTCCCGCCCTTCCCGTCTTTCCCACTCAGTTCTCCCATCAGCCGGTACATGAACTCTACGCCCTCATAGAATGCCTGCACTCCGATCCGCTCGTCCTTGCCGTGTGCGCGCACGTCATTGATGTCGAAGAAGATTCCTGAAACACCGTACACCGGGACGCCCGCCTTGCGAAGAAGTGCTCCGTCGGTGGACCAGGGATCCATTACCGGCAACACCACCACGCCGGGCCACATGGAGGCAGTCACCCGTTCCACCGCCTTCATCACCTCGGGGGAAAGCGGGGAGGCGGGCGCGATGTCCGGCTGATCGGGAAGTGTCACGCGTATCAGGGTATCGGATACTACCCGGGCCAGGGTCTTCCGGGTCTCCTCCGGCGACTCGCCGGGGAGAAGACGGCACTGGATGGTGGCCCGGGCCCGCTGGGGCAGGGCGTTCTCCGCGTGACCGGCCTGGAGCATGGTGGCAACACAGGTAGTACGCATGGATGAGTTGTACATCGGCACGACGGCGAGCCGCGCGGCGGCCTCTGGATGGGGAGTATCCCCGCTCGCCGCCCTGAGGTCGGCGGCCACCTGCCCCTTTTCCTGCGCGGCGAGCTGCCGGAAGAAGGCGCGGGTGGTGGGGTTGAGGCGGACAGGGAAGCTGAATCGCGATAATCGGTCCAGACCCTTGGCCAGGGTGTAGATAGCGTTGTCTTTCGGTGGCAGGGAGCTGTGGCCGCCGGCTCCGGTTACCTCCAGGAAATAGGTGGCGTAGATCTTCTCGCTGGTCTGCACCGGGTTCCGAAGGCGGCGCCCGTGCTCCATCTGGCCACCGCCCGCGTCGGTGTTGATGACGTAGGCGGCACGGATCAGCTCGGGCCGGTGCTGCAGCAGCCAGCTCACCCCATTGTCGTCGCCGCCCTCCTCGTCGTCGGTGAGCGCGACGATGATGTCCCGCTCGGGGACGTACCCCTCCGCCTTCAGCCGGAGCAGATTGGCGACCAGATCCGCGGCTTCATCCTTGATGTCCATCGTGCCGCGGCCGTAGAAATATCCGTCGCGCTCGGTGAGGGTGAACGGATCCATCGACCAGTCCTCCCGCCGAGCCTCTACCACGTCGAGGTGGGCCAGGAAGAGGATCGGCGCAGCTTTTCCCCGGCCCCGGAGCCGGACCACCAGGTTTTGCTTGTGAGGCTTGGGCCCCACGAGGTGCAGGTCGGCCGAAGGAAACCCGCCGGCGGTCAGGCGCTTGGCCAGCGCGGTTGCCGCCCGCGTGGCGCCTGAGTCTCGGACGGTGTTGATCGCGACCAGCTCTTCAAGGATGGATCGCGCCAGCTCTCGGTGAGCTGGGGTAGGAAGAGTCTGGCCCGCCACCAGGGCTGGGAGCAGCATCAGCGCTCCTGGCACCAGTCGGAGGCCCCGGAGCATCAGGACGGCCTCGGCAACATCCGGTCGTTCCACTGT
>DATMDQ010000043.1:0-19821 GCA_035557715.1 Gemmatimonadales bacterium
CACCGCTCCGGAGCGGACCAGAATCTCGACGATCTCGAGGGCCTGCTCGCCGGTGTCCGGCTGCGAGACCAGCAGGTTCTCGATGTCGACACCGAGCTTCTTGGCATAATCGATATCGAGGGCGTGCTCCGCATCGACGTACGCCGCCACGCCACCCGCCTTCTGGACGTTGGCCGCCAGGTGCAGGGTGAGCGTGGTCTTGCCAGAGGACTCAGGACCGTAGATCTCCGTGATCCGGCCCCGGGGAATGCCGCCGACGCCGGTGGCCGCGTCGAGATTGATGGCCCCGGTGGGAATGGCCGCCACCCTGACCCGAGGCGAATCGGTGCCCATCCGCATGATGGATCCCTTCCCGAGTTGCTTCTCGATCTGGGAGATGGCGAGCCCGAGAGCCTTCCGGCGGTCGGTTGCGAGCCGGGTTTCGTCAGCAGCCATTTGCTTCCTCGTTATGAAAAAGTGACCGATTTTGATACACAGTAGAAGCTGAGAGCCAACTTACTACCGAATGCTTGCCGAAGCAATAGTAGAAATGTGACCTATTTTAAGTCACTCTAGTACACACCGGGTGGTCCCGACAGCCTCCACGCATCCGGAACGTGCTCGATGACGGGCTGACCGCCAGGACTATCCTGAATGGCCACCACGTCGAAGCGGTACTCATCGTTTGGCCTCCCGTGGCGGAGCAGCCAGACGGACGCCACCCGGGCGATATCCCGCTGTTTGCGCCGGCTGACCGACTCGACGGCCGTGCCGCAGCTGCTGGAGCGGCGGGCCTTCACCTCTACGAAGGCCACCGTGTTCCCTTTCCGGATGACGAGATCGAGGTCGTGGCGGCCCAGCTTGAAGCGGTGCGCCTCCACCACCCAGCCGCAGGAGGTGAGGAACCCGATAGCGATCTGCTCGCCCCGGAGGCCGAGGAGCTGGCGCTCGTCTTCCCATTCGGAGGTTGGAATGAAGCGACGGGTGCGAGACATGCGACACCATAGGGCAGCCGCAGACACGGTGAAAACCGGTCTGCTGCGAAACGGGGCAGGAAATCGCAGAGAAAACGTTGCTGGAAGGGCGGGAAGGACGGGAAGGACGGGAAGGACGGGAAGGACGGGAAGGGCGGGAAGGACGGGAAGAGCGGGAAGGCGGAAGCCAGGAGAGATGATTCCTTATCCCGAACGCAGCGAGGGACCTACTCGTATCGCAACTACTTCGACTTTCCCGCCTTCCCGCTACCCGCAGTATTCATCCAGTTGATCGAAGCCAACCAGCACGTCGCGGGGTTTGCTGCCATCCGGTGGGCCCAGAATTCCGGCGTAGTGCAGCTGGTCGATGATCCGTGCGGCACGTCCATACCCGATCCGGAGCCGTCGCTGAAGGAGCGAGGTGGAGCCACCCTGGTTCTGGATGCACGCCTCTGCGGCCTCGCGGAAGAGTGAATCCCGATCCCCTTCGGTCGTGTCCGGGCTACCCTCCCCCTCAGCCTCCTGCGCGCGCGCCACCTCAAGAATGTCCGCCTCCGGAATGTCCCCCCCTTGGGTCCCGGCCCCGCGATCCTCCCGGCGCTTCGCGAAGGATTTCATCAGCTCTTCCGTCTCGTCGGTGGAGATATATGCCCCCTGGAGCCGCATCGGCTCACTCTTGCCGGGAGGCAGGAACAGCATGTCTCCATTTCCCAGCAGCGTCTCGGCACCATTCTGGTCCAGGATGGTGCGGCTATCCACCTTTGATGCTACCCGAAAGGCAATCCGGCTGGGGAAGTTCGCCTTGATCAGGCCGGTGATGACATTCACCGACGGGCGCTGAGTTGCTAAAATGAGATGGATGCCAATGGCGCGCGCCTTCTGAGCCAGGCGGGCTAGAGGGGTCTCGACCTCCGCCTGAACTGTCATCATGAGATCCGCTAGTTCATCAATGATGATGACGATGAACGGAAGCACGCCATCTGAGTAGGTCTCCTCTTCTTGCGGCTCCGGCGGCGTATCTGCCGGCTGGGCGCTAATCGTGACGAGCGTCGGCTTGGGACGAGCCGGGTTCCGGAGTGGCTTTTTTTCTTCCACCTTTCGGTTGAAATCGGCGATGTTACGGGCGCCGTTTGCCTGGAGCAGCTCGTAGCGCCGCTGCATCTCGATCTCAGCCCACTTGAGTGCCCTTGCAGCGTCATGGTTGTTGGTGACCACCTTGTGTCGGAGGTGGGGAAGGGCATTGTACATGGACAGCTCGACCATCTTCGGATCGATCATCAGCAGCCGCAGGTGCTTCGGCGTATAGCGGTAGATGAGGCTCGTGATAATAGTGTTGATGGTCACCGACTTTCCGGTGCCGGTCGAACCCGCAATCAGCAGGTGCGGCATATTCGCCAGGTCCGCGACCACCGGCTTGCCCTCCAGGTCGCGACCCAAGGCTATGGGGAGAGCCGCCCGGAGCGCGCCCCACTCAGCTGGCTCAATGAGCTCACCGAGCATCACGATCCGGGCGATGGGGTTTGGGATCTCCACCCCAACCGCTCCCTTCCCTGGGATCGGCGCGATCCGCACCGACGGCACCCGCATGGCGATCGCGAGGTCGTCCGACAGAGCCACGATCCGTCCCGCCTTAACTCCTGGCGCGGGTACCACCTCGAACTGGGTCACGACGGGACCAGTGGTCCGCCCACTAATTCGCGCGTCAACCTTGAAGGTTCGCAGCGTCTCTATCAGGGAGTGTCCCAGGCGATCGAGCTCCGCTTGGCCCGCGTCCTGATCCGCGAGCTCGGGTGGAACTTTGAGCAGGTTGATAGGAGGAAGCCCGGACTCTTCATCCATCGGGGAGATAGAACCCGGTTCCTGCTTCTTCCGCGCTTTCTCCTTTTCCTTCCGCAGCCCCATGACGGCCGGGAGTATTGTGGTGCTTTCCGCCGCCTCGTCAGGGATCGCAGGACGTCGCTTCCGTTTTGGCTCTTCCCGTGCCGGTTGTCCCGCGGCATTACCGTCCTGGCCACCCCCGCTTCTCTCGAGGCGCTGCAAGGGATGCCAGGCGAACGTGGCCAAGGTCAGCGCGGAGAGCGCGAGAAACCCGACCAGCACCGCGCCCACCTGTCCCACCTTACCGGAGATGATATCGGCAAAGAATCCGGGAAGCGTGCCGACGACCGACGCAGCGAACCCCCGCTGCCCTATGTCCGGGTCGAGGTCGATGCGGCTCACGCCGGTCAGCACGCCTATCAGGTAGGGGAAGAGCACGCTCAGACCAGTGATGAGGATTGCCGAGCGCTTCATGTCCAGTTTGCCGAGGCGATCGAACCCTGCCATGGCGAGCCCGACACCAAGCAGCGGGATCCCGAGCGCACCAGCCCCGAGAATCTGCCACAGCCCATGTCCGACGGTACGGCCCACTGGGCCTGTGATCGGGAGTGGCAGCAGGGTGAGGCCCATGAAAAGGCCCAGCACCAGCGCGGTGATGGCGCCAAGCCGGCGACGGGAATCGGTGCTCATGCGTGGACCGGAACCAGGGTGACCCGGCGTTCGTGGAACTGTCCGAGCACGGGATACGCATCGAGACGAGCGGCATCCCGAACGTCGGCGCGAAAGCCGAGCCGCACCAGTTCTCGGCCCGACCGGCTGTAGAGCAGTGGGCGCTCCCAGCGCTCGCCATAGCGGCGAACCAGGTCCAGGCTGGCCAGCCCGGCGTCGTTGAGCTCTCGGCGGGGCTTGGCCGACTCGAAGATCGCGGCCAGCAGGCGCCCAGCGCAGTAGGCGTCGTCGAGGGCAAAGTCGCCCTTGCGGCCGGCACACACGATGAGGACCGACTGATCCGCGTCCACCGCCTCGCGGCCCCGCTCGGCGGCAAGGGACAGGTTGGCCGCGGCGGCGGGAATCACCGAGGCTGCGGCATGGCACGCCAGGAGGGCATCAGTCCCGTTGGTAGTGGTCAGAATGATTGTCTTTCCCCGGACGGCGCTCTCGCCCATCTCGAGCGGACTGTTGCCGAGGTGGAAGCCGGGAATCGGGCTACAGTTTCGCTCCCCCGCGAGCAGCACGTCGGCGCTCCCGATCGTCTGCGCCAGCCGCAGTGCCTCCTCGGTGGAAGACACCGGGATGATGGCTCTGGCCCCGTGGTTGAGGGCAGCGCACATGGCTGTTGTCGCCCGGAGGATGTCGATGACGAACACCACCCGGCCGTGAAGATCGGCCTGGGACATTGCCGCGGGGGAAAAGGCGACGTCGATCCTCATGTCTCAGGACGGAGCAGTTGGGATTCCCGCTCGAGAAATCTGGTGTCCACCTTGCCTGACACGAAGTCCGGATGCCGGATCACCCGGGCCAGAAACGGAATAGTGGTGGTGACACCTTCGAGAATGAAGCTGTCGAGCGCCTGGCCCATGCGGCTCAGCGCCTCCTCGCGACCGTTGCCATGCACGATCACCTTGGCGAGCAGCGAGTCGTAGTACGGCGGCACCGCATACCCGGCGTAGACGTGGGTATCCACCCGGACCCCCGGCCCACCCGGGGGATGGTAGGCCGTAATGAGGCCGGGAGAAGGCTGGAAGTTCCGGTAGGGATCTTCGGCGTTGATACGGCATTCGATCGCGTGGCCCCGCAGCCGCCGTCCGTCGCCCTGGAAGCTGACCGGTTCGCCGGACGCCACCTTGATCTGTTCCTTGACGATGTCGAAGCTGGTGACCATTTCCGTCACGGGATGCTCCACCTGAATTCTAGTGTTCATCTCCATGAAGTAGAACTTCCCGTCGGGGTCGAGGAGGAACTCGATGGTCCCTGCCCCGCTGTACCCGATGTTCGACGCCAGGGCCACGGCCGCCCGGCCCATCTGCTCCCGCAGCGCATCGGTCAGGGCCGGACTGGGACTCTCTTCGATCAGCTTCTGGTGACGGCGCTGGACGGAGCAGTCGCGCTCGCCCATGTGCACCACCTTGCCGAAGTTGTCGCCCATGACCTGAATCTCGACATGGCGGGGATGCTCCAGGTACTTCTCGATATACACCGCACCGTTCCCGAATGCCGAGAGCGCCTCGTTCTGTGCCAATCCGAAGAGCTGGGGGAACTGGTCGGCGTCGTGCGCGATACGCATACCCTTGCCGCCGCCCCCTGCAGTGGCCTTGATGATGACGGGGAAGCCGATCTCGGTAGCCGCGCCCATCGCCTCGTCCACGTCCTCGATCGTGCCGGCCGTGCCGGGAACAGTCGGGACCCCGGCCTCCTTGGCCAGGCGTCGCGCCGTAGACTTGTCGCCCATCTGGCGGATCTGATCTCCGGTCGGCCCGATGAACGTGATGTTCGAGGCCTTGCAGGTATCGGCGAACTCGGCGTTCTCTGCCAGGAAGCCGTACCCCGGATGGATGGCGTCGGCGCCGGTGATCTCGGCGGCGGCAATGATGTTGGGGATCTTGAGGTAGGAGCTGCGGCTCGGCGGCGGGCCGATGCAAACATCATCGTCCGCGAAACGAACGTGGAGCGACTCGCGGTCGGCCTCGCTGTAGACGGCCACCGTCTGGACGCCCAGCTCGCGGCATGCGCGTATGACCCGCAGGGCAATCTCCCCGCGGTTGGCGATGAGCACCTTCTTGAACATTTTAAGGCGTCAGGTCCAGAGGCTGCGATTTGGCCGAGTCGCCGGTCATCTCGTCGAACTTTCGATCCGACGCCGAGTCGACTCCGGACACCCGCAGAGCCAGCTCGTTCGGGTTGGTGGAGTAGAACAGCGCACTCTCGTAGGAGATGACACCCTCCTTGTACCACTTCATCAGCGACTGGTCGAATGTCTGCATGCCGTAGGACACCGATCCTCCGGCGATGAGGTCGGGGATGTGCAGCGCCTTGTCGATATCCCGGATGTTGTCCGCGACGGTGGCGGTATTGATGAGGACCTCCGCGGCCGGGACCCGGCCACGACCATCGGCGCGGGGGACCAGCCGGAGCGACACCACGGCCTGCAGCGCGGTCGCGAGCAACATCCGCACCTCGTGGTGCTGGTGAGGCGGATAGAACGACAGGATGCGGCTGATCGTCTGCGTCGCGTCGGTCGTGTGCAGTGTCGAGAATACCAGGTGGCCGGTATCGGCGGCCTTGAGCGCGGTGTCCAGCGTCTCGACGTCTCGGATCTCGCCGACCAGAATGACATCGGGGTCCTGCCGCAGTACGTGCCGGAGCGCCGAGCCGAAGGACAGGGTGTCGTTGCCGACCTCGCGCTGCGAGATGTTCGACTGCACATCCCGGTGGAGAAACTCGATCGGATCTTCGATGGTGATGACGTTGACTCGCCGGTTCTGGTTGACGTGGTTGATCATCGAAGCCAGGGCGGTCGACTTGCCCGAGCCGGTGATACCGGTGATCAGCACCAGGCCGCGGGGACGGAGAGCAATCTCCTCCAGCACCGCGGGCAGATGAAGCTCGCGGACCGATTTCACTTCGTAGGGAATGGCGCGGAACGCGAAGGCGAGCGTCCCGCGCTGCTGGTAGATATTGGTCCGGAAGCGTCCCACGCCCGGCACCCCGATGGCGAAGTCCGCCTCCTTCTTCTCCGAGAATTCCTTCACCTGCCTCGGCGTCATGATCTGCTCGGCCAGCAGCTTCAGGTCCTCCGGCTTGACCGGGGGCATCTCCAGGCCCTGGAGCTCGCCGTTCATTCGGACCGTTGGTGGGCGGCCCACCTTGAGCAGGAGGTCGGATGCGTTTCTCTGGACCATCTGCGCGATGGTCTGCTTGAAATTGAAAGTCGAGGTGGGAGCGGCGGCGGGTTTGGCCTCAGCCATTCGGATCGACCCGGAACAGGACCTGAGCGAACTCGACCGGCTGGGAGTCCTCGACCGAGATCTCCCGGACCACCCCGGTGATCTCCGCCTCGATTTCATTCATGATTTTCATCGCCTCGATGATGCAGACCGTCTGGCCGGCGGTGACCCGGCTGCCGACCTTGACGTAGGCCTCGGCGCCGGGCTCCGGGGCCTTATAGAAGGTGCCCACCATGGGCGACCGGATCTCCTTCAGGTGCGCGGCGGGCGCCGCCGAACGCGCTCCAGCCTCAGATCGGGCCTGATCACCAGCGGCAGGCAGGGCTGGGAGAGAGGCCGGCATGGGTACCGCAAGCGGCGTCGTCGGCGCGGCAGTGGTCCGGGTAATGACCACACCGGTCCCAAACCAGCCCTTCACCTCGATCGACCCGATCTCAGGCGCCTCGCGCAGCAGCTGGGCCAGCCGCTTCACGTCCTTGAGATCGATCGAACGGATCCCGGGTACGTTCTGAAGCAGCTCGGCGAGCTCCTGCATCTCTTTGGGGCTCATACGCGGGTCAGGTACTTGTCTTCGCGGCGGTCGACCCGAATCACCTGACCCTCCTCGATAAAGAGCGGCACCTGGACCGTCGCCCCGGTCTCCAGAGTTGCCGGTTTGGTCCCACCGGTGGCGGTGTCACCTCGGACCCCCGGGGCCGTGTGCGTCACAGTCAGCTCGACGAAGGAGGGCAGGTCAACCGTGATCACCCGGTCGTTGTGCACCAGTCCCTCGCACTCCATGCCTTCCTTCAGGTACTTAAGCTGATCCGGACCGATGAGCTCGTCGGTCAACATGATGTCGTCGAACGTCTGCTGATCCATGAAGTGATAGAAGTGCCCGTCGCCATAGGAGAATTGCATGGGTCGCCGCTCGAGCCGGATCTCCTGAACCTTTTCGCCCGCGTTGTACGTGCGATCGATGACCGCGCCGGTACGAATGTTCTTGAGCTTGGTGCGTACGAACGCGCCGCCTTTGCCCGGCTTCACGTGCTGGAAATAGACCATCTGAAAGAGCTGGTTGTCGATCTCCAAGACGAGACCGTTCCTGAAATCCGCGGTAGAGGCCATGTAGTAGTGGTCAAGGTAAAGACGTCAAGATGAAGACGTCAAAGTAGACACGTCAAAAACCCAGTTGAGCCACCAGGATAGACCCGCTGTTCTCGACTTCTTTGCTTCGACGTCGCTGGTCGACGTCTTTCCTCAACGCCTCGACCTAGACTAGCTCTAACAACTCTGTCCTGCCATCCGAAAGACACTCGGTGCCGTTGGGGCCAAGATAGACATCGTCCTCCAAACGGACTCCGCCCCAGCCCGGAAAATAGACGCCCGGCTCCACCGTGACCACAGCATGCGGCGGCAACGGCGTTTCTGAGGTGGGAGCGAGGCGCGGCGCCTCGTGCACCTCGAGACCAAGGCCGTGTCCCAGTGAGTGGCCGAAGGCATCTCCGAAGCCGCGGCTGGTAATGACGTCGCGGGCCAAGGCATCGCCCTCTCGGGCCGGCATTCCGGGTCGCAGGTGCTCGATCGCTCGGCGCTGCGCCGTTTGCACCAGCTCATGAACCGTGCGTTGCCGCTCGTCAGCGCGGGCACCCACCACCAATGTGCGGGTGAGATCGGCGCAGTAGCCGTCCACCTGAGCACCAAAGTCGAGCAGCAACAGCTCTCCGGCGGCAACCGCCTTCTGGCTGGTTCGCGCGTGAGGCAAAGCGGACCGGGCCCCGGAGGCAACGATGGTGGGAAAGGGATGCCACTCACTTCCCCGCCGGCGGAGGGCGCCCTCGAGCATCGCGCCCACCTCGACCTCGGTCTGGCCCACCCGAATACTCGGCAGCACTTCCGCCAGCGAGTCCTGAGCCAGCGCTGCGGCGGCACGAATCGCCGCCACTTCCTCGGGAGACTTCACGGCCCGAAGACCCTCCACCAGATCGGTAACCGGAACCACCGGCCCGCGGGTCAGGCCGCTGACCCGCTCCGCGTCGCGCACGGTGAGCGAGTGCGACTCGATGCCCAACCGGCCGGCGGCTCGCGCGGCCAGGACCCGGCCGAGCCGCTCCCATACGCTTCGCTGATCGATCTCCACCGTCGCCGCGGCGCCTACCTCCAACGGCGCCTGGGAGGCGTAGCGAAAGTCGGAGATCAGGATCGTGGTGTCTTCCCGGACCAGCAGCACCGCGGCGGAGCCAGTGAAGCCGGTAAGGTACCGTATGTTGGGAAGATGGGTGACCAGGAGCCCGTCCAGCCCCTCCGCTCCGAGCGCCACTCGCAGCGCCGCCTGCCGCTCCGAACGCCGGTCAGGCGGCACGCAGCCGGCCCATGAGCGCCTGGAGGGCCAGAAGGTAGCTCTGCGGACCGAAACCGGTAACCATTCCCACCGCCAGGTCCGCAATCACCGAGTGCCGGCGTTCCGGCTCGCGGGCGAAGATATTCGACAGGTGCAGCTCGACGAACGGAATCCGCACGGCGAGCAGGGCGTCACGCAGGGCCAGGCTGGAGTGGGTCAGGGCTGCGGCGTTGATCAGGGCGCCATCTGCGCGCCCCCGAAGCCCCTGCACCGCCTCGACCAATGCGCCTTCATGGTTGGTCTGAAACCATTCGATCTGCGCCCCAAGGGGCACCGCGGCCTCCCGGACCATGGCCTCGATCTCGGCCAGGCTGGTGTGCCCGTAGACCTCGGGTTCCCGCTGCCCCAGCAGGTTGAGATTGGGGCCGTTGAGCACCACGATGCGCATTCAGCGCTTCAGGTTCTGCAACCAGGTCTGGAACTGGTCCAAATCATCCTTCCCCGGATCGGCGCGCTGCCGCAGCGGCGCGGACCCTTCCCGCTCCGCCCCGAAGAAATCGTCGAACGAGACGGCACCATCGTCCTTCTGATCAGCTGCGGGCACCGCCGGAGGCGCGAGCAGACTGTCGTCGCCGGTTGAACCAGAGCCACCCGCGTCGTTATTACGACCTTCCTCTGCCGGCGGACGCGCCGCCAGGAGCGAGTGAAAGAACGAAGCTACCGAGCGGCCCTTGGTCTCTCGGGCAAGGTAGGATCGGCGGGTAACCGGCATACCGACCGGCAGCACCTTCATCGGTGGTGGCTCGGCAGCCGGCTTCGGCTCTGCAAGAGGCGGAGAGACACTCTCAACAACTCTCGGCGCGGGCTCGGGACGCTGGGCCGGCCCCGGCTCGGGCGGAGCGCTCATGCGCTCCGCCAGGGCCTTGAGGTCCTCGGAGGCATCTGGCACCCGAAACTCCGTGTTGCCTGATACATCCAACACCAGATCCTCGCTGGTCTCCACTCCAAGCCCGCCGATCGCCTGCAGCGGTGGCTGGAACTCCGCGCTGATCAGTCCTGACACCGGCTGAACTGCGTCCCCGGCTCTGGCAGGCTCCGCCGGTTCGGACGCAGCGGCCGCAGGCGCCTGCGATTCGTCGGTCACGGCGGCGACATCGTGCCGGGGTGCCGGACTCGCCGCGACCTCCGCCGGGGAGTCGGCATTCTCCGATGTGGGGCGGCTCAACTCCAGCGCGGCGAGGTCGACCGGCAGCACATCAGCCGGGGAGACCTCCGGTTCGAGATCGATCACCTCGAGCGTCGCGGCGGCGGCCACGGCAGGCTCGGGGTTGGCCTCCTTTTTCCTTGCCTCCAGGCGCTGCAGTTGTTCGCGCGCCTCGTCGTTGCTCCGGTCGACCGCGACCAGACGCCGGAGCCAGTTCTCCGCCTCACCGAAATGCTCCAGGCGCTCGTTGATGTCGGCGAGTGATTTGAGCGCGATAACGTTCTCGTCGTCGAGACGAAGCACGTGGGCAAACGCCGCCTCCGCGGCGGGCAGGTCGCCGAGGTCCTGATGACAGCGGCCGAGTACGATGCTGGCGGGGATGTAGTTCGGGTGCAGCTCCAGACCCGCGGTCAGCAGTTCTAGGGCTCGAGCGATGTCTCCGTTCTTGCGGTGTACTTCCGCCAGCGGCGCGAAAGTGAGCCCGTGCGGGTTGTCGGCATACCGGCGCTCTAGTTTCTCGATTTCGCTGGTGGCCATCGGATCCGGTTTTCGAGGTCAGAAGGGAGTAGGTGAGAGTAGCGGGCGACCCCCGGCGTGTCAACTGGCTAAGCGGAATGGCGCCTTGAGGTTCTGTGCCAGTACGCTTAAACTTCCTGCTCCTCAGAATACCCCTGGTCGGAGCCCCGAATCATCTATGATGCAAGCCTTTCGTAATGCGGCCAAACCCATCATGGTGGTGGTCGCCATCACATTCTTTGCCTGGCTGGTTCTGGATCTGAGCGGCATCACCGGCGGCACCGGGCTGCTCACCGGCACGTCGGTCGGCAAGGTGAACGGTCAGAGCGTCGATGCCCGCACCTACCAGACCGTCGTACAGCAGTCCATCGACGCCCGCCAGCAGCAGTCTCCGGCCACTTTGGGCCTGGAAGACTACAAGGAGGTTCGGGATCAGGTCTGGGACCAGATCATCCAGGACCGCGTCCTGAACGCCGAGTACAGCCGCCGCGGCATCCGGGTGAGCGACGACGAGATCGTTCAGGCGATCAGGAACTCGCCGCTTGCCGAGTTCCAGAACGTTCCTGAGTTCCAGACCGACAGCCAGTTCGATCTGGGCAAGTACCAGCGCTGGCTCACGTCCAGCGTCGCCCAGCAGTATCTCCCCAGCCTGGAAGCGCAGTATCGCGGGGAGCTGCAAAGGGCAAAGCTGCTGCGGGTGGTCACCGCAGACGTCTACCTCTCCGATCCAGCGCTGTGGGAGCAGTACCGGGACGAGAACGAGACCGTCAAGGTGGCCTTGACCGCCATCGTCCCCCGCACTGTCGTCCCCGACTCTGCCGTCAAGCTCAGCGATGCCGAGGTCGGCGCGTACTACAAGGCCCATCCGGATGAATTCAAGCGGCAAAGGACCGCCTATCTCAGCTATGTGGCCCTGCCTCGAGCGACCACGGCTGCCGATACCGCGGCAACCGAAGCCCGCGCGGATTCAGCGCGCAAGGAGATCCTGGGAGGCGCGGCCTTCGCCGATGTGGCCCTGCGCGAGTCGGCTGACAGTGCCTCGGCGGCCAAGGGGGGCGACCTGGGTGAATGGACCAGGGGAACCATGGATCCCACCTTCGACTCCGCGGCGTTTGCGCTGCCACTGAAGACGGTATCGAAGCCGGTCCTGTCCCAGTTCGGGTTCCACCTGATCGAGATTACCAGCCGGAAGGGTAAGAAGGCCAAGGGGCGCCATATTCTCTTTCCCGTCGAGGTCACCGGCAGCCACCGCGATCAGCTCGACGCCCAGGCCGACAGCCTGGAGAGCCTGGCCGCGGAGCGCACCGATCCCGCGGCGCTCGACACTGTCGCCCGCGCGCTCAAGCTGAAGGTAGGGAAGTCGAACCCGGTCCAAGAGGGGACCAAGGTCCAGCTGGGGCAGTTCGTCGTGCCCGACGCCGCCGTGTGGGCCATGGGGGCCGAGTCCGGCGCCACCAGCCCAGTGATCGAGACGCCTTTCGCCTACTACGTATTCCGCCTCGATAGTCTCCACCCCGCCGGGGTGCCTACCCTCGCCGAGATTCGCCCGGCGGTGGAGCACGCCGCACGCGAAGCCAAGAAATGGGACCTGGCCCGAAAGATCGCCAAGGACTATCTCAAGCGCGTCGAGGAGGGAAGCACCATGGCGCAGGCCGCCACCGCCATGCAGCTGGCTCACCGCGAGTTCGGCCCGTTCAGCAGGGTCAATCCGCCCTTGACCAGCCCGGCCGTGGTAGGCACGGCGTTTGGCCTCGAGACCGGCCAGCGCAGCGGCATCCTGGATACGAAGGACGGGCTTTATATCTTGCAGGCCGTCACGCACACCAAGGCCGATTCTACCAAATTCGTGAAGGAGATCGACGCGTACCGCGCTCGCGCCGTCAACGCAGCACGGCAGGAACGGGTGCGGAGCTATATCGCGGCACTCCGCAACGCCGCGAAGATCGTGGACAATCGTGAGAAGATGCTGAAGACCGGGCCGGCCCAGGACCCGAATTCGACGCTGTAACGGGAAAGACGGGAAGGAAGGGAAGGACGGGAAAGCACGGCGGACCAAGGAAACAAAGGGCGGGAAGTGAGGGGATTATCCCTTGCCTCCCGCCCTTCTCTTTTCCGTCCTTCCCACCTTTCCCCTACTTCCCGCTACTGCGACAACCGCTTGGGCTCGCCTGACGGCGGCGCCGGCTGCTGGGCCGGGTCGGCCTGGCGGGGCGGGAGATTGGCGCGCTGCTCGTCGTTGCTCATGATGGCGTCTTGCGTGTCCGAGATACTCCGCTTGAACTCCCGGATCCCCTTGCCGATCGACGAGCCGACCTCCGGCAGGCGCTTGGCCCCGAACAGGAGCAGCACGACCAGCAGGATGACCATGATCTCGGTGAAACCGAGGTTACCCACAGGAACCTCCTAGAAAAGCGAACGCGCGATCAGGTACGCCACGAGGACTCCGATCAGGCTCAGGAGGGACACGTGGAGCCCGACCGGCCCCAGAGTGAAGGATATCACCAGCAGGTCAGCGGAGACAGGGCCGAAGGTGGCGGTCCAGGTGCTGGTGAAGAACGTCCGAGCTGCGCTATCAGGAAGGGTCTGGCGCACCAGGGCGTTCAACGCCCCACCCGCCACGAAGCCGGCAATGAGCACGCCCAGGTAAAACCCGGGCCGGCGTGGGCCGCTCGGCATCAG
The DNA here is from genome assembly GCA_035557715.1 of Gemmatimonadales bacterium. Taxonomy (GTDB): domain Bacteria; phylum Gemmatimonadota; class Gemmatimonadetes; order Gemmatimonadales; family GWC2-71-9; genus CAVVWJ01. The sequence continues at coordinate 13,435 of DATMDQ010000043.1, forward strand.
CTCCTGCGATCGATGACATAGGTTATGCTGGCCCGCAGCGCCTCACGCGCGGTGGACGGCGGCACGAGGTCGAGCTCGCCTTCGGCGAGCTGGGCCAGGCGCAGTGCTCGCTCCCGGGCATACTCCAGACCGCCCGCACGGCTGACAGTCATGATGACCTCCGCAATTTGGGAATCGGTGGGCTCCGGCGTCTGCAGCAGCCGGGAGACCCCGCGACGTTCCGCAGCATCCATTCTGGGCAATGCAGCGATGAGCGGGAGAGTCACCTTGTGCTCCCGCAGGTCTGAGCCGAACGGCTTTCCGGTTACCGACGCCTCCTCGGTGTAGTCGAGCAGATCGTCAACGATCTGAAAAGCCATCCCCAGTGCCGCGCCGAAGCGCCGTAGTGCCGCACGCTCCTCCGCCGGGGCCCGAAGCGCGCCGATCTCGCATGCGCCCGACACCAGCGAGGCCGTCTTGGCCTGAATCAGCAGGTCGTACTGCTCCTCCGAGAACTCGAGAGGGTCATGGGCCAGCAGCTGGCGCATCTCGCCGACGGTCATGTCGTTGGTCACCCGACTCAGCACTCGCAGCGGCTCCAGGTCATCCAGCCGCACCAGCTCAATCACGGCGCGGGAGTACAGGTAGTCCCCCATGATCACCGAGATCTGATGACTGAACAGCGAGTTGATCGTGGGCATGCCGCGGCGAAGGACCGAATGGTCTACCGAGTCATCGTGCACCAGGGTGGCCAGATGGATCAGCTCGATCACCGCCGCCAGCGAGGTGGCGCGGGGATCCTGGCCGCCCGTGGCTTCTTCCGCCAGGAGCAGCAGCGTGGGCCGGAACATCTTGCCCTGCATCTGAAAGAGATGCGAATTGACCTCGGTGATCAGACCGAAATCCGCCTCCACGATCCGCCGCAGCTCCTGCTGTACTCGCTCCAGCCGCGGCCGGACGCCGCGCTGGATATCCGCCAGGGTGATCGGAGCGGTCTGAAAGCTCATTGGCGTCGTCCCGCCGAAAGTTTCTGCACCCGCTTGCTCAGATCCATGAAGCCGATATCCACCACCAGGGCCCGCTCGTAGCTCGCGATGGCCTCCGCCTGCTTGCCGAGTGCCTCCGACGCGCGGCCCATCCAGTATAGTAGGCCGATCTTGGCTTCATCGCTGCCGGCTAAGCTATCCACGGCGCGCTTCAGCACCGATTCGCACACGGCGTATTGCCCCTTCTCGAAGAAGGCCATGCCCAACGCCTCGGAAGTCCGCAGCCGCCCTTCGGGGGCCCGGAGCGCCTTCTGGAACTCCCCGATGGCTTCATCCAGCAGACCCATTTCCTTGAAGGCGACGCCGAGGTCGTAGTGCGCCTCATAGTCCTCGGAATCAATATTCTGCTCGATCCCCCGTTTGAACTGCTCCAGAATCTCGTGGAACTCCCGCTGCTCGTCCTGGTCCTGAGGCTCCCGCCGATTCACCCGCATCCGAGTATCCCGCTGCTTTTCCTCCTCGAACACCATCGAGCCGAGATCGACAAAATCCCCGGTGGCCTGCGCGGCGGCCCGCTTGGGGCTAGGTGCCGGCTTGGGGGGAGCTGGCGGTGGCGATGACGCGGCGGCCGCGGGCTTGGGCGCTACCGGAGCCGGCGCCGGCGGGGGAGGTGCGGGCGTCGGCTTGGAGGGCGCTGGGGCCGGACTTTGAGGCTTGGGAGCGGGCTGGCGCTGCGCAGCGGGCTTCGGTGGAGGGGGGGCTTCACGCTTGACCTCCGTGGGAACACCCAGCCGCTCCAGCGCAGCCGCCGCACGGACGTGGTTTGGATCGTGCTCGATCACTCGGCCGTACACCGCGATGGCCTTGTCCAACGCGCCAGACTTGGCCAGCGCGTCTCCCAGGCCGAGATACGCCTCCAGCAGCGGACCCCTGTCCCCTGCCCGGTAGGCCAACTCGACCCGCTTTTGGTGGTAGCTGACACTATCGGGAGTGAGCTGCACCAGCCGATCGGCCATCTCGGCGGCTCGAGCCCAATCCTCACGATCCTCATATCCGGCGAGGGCGAGCTCTAGCTCCTCCGCGACCCGGGAATCCTCCCCCGCAGCCAGCAGTCCCTCGGCCATGTCCAAGTGGACATCCGGGTTTTCGGGATCGTCCAGGACACGCTCTTCGAGATCGGCGATCGTGAGTTCGCCCAGATCCTCCGCCTGGATCAGCGGAAGCCCACCGGTGACATCAGGGGGCTCACTGTCCAGTATCGACTCGAGAGTAGGCTCCGGTTCCGACGGCATATCCAGGACGATGTCGGTCTCGCCGGGGCCGAAGTCGTCGGGAAGGTCCAGCGACCCCGCTCCCATATCGGGCGCGAACTCGTTCCCGCTGCCCTGCATGCCATCAAGCTGGATCCCCTCGTAGCCCAGGTCGGGTGGTTCCTGGTGCTGAATCTCCAGCGGTGAATCCAGATCGAAGTTGCCCTCGAGCAGGGGGTCACCAATCCGTTCCAGACCGGCGATGGTCTCCGATTCCAGCGGAGGTTCGGTAATCAAGGAGTCGATGATGAGATCGTCCATCCCGTCCGAGGCCGGGGTCAGGCTTTCGTTGCTGATCAGGCCTTCGGGCACCGCGGTCTCCGGTCTGGATGGCGGCGGCGCCTCCTTGACGGGACGGGGCGGCTCGACAGGACGATGGGACTCTTTGGGACGCGGGTGTGCGGCTGGAGGTGCTGACTGGGCTCCGAGATCCACGCCAGTATCCAGAAAGATCAAGTCACCTCGCCGCGGCGCGCTGGGCGCTGGCGCCGACGCGGCAGGAGGAGAGTGTTCGGGAGTTTCGGGCGCCGCCGAGCCGAGCCGCTCCCGGGCCTTTCGAGCCCCCGCCTTGTCGCCCATGGCCTCGAGATCTTCGGCCATCTTCTCGAGCTGCTCTCTCGCCTCGTCTTCCCGGGACGTGGCCCGCAGCAGCTCTACCAGCATGCTCCGGATTTCCTGGCTACCGGAAAACTGGTCGGCAAACAACTTGACCGCCTGGAAGGCCTGGTCCAGCTGCCCCAGCGCATTCATCCGCTCGAGGAACTCGATCAGATTCCGCTTCGCCTCGATGACGACGTTCTTGCGGGCATGGAGCTGCGACAGCTTCAAATAGGTCTGCGTCCGGCCCGGATTGACCCGGAGGATCTTGCCGCAGAGTGCTATGGCGTTGTTGAAGAACCCCTGGTCGGCGTAGAGGTCGACCGCGCGCTCGTAGGAGCGGACCGCTTCGGCCGTGTCGTTGATCTTGAGGTAGAGGTCGCCTACCCGATTGTACAGCGATAGGTCAGGGGTGGTTTCGGCCCCCGACTCGGCCTGTTGGATGGCTTTCAGGTAGACTTCGATGGCCTTCCGCCAGTCCTCCTTCTGCTCCAGCTTGCGCGCCGTGTCTTTCAGCTTTTCCAGATTCATTCGGCTCGGGCTGAGAAGGGGTAACCGGGGATAAGAGACGGAGCGAGCGAAAGATACCGGGCCGCCAGAGGGCCAGCAAGGCGGAAGGGGGAAGGCGGGAGAGCGGGGAAGCAGAGCGGCGGGAAACGATAAAAGCCGACTGGCAGGAGTCCCACATCCAGCGCTGTTATCGAGATCCTGGCTCCTTGGGCCAGCCCTAACCCTCCCCGCTTCCCCGCTTCCCCGCTTCCCCGCCCGCCGCCGGATCCAGCTCGCCATCCGCCACGGCCCTGGCCAGACGCTCCAAATCGGGCGCTGGTGGCCGATCCGGCCCCAACGGGAGCACCGGTGGGGTCAGGTTCCGGATGCCGCGATACAGGGCCGCAACCCCCCGCCCCGGGGTCAACGGGCGGAGAAACTCCAGGCCCTGGGCGGCGCACAGCAGCTCGGCCGCCACCACCCGCTGGGCATTGCTGAGAATGCGGCCGGCCTTGAAGGCAGACGCCATGCCCATCGGTACGAAATCTTCCTGGTTGGCATCCGTGGGAATCGACCCGATGCTGGCCGGCATCGCCAGGGCCCGCGACTCGGCCACTAACGACGCGGCGGTGATCTGCACCATCATCAGGCCGGAGGAAAGGCCGGGGTCTTTGGTGAGGAAGGCCGGGAGGCCCTGCGACAGGTCAGGGTTTACCAACCGCTCCACCCTGCGCTCGGCGATTGCCTGCAGGGTTGTCAGGGTCAACGCCAGAATGTCGAGCGCCTGGGCCACCGGCTGCCCGTGAAAGTTTCCTCCCGAGATCACATCGCCGTTGTCGAAGACGAGGGGATTGTCGGTGGAGGCGTTGAGCTCCACCGTCACCGTCTCCTCGGCAAACCGGATCGCGTCGGCCACGGCCCCGAAGACTTGAGGGGCACACCGCAGGCTGTACGCGTCCTGTACCCGAGGGTCGTTCTCCCGGTGTGACTCCCGTATTTCACTGTTCTCGAGCAGGGCTCGCATCAACGACGCGGCCCGGATCTGCCCCTGATGGGGCCGGGCCTCGTGGATTCGCGGATCCAGCGGTGCTGGCGTCCCTCGTAGCGCCTCGAGGCTCATGGCGGCAGCTCCCACCGCCGTTCGCCAGAGCACGTTGGAGTCGTGGACCAGCAGAGCCAGGAGCGCGGTCTGCGCCTGGGTCCCGTTGATGAAAGCCAGGCCTTCCTTAGGCCCAAACCGGTAGGGCATGAGCCCGGCCGCGGCGAGCGCGCCCGCGGCAGGCACCCGGTCACCCGCCGGGGAAAGCACCTCTCCCTCCCCCATGAGCGCCAGGCCAACGTGGCTCAGCGGGGCAAGGTCGCCACTCGCTCCGACGCTTCCCTGTTCCGGCACCAGCGGCTGCACTCCGGCGTTGAGCATACCAACCAAAGCTTCTACCAGAGCCGGTTGCACTCCGCTTGTCGGGCGGAGTAGGACATTGGCACGGAGCAACATGATCGCACGCACCACGGGGGCAGGGAGCGGACTGCCCACGCCGGCGGCGTGACTGCGCATGAGGTTGGTTTGAAGCTGGTCGAGCTGGTCGGGGGGAATCCGTACGTTGGCGAGCTTCCCGAAGCCGGTATTGATCCCGTAGATCGTTTGTCCGGACTCCAGCGCCCGATCTACCAGTCGCCGGCTCTGGAGCAGCGCCTTCTTGGCCTCGGCGTCCAGCGTGACCCGCACCGCCGGCAAGCGGGCCACGCGGACCACGTCGTCGATCGTGAGCGACCGGCCGTCGAGAACACAGACTGATTCGGGCATCGCCCGAAGTTGCCGCAGCAGGGGTGCTGATTCAACCCCCACACTGCTCAGGGCCGGCTGTTCTTCTTTCCGACGAGTAACTGCGGGTTGCCGGGATCGGTCTGGAAAGCCCAGTCCAGGATCAGAAAGGTCTGCCCCACATGGGTAACCCGCACTGCCCCGAATCGAGCGAACCCATCGCCCCCATCCATCTCGAACACGTAACCAAACCCTGGAGATGCCTCGATGGGCGTATCCAGGTACGGGGCGCAGCCGTCCACGCTTGAGTCCGGAGTGCAGACTGCCACGTCGATGCTGGTGAGATCACCAACCGGAACCGGTCCATAGAACTCTACGCCCGTTCCAGTCCGCACCGGCTCCAGGAACAAGAACCCGTCAACGTCCCGCTCGACGGAAAAATCGATAGCCGACGAGGAGCCTGCCCGAACCAGGCCCAGCTCATTGTCCTGGACCTGTGAGTCCGCATTAAGGTCGTCCCAGAAGCGGAAGCCGCTTTCGGCGTCCTGAGTCTGTCGAGCGAAGAGCAGCACGTTGCGGGTATCGGGGCGCGGCGTGTCCCACACCGTCCCCGAGCGGGCACTCTCCGCGCCTTGGTGCGAGGCCGCGCTGACCGCAAAGCACCGGGAGGTCCCGTTGAGCAGGGCCCCCACCACGAACTCTGGCGCGACCGTGGTTCCTTCAAGCCCCCAGGAAGTGCCGCAAATGTCAGCGTCGAGGTCGTAGGACGTGCTGTAGATCCGGTAGCTCTCGAAGTTGGCCGGATCCGAGGTGTACGAGTTGTCGGTCCAGGTCAGCGCGACCGCCCCGTCGAGAGTCGTACTGACCAGGGCAGCCGGGACGTCCGGCGGGATTCCTGGATCGGCTTGATCGGAAGAGCACGCAGCGATCAGAACGAGTGCGAGCGGCGTCCACCTGCCCCCCATAGCGGTGCTCCAGTAAGGGATTTCCAGTAGACTTGGCAGATCGCGTGCCAGAGGAGCGGGGAGGCGGGGAAGCGGGTAGCTCGTCGGGGTGTTACGTATTTTTCCCCGCCTCCCCGCTTCCCCACCTCCGCCTGTCCCCGCGCGGGGACACTGTTATGGTTCGAACGTGGTCTGGTTGTAGTCGAACTTGAGATCCGGCAGATCGGTCAGGTAGATGGAAAAATAGAACGAAAAGTTCCCATTGGCATTTCGCACGAAATTGAAGCCGGCGCGCCACTCATGAAGCTGGCGTTCCAGCC
>DATMDQ010000044.1:0-8882 GCA_035557715.1 Gemmatimonadales bacterium
GTTCTCGGCGGCGGGGCCTTTCGCACCCTGCACGATGTCGAACTCAACCCGGTCGCCCTCGGCGAGGCTGCGGAAGCCCTCGGCCTTGATGGCGGTGTGGTGGACAAAGCAGTCCTTGTCCCCGTTTTCCGGGGTGATGAAACCGAAACCCTTCGCGTCGTTGAACCACTTCACCGTGCCGATGGTGCGTGCCATTGCGCCTACTCCTGGTTGTTTGCCTGCGTCGGCTCCGGGAAATCCGGAGAACCGAGTTTTTATGAGCGCAGGCCTGTCCCGCGTCATAAAAAATGAAAGACCCGTTTGGGCTCCAAGCCCCGGGTCTCTGATAGCCACTAAGAGCGGTCGATCAGACTTCAAATGGGGGCCCTATCGGGGGACAAATCTGTATGGCCAGAGCGTTTAGTCAAGAGGGGTGCCCCGGAACCAGCGGGCCGCCGCCCGGGCCCAGTCGGCCACTGGCTCCTTGCCCGAGGCCCCCATGGCGTGGTTCAGCGCCTGGAGGAACTCGGCCGCCGATGGATACCGTTCCGAGACGTCGGCGCTCAGGGCCCGGTCCAGCACCTGCTCCAGGGCCTCGCTGACATCGTCCCGCTTTCCCTTCGAGGTGGGGAACTGGTTGGTGGTCTGCTTGGCCAGGACCTGCTCCACGGTCATGCCGGGGAACGGCGGCGTTCCCAGAAGTGCGTAATAGGCCACGGCCGCCAAGCTGTAGAGGTCCGACCGCTGGTCCACCCGTTCGCCCAGGAGCTGCTCCGGGCTGGCGAACTGGGGGGTGCCGCTCTGGCTAGTGGCCCCGCCGAACTTTCCCCTCAGCGCAAGAGCCAGACCGAAGTCGGTGATCTGTACGCTCCCGGCCCGGTCGATCAGCATGTTCTCCGGCTTGATATCGCGGTGGACCAGTCCAGATCCGTGGGCGTGAGCCAGGGCGGAGAGGGCCTCGCGCAGCAGGCGGAGGGTCCGATCCAGCGGGAGCGGGCCGTCACGTTCCACCAGCTGGGCCAGGCTGGGCCCGTCGATCAGCTCCATGGTGTACCAGAGCAGTCCGGACCTCCCGCCGATGTCGTAGATGTTCACGATGTTCGGGTGCCGGAGCCCCGCAGCCAGCTGGGCCTCCCGGCGAAACCGCTCCACCACCTCGGGGTCCCGCGTCAGCAGCGGCTGGAGCACCTTGAGCGCCACCTCGCGCTCAAGGTGCAGGTCGCGGACCCGGTATACTCGCCCGAATCCTCCTGTGCCCAGCAGGGTGAGCAGCTCATAGTCGTCGCCCAGGGCCCGGCGGAGCCGCTTTTCCCATCGAGCCTTGTCCTCCGCGTCCGCGACCGGTCCCTGACCGCCCGCGATCACCGGCGTCTCGAAGGTGCCCGCGTCGCTGGCGAAGTCTTCCAACATCTCCACCGCGGTGAGATACCGGTCCTCATGCGCCGGCTGCATGGCGCGGAGCACGATCCGCTCGATGGTGCGGGGGCAGGCCGGCCTGAGCTCGGTGGGACGGCGGATCTTCGCCGGATCCAGCGGCGGCTCCTGGCCCGTGATGGCTACGTAGAGCAGGGCACCCGCGGTGTAGACATCGCTGGTTGGATCTCCCGGCGCCCCGTCCCGGATCTCCGGCGCCATGAAGGCCAGGCCGACCGGAATGGTGCCGGGAGGGACGGCCGGCAGCATGTAGCTGCAGAAGCGCACGTCCGACACCAGGGCCCGGGCCGACGAGCTGAGCAGCACGGAGGCCGGCACGATGCGGCGCAGGATGATGCTCTGGGTGTGGGCGTGCTCCAGCGCGCTGAGGAGATCCCGCGCCAGGGTGTGGACCATCGGGATCGGGCGGGGTCCCCGCAGGAGTGCGCCCTGCAGCCCCTCGCCGTGGATCCAATTGCCGACCCGAAAGGCCAGCTCACCGATGACCCCGGCGTCGTACACGTGCCGGATCGACGGGTGGTCCAACCGGCCGAGTGCCTCAGCCTCGCGAACGAACCAGGTCCGGGTCGCCTGATCGGTAAAAAAGTTCACCCGCAGGCTGACCCGGCGCTTCAGGACCAGGTCGTGGGCTTCGAAGAGGACCCGCTCCGGAGATACCGCTACCGTCCGCTCGATCCGATAGCGGCTGCCGAGCGCCTGGTGGGTGCGCTCGAAGTAGCGGTCCGACTCGACGCTGGTCAGCGCAACAACCCGCGCCGCCGCTCCACCTTCACCTGCAAGCCACACACGGCCGCGTTGCACCAGCGCCGGCCCTGATTCGGGGAGCTGTCGGTGAAAAAGAGCGAGCAGCGCTCGCCGGCGCATCGCCTGACGAAAAGCAGCGGGTCCGCCAGCGCCGCCGCGGCAGACTGGGCGATGGCCTCGAGTAGGGCGGGGGGCCGGTCAGGAGCGAAGCGAAGCTGCCACTCGCCACTCAGGCGGGTCAGCTGGTGAGCCCCGCCGTTGCGGGAGAGCTGTTCGTTTATGGCGGAGATCGAGCTCGCCGGTGGCTGGGCGTCGGAATGCAGCGCTTCGGCGAGTGCGGTCAGGAGGTCGCGGAACCCCAGCACCTCGGTCAGGGCGACGCCGTTGTCGTCTATCCAGCCAAGACTCTGCGCCCTGGCCCAGCGCCCCACGGCGGCGAGGTCCGGCAGCAGCTCTGGCGGCGAGGAGACCCGCCCTCTGGCTGTGTTGACGAAATCCAGCCAGACCGCGTCGCCCAGCAGAGTGAATTCAGACTCAGACATGAATGGCTAGCTCTCCGCAACCTCGACCGTGTTCCTGCCTCCCCGCTTGGCCCGGTACAGCGCGTTGTCCGCCGCGGCGAGAACGCTGCTGACCGTCGTCCCATGATGTGGTGATTCGGCAATTCCCATGCTCAAGGTGCAGGCTCCGAATTCCGGGTTGGTCTTCTCGATTTCGCGAAGGCTGGCTTGGACCCGGGCCACGAAAACCTTGGCCTCGGCGGGCTTGGTCATGGGAAGGATGACCAGGAACTCGTCACCGCCGAGACGGCCGACCACGTCCAGGGCACGGCACTGCTTCCGGAGGATCTGGCCAACTTGAACCAGCAGGCGGTCTCCCGCGGCGTGGCCCATGGTGTCGTTGACCACCTTGAAACGGTCGAGGTCGAGCAGGAGCACGCTGGTATGCAGCTGATGGCGCAGGCTCCGGGAGATCTCGGCGGCGAGCCGTTCCTCCAGTGCCCGACGGTTGCACAGACCGGTAAGCTCGTCCGTGGTGGCCGCGCTGTGGAGCTGCTCCACCAGCTCGGAGTTCTTGAGGGCGATGGCCGCGGCAAAGGAGAGCGTGCCGGCCAGCTCGGATTCCGCCCGCCCATAGAGCTTGTCGCTGATCCGCGAGCCTAGCACCAGCACCGCCATGCGTTCGGCGCCGGCGTCAAGCGGCACAACCAGCTCGGCACCGGGGCCGACCAGCTCTGCCAGCCCGGCATCGTCGGCGCCGGCGGCGGCACTTCCCGACGGAAGCGCCTGATCCAGAGCCGAGCGCTCGATCGGTGCCGGACGAAGCCGGTCGTTCAGTGACCGGAAGACGCTGGGGATGTAGGCCTCACCCTCGGGACGGTACAGGCAGGCCCACCAGGCAAAGAACACCTCGGCCATGAAATCCAGGATCAGCTGCTCGGTCTCTTCGGTGGAGTGAACCGATGAGAGCAGCCGGGCCACCTGGCGCAGGGCCCGGAGCTGAAACACCGCATCGTCGAGCGCGGCCTGGCGCTCGAGGAGGATGCTGCGCAGCTCGACAACAACGCTGAGTCCCAGCGCCAGAGACATGGCGACGGAGCGCATTTCCTGCGCTACCAACGGGTCGGCGTGGATCACCACCTCGGTCTCCCCGCTGGCCAGCCGCGCGACCTCGAGCGCGCCCTCGAAGCCCTGGGCCGGTCCTACCCGGGGGATCGACTCCGCCGAAGAGACCAGGCTGAACCAGATCCGCTCGCTCTGATAGCGGCGGACCAGGGCAACCCGGCAACGCTCGAACAGCTCTCCGTCCGTCCGAGAGAGGCGGCAAGCGGCGGCAAAGGCACTGGGTAAGGTGGCTAACGAGGGGGAAGGGGTTAAACCCATGTCCTATAATATAAGAAGGGGGTGACTGGGGGGAGCCACGAGAGGTTGTGCTGGGTCCCGGGAATAGGTATATTCCCCGCAGTTGAACGACATAGCCCTTCGGGGCCCCAGGGATTTCGGCTTTGCAGCCTGGGTAACAAAAACTGCTAAGGCTACCCGGTCCCGGCGAGCATTCAGCTCAGCCGGGATTTGCGTTTCCAGCCTGCACCACCCGCGAGTCCTTCGGGGGCTCGATCCGGCCTTTCAGTGAGTCAACGATATACTTGATCAGCAGATCGACCGCCCTGGGGGCCGATTCCCGGTTGGCGCAGGCGGGCTGCGCCTCCGGAACCGCATAGCCATCGCCCCCTTCACACGCCGAGTAGACACCCAGGGCTACCCGGACCGAGTCTTCGGGAGCAAGCGTGCGTCCGGAGGGGCGTCGAAGCTCACCCACCACCCGGCGACCCGAGGGCTTGGAGGGATCGAATGTGAACGAGAGCCCTGAGATCTGGAGGAATCCTCCGGTACCAAACACCCCGCTCGATACGCTCTGCTCGAGGATGCGTCGTAATCCAGCTCCGGTCACTGGGAAGGTGATCACGCGCGTCTGGTCGGCAAAGGGAAAGAGTGCCTCCAACTGGTGATTGGAGACCGGCCCGGGCTGGATGACGTCATCAAGGCGCAGGGTGCCAGAGTTGAGCAGGGCAACGTCCGCCCCGGTCCCGGCACGCAGTGCATCGCTCACCAAGTCACCTACCATCGACTCACGCCTGCGGGAGAGGCTGGTTGCGGGATCAATAACCATGCTGGTGCGGCCGACAATGCGTTCCGGTCCGAGCCGCCGCTGGAGGCTGTCATTCCATTCCGCGACCACTCTCGCCACGGCCGTATCCGGTGGCAGGGTCGCGTTGATCGGCACCAATCCCGTCGCCTGGCGCCAGCTGCCCTTTCCTCCCCACAACGTCACGAACTGGGCCGACACCGAGTTGGCATCGGCCTTGACCACGTGGCGCCCCGAAACGGTAGAGTCCTGGGCAACGTGTTCGTGACCACCTAGCAGCAGATCGATCCGGGGCTCCCGTGAGAGCAGATCGCGATCCGCCTGGATGGTCTGGTGGGTGATGCCGACAATCAGATCGGCACCTTCCGCGGTCAGGGTGTCGACTGCGCGCAGCGCGGCGCTATCGGGATCGGTGCATCGCACCGCAGGGGGATAGTTGCCCTGCAGCGTGAGGCCGAACAGCCCCACCTTGTGGCCCGAGATACGGAGGGTGTCCCAGGGCAGCACCTTCGGCAGCGGCGCCCCACCCGCCCGGGTGCAATTGCTGGAGATCCATTTGAACTTCGAGGCCTCGATTCGGGCGATCAGCGTGTCGACCTCGAGGTCGAATTCATGATTGCCCAGTGTGGCGTAGTTGAGCTTGGCTGCGTTGAAGGCCGCGACCATCTGTTGGCCACCATAATACTTGGTCAGCACGCTCGGACTGAGGAAATCGCCGGCCAGAACAAGCAGGACTGGCCCCTGATCGGCCAGCCGGTTGCGCACCGTCGCCACCCGGGCCAGACCGCCTCGACCGTCTCCCAAGGTGTCCGCCGAATAGACGTCATTGACGAGAAGGAATCGGACCGGCCTGAGCGGAATCGGCGGCGGCGCCGCACCGCCCATGCAGGCGCCTAGCCCGAAAAGCAGTCCCAGCAGGATAGTTCGGCTCACAGGTCCTCTTCTCTCTCACGCAGGCTGCGAACCAGGTCCGCGCTCATCAGTCGCAGTTCGGTCATCATCTCTCGTTGAGGCCAATCAGAGCGGGTGGCCAGAATCTCGATCATCGAGCGGTACCACCAGATGGTCTGATGCGAGCCAGCTCGGGACACCGTCCGGAGGTATTCCACCCCCAGCCGGCGGAGCGCAGTTACCGTCGAGCCGCAGGTGTGAATCTCGTCCGCGACGCAGATATCGAGCGCCCGCGGTTCGGCGATCGCGAGCTGGCTGAGGTATTCCTGTTTGCGGGCCTGCCAGGCGCGCTCCGTGCCCCGGTGGTCGAACTTGGGCTCCAGCGCGTCCTTGGCCACGGCGAGGGCCACCGGTCCGAACTTGTCGCTGATCTTGCGCTCGAGCAGCGGCCGCTTGTCAGGCGTCGCTTCCTCCAGTACATGATGCAGGATTCCGCCGACGATGGTGATCTGATCGCAGCCATATCGGGCCAGGATGACCGCGACGTTGGCAGGATGGGCCATATAGTCCATGCCCGACCCGGCTGGGGCCACCGCGCCGTAATACTTGGCGGCAAAGGCGAATGCGTGACTGATGCGATCGGAGTAACCGTGCATGATCTCAGCGGGACAGCGGGACGGCGGGTCAGCAGGGCAGAAAACAGCACAGGGGTAGATGGCGGTCACCGGAGCGTACTGTCCCGCTGCCCATCTGTCCCGCTGCCCCGCTTACGGAATCCCGAGAAGCTTATGCGTCTGCAGGCTCAGCCGCCAGCGCGGATGCGCAAGGCAGTAGCGAAGGGCAGCCTCGGTGTTGGCCTGTCGCTCCGGCCCGTCCATCGGTTGCAGGAAGAAATGCCGGAAGTCGAGCCGCTCGAATCGCTCCGGCTCCGCGCCCTCCTGCGGAAAGACCAGCTTGATCTCGTCGCCGGAGCGAACCACCAGATCGGAGCCGGCCTTGGGACTCACGCAGAGCCAGTCGATCCCCCCAACCGGCTGGAGTGTGCCGTTGGTTTCTATGGCAACCTCGAACCCCGCTGCGTGTAGGGCCTCCAGCAGATGCTCATCGAGCTGCAGGAGCGGCTCCCCCCCGGTGCAGACCACGAACCGCTTGCCGGACCCATTCTCGGGCCACGCGGCCGAGACCGCCCCGGCCAGGGCTTCCGCAGTGCGGAAGCTGCCGCCACCCGGACCGTCGGTCCCCACGAAATCGGTATCGCAGAACTGGCAGACCGCCTCGGCCCGGTCCCGCTCCCGGCCGGTCCACAGGTTGCAGCCCGCGAAGCGGCAGAACACCGCGGCTCGTCCGGTGTTGGCGCCTTCGCCCTGGAGGGTGTAGAAGATCTCCTTGACGGCGTAACTCATATAAAGCGTGAGCGGTAAGCGGTGAGCGGTGAGCGGGCGCTCGCCATTCTGCTTCCGCAGCCCGAACCCACGACCGCAAAGTGGATGAAGAAGAGCATAGGCACCCTGTTCTCCCGCTTACCGCTCACCGCTTACCGCTTACGGTTTGGTACGGCGCTGGATCTTCCAACCCCGCCTCCCGGAATCCCTTCAGTCGTAGCAGGCAGGCGTCGCATCGGCCGCAGGCTGCCCCGTCCGGCGACGGGTCGTAGCAGGACCGAGTGATGCTATAGTCCACCCCGAGCGCCACACCCTGCTCGATGATCTCGCGCTTGGAGAGAGCGATGAGCGGAGTATGAATCGTGAGTCTCCGACCACCTTCCACTCCGGCGCGGGTTGCCAGGTTGGCCATGGTCTGAAACGACTGGATGAACTCGGGCCGGCAATCGGGGTACCCGCTGTAATCCAGGGCGTTGGCGCCAAGAAAGATGTCGGAAGCGCCGAGCACCTCGGACCAGCCGAGCCCGAAGGCGAGAAAAATGGTGTTTCGTGCCGGGACATACGTGGATGGAATCCGCTGTCCGATCTCTTCGATGGGCGTGTCCTTGGGTACCTCGAGATCGCCGGTGAGGGCCGAGCCTCCGAAAGCCCGGAGATCGATATCGAGCACTTCGTGACGCCGGATTCCCAGCCGTTCGGCCACGCGGCAGGCTGCGTCCACCTCGGCCTGGTGTCGCTGTCCGTAGCGGAACGTCAGTGCGTGGACGTCGAAGCCGCGGCTCCGGGCAATGGCCGCGACCGTGGTCGAGTCCATCCCGCCGCTCAGAAGGACGACTGCCTTGGGTCCGCTCATTGAGGAAGGATAGCCCGGCGATCCGCGCCGAGCACGTGCCGGAGCGCGGTCTCCAGGTCGGGATGCGCGAACCGATAGCCCGATGCCAGTAGCCGCTCGGGCAGCATGCGGGCACTGGCCAGTAGCGTGGAGGCAGCCATCTCTCCCAGTGTCAACCGGAGGGCCACAGCAGGGACCGGGAACGGGGTCGGACGGGAGAGGACCCACCCGAGCGTTCGGGTAAAGTCACGATTCCGCACCGGCGCTGGGGCGGTGACGTTCACCGGTCCAGACAGGCCGGAGTTCAGCAGCATATGGACGAGGGCGCCTGCGGCATCGCCGATGGAGATCCAGCTCATCCACTGCGATCCATCACCCAAACGCCCGCCGAGTCCGAGGCGGAACGGAAGCAGCATCCTCCCCAGCGCGCCGCCGTCCGCACTCAGGACCAGGCCGAACCTCGGGTGGACCACCCGCATTCCAGCGGTGCGAGCGGCGTCGGCGGCGTTCTCCCACTCCTGTCCCACGACGGCCAGGAAATCGTCCGCCGGTCCCAGTGCGCTGTTCTCCGTCAGGATCTCGTCGCCCCGATCGCCGTAGATCCCGAGCGCGGACCCTGAAACCAACACCTGGGGATGGCGGCGGGTGCGGGCGAGCGCCTCACTCAGGAGGCGAGTTCCCTGAATTCGGCTGTTCCGGATCTTCGCCTTGCGGGCCTTTGTCCACCGCACGCCGATGTTCTCGCCGGCGAGGTGTACCACGGCGTCGAGGCCCTCGAGATCGTTGGAGTCGAGCCGACCGGCCTCCGGATCCCAGCTGATCTCTCCCGGTCCGGCCGGCCGCCGAACCAGGCGGCTGACCCGATGCTGTTCCTTGGTCAGCCGGTTGACGAGTGCCGAGCCGATCAGGCCACTGGCACCCGTCACCCCTACGTGCACATCTACCCCACCTTCAGGTTCTTCATCATCCCGTGC
>DATMDQ010000045.1:0-2870 GCA_035557715.1 Gemmatimonadales bacterium
CGCCAGATGAGCGGCTTCGGTGGGATGATCTCTCTCGATCTCGGCGACCCGGAACGGGCCCGCCGGTTCGTGGAAAAGACCCGGATCTTCGTGCTGGCCGAATCGCTCGGCGGGGTCGAGAGCCTGATCGGGCATCCTGCGTCCATGACTCATGCCTCGGTACCACCCGCGATGCGTAAGGCGATGGGTCTTACCGAGAGCTTGATTCGGCTGAGCTGCGGGGTGGAGGATACCGACGATCTGATCGCGGATCTGGACCGGGCGTTTCATGAGAGTGAGAAGTGAGGCGCTCCGTCTCAAAGTGAAACCATCAGCCCCGTAGCGCGTATTGTGCCGCATCCCCAACTACCGAGTCGTTCATGAGCACCACGCTTCCAGTTCCGCGCCCCCGCAAGACCTTCCCCCAGATCGCGGCAGTCAGCTGGGAGCACCCCGCAGACCGCGCCGCCTTGCAGGCGTTGCGGGCAGTGCCCGGCGTGGACGACCTGATTCGCAAGGTCCTCTCTATGCTTGGCGGCGAGCGGGGAATCCGGCTCCTGTTTCAAGGGAATGCCGTCCGCGTGGGGCCGAACCAGTTCCCCAGGCTCTGGCAGCTGCACACCGAGGTCGCCACCACCTTCGACTGGCCCACGGTTCCCGAGCTCTACGTCTCCCAGACGCCGTTCTTCAATGCCGGCGCCTATGGGATCGATGCCCCCTTCATCGTCGTTCATTCAGCCGCCATCGAGCTGCTGGATGAGGAAGAGCTTCGCGTGCTCCTGGCGCATGAGCTGGGACACGTCATCAGCGGGCACGCGCTATATCACACTATAGCCGCGATCCTGGCGATGATGAGTCTTGGAGCACTGCCGATGCTGGCGGGGCTGGCGGTGCTTCCCATCCGCCTGGCGTTCCTCGAGTGGTCCCGGAAATCCGAGCTCTCGGCGGACCGGGCCGGCCTGCTCGGCGGGCAGGACATTGTGGTGGCGCAGCGGATGGACATGAAGATGGCGGGCGGAGGCCGGGGCTCTGCGTTCGAGGGTCAACTGGATGTCGATGCCTTCATGCAGCAGGCTCATGAGTACGCCACCAGCAGTGAAGGACTGGACGTCGTCTACAAGCTCTTGAGCACACTGGCGCTCACCCACCCGATGCACACCGTTCGCGCGGCCGAGCTGCAGCGGTGGCTGGGCAGCGGGGAGTACGAACGCATCCTGCGGGGGGAGTACACCCGCCGCGGCGCCGAGGCCAAGGACCGTCCGCTGCGGGACGACATGGCTGCCGCCGGGGCGTACTACGCCGGCGAGGCGCGGGAGCTGGCTACCCAGGTGGCCGATGCCGCCCGGCGCGCCACAGAGCGCGCGCGCGAGGCGTTCCGGAACGCGCAAAAGCCGTGAGGCTGCTGGTTGTCGGAGGCGGCGGGCGCGAACATGCGCTCTGCTGGGCGCTTCGCCGTGAGAACCCGGAGGCCCAGATCTACTGTGCACCGGGAAACCCCGGCACGGCCGAGCTCGCCAGCAACCTCCCCATCCCGGCCGACGATCTGGACCGGCTGGCCGATGCGGCGGACATGCATGGCATCGATCTCACGATCGTCGGCCCTGAGGCCCCGCTGGCGAGCGGTCTGGCCGACCGGCTGCGAGCGGAAGGGCGTCTGGTCTTCGGTCCCGGCGCGGCGGCCGCCCAGCTCGAGGCGTCCAAGTCCTTCGCCAAGGAAGTCATGGTTGCGGCCGGGGTGCCCACGGCAGCGAGCCAGACCTTCCGCGACCTCGCACCGGCTCTCGGGTATGTCGATCGCCACCCGGAGCCACTGGTCGTCAAGGCATCGGGGCTTGCCGGCGGCAAGGGAGCGGTGGTATGCGCCACCCGAGCTGAAGCCGGACGAGCAGTGCGCGCCATGCTGGAGGGCGACCAGTTCGGCCCGGCCGGCCGCACCGTGGTCATCGAGGCATTCCTCGAGGGCGAAGAGATCTCGGTGCTGGCACTGACCGACGGGCGCGATGTCGAGCTCCTGCCGGTGGCGCAGGATCACAAGCGGCTGCTGGAGGGAGACAGAGGACCCAACACCGGAGGCATGGGTGCCTACAGCCCCGTGGCGTTGGCCACGCCCGCACTGCTGGAACGGGTCAAGCAGGAGGTGCTGCACCCTACGCTCGAACAGATGCAGCGGCAGGGAACCCCATTTTCCGGCGTGCTCTACGCCGGGCTGATGGTCGATCCGGAAGGCACGCCGTCGGTGGTGGAATTCAATTGTCGCCTGGGCGATCCTGAAGCCCAGGTAGTGCTCCCGCTCGTGTCCGGCGGCCTGACCGACTCGCTCATGCGGGTGGCGGAAGGCAAGGCGCCATCGTCACTGGAGATCGGGACAGAGGCGGCGGTCACGACGGTCCTCGCGTCGCGCGGCTA
This sequence comes from Gemmatimonadales bacterium, assembly GCA_035557715.1. Classification (GTDB taxonomy): domain Bacteria; phylum Gemmatimonadota; class Gemmatimonadetes; order Gemmatimonadales; family GWC2-71-9; genus CAVVWJ01. Next base: position 2,386 of record DATMDQ010000045.1, read on the forward strand.
TCCCGATGCCCCCGAGACCGGCGCCGCCATTGTACTCCCCAGGAGTCAGGCAGCGGGGGTGACGGTGTTCCACGCCGGAACCAGCCGGGAGCAGGACGGTGTTCTTCGCGCGAGCGGCGGGAGAGTGTTGACCGTGACCGCCGTGGCGGCGAGCTTCAGTGAAGCGCAGCGGCTCAGCCGGGAAGCGGCAGGCGCGATTCGCTTCGAGGGCAAGATCTTTCGGGGCGACATCGGCTGGCGTGAAGCGGTGAGGCGCACGGAGCGGAGCCCCGCAACGACGCGCTGAGAAGGCCACCAGGAGGACCACGATGAGAGGAACGATCACGGTCACGCCCTGACCGACTCCAATGCCCGAGCTTCCCGAAGTCGAGACCATCGTTCGCGATATCCGCCCCTCACTTGTCGGCCGCCGCATCGGCCGGGTCACCCTCAGCCACGATGATGTGCTTCGGGGCGTGACCCGGCGCCGCCTGGTGAGCCGTCTC
>DATMDQ010000046.1:0-27295 GCA_035557715.1 Gemmatimonadales bacterium
TCCAACGTCGGCGAAAGCGCGCGGCGTACCGGCTCCCGTCTGGTAGACGTGATCCGGGAGAACCCACTTCCGGTGATCGCGGTAGGCGCCGGGGTGACCTGGCTTCTGACCCAGCGGTCCAACAGCGATGTCTCCGGCAACCGGATGGCACGTTACGCCTATACCGGTGCCGAGCGGCGGCAGGGCGGCGCCTGGCAGTCGGGCATCAAGGAGCGGGTTGGCGAGGCGGTGAGCGGAGTAAAGGACAGTGTGAGCGAAGCAGCGAGCGGGATTAAGGGCCGCGCAGGTGAGGTGGCCAGTGACGTCGGTGGGCTCAAGGCTCGGGCTCAGGAGCGAGTGGGAGAGCTCGGCGGCCAGGCGCGCCGGCAGACCCAACGGGTCAAGACCAATCTGGAGCAGGCCGCCACCGAAAGCCCCCTCCTGGTGGCGATCGGAGCAACGGTTGCGGGGCTGGTACTCGGACTCCTCCTGCCAGGCACGGAGCGGGAGAACGAGGTGATGGGCTCGGCTCGGGATCAGTTGGTGGATCGAGCGGAGAAGACCGCCGGGCGGGTCAAGGATGCGGCCACGGAAGCGGGGCGAGAGGTCAAGGAAGTGGTTCGAACCGAGATCAGCGAGCATGCTCCGGAGGTCAAGCAGGCAGTGCAGGAAGCCGGCACGATGGTCAAGGAGCAGGTGAAAGAGTCGGCCAGGAAGGTGAAGAAGGAAGCGAAGGACGCAGCGAAAGGGCCCGGCATCTAGTGAGACTGGTGCAAGCCCGGTAGCGCACAAAGAAGAGGCCCGGGATGTTCTCCCGGGCCTCTTCCTGTTCAGCTTTCGACGCTGCGTTACTTGGTCGGACGCTCCTCGTTCTCCTCCTCGTCCTCGGCAGACAGCGATGCCACCGCCGTCTTGAGATCGCAAGCGAGGTCGCGTTCCCGGCGCAGCGCACCGATCAGTGCTTCGGCCTGCTTCATCTGGAACCCGAGCGCTCCGGCCGACTCCATCGCGTGATCGACGACCGTCTTCTGCGCGGTGAGCGTCTCCACGGTCGCCCGAATGCCGAGGGCAAGCGCTTCGGCCCGAGCCAGCCGCTGTTCCGCCCGCTCGAGCTGGCGCTTCCGGGACTCGAACCCCTTGAGCGTCTCCTCGGTGGTCTTGAACTGGTCCTGCGTGGCCTGCAGCATCGTCCTGGTCTCCTCGATCTCGCGCCGAGCCGATCCGATGGCCTGAACGTCTTCGACCGTGCGCTCGGCCAGGTCGAACACGTGCTTGACCTGGGCTTCGATCGCCTCGACACCGGCCTGCCTGGCCAGGGTCTGCTCCAACGCCTTGGCGGCCTGGGCCTGAGCCGACTCCCACTTCTCCAGTAGCTCCTCGAAGTGCCCCAGCTGCCGGTCGATGTACTTGAGGGCGCCGGCACGGTTCTCCAGCTCACCCGACACCTGCTGCAGAGTTGCGGCCTTCTCCTCGGCCTGCGCGAGCGTGGTACCGACCACGCGGGTGACTTCCTCCATCCGCTGCGCGGCTTCCGCGGCTTCCTTCCTGAGTGCGGACGCGCGGGTCAGATGCTCGGTCGCCTTGTCGAGCGCGCCCTGCCGCTGATCGAGCTCCTGGCCCAACAGGCGGATCTTCTCTTCCACCTGGTTGATCTGCTGGGTACGGCCCTCCATGGCCCGAACCGAGTCGTCCACCAGACCCATGCGGCGCTCGGCCTCTTCCACAGCCGAGGTGACCACCGAGACGGCGTCCGACAACTGCTGGGCGCCTTCGGCATGACGGCTCAGCTGGGCGAAGCGGGATTCGGCAGTCTCCATCCGGTTCTTAAGCCCCTCGGTTCGATCCTGGAGCTCGGCGCTGAGCGACCCGATCTCGGACAGATTCCGTTGGACCCCTTCCATCATGTCCCGCTGAGACTGGATCTGCACCATCGAGCCCTTGACCACCTCGACCTCGACGCGGATCCGCTCGACCATCGGCTCCAGCCCGCTCAGCTCCTTGACCTGGGACTGGACTTTCCGGGTCCAGACGTCGGCATTGGCCAGCCAGGCCTGGGTTTCCCCGTGGCTCTCGCGCAGGCGGCTCATCTCGTCGGCCGCGGAGCGCATCTGCTCCAAGCCATCGGCCAGCAGCTCGCGGGTGCCCTTGAGCGCCCCCAGCTGCTCCACAGCCTGCTCGACGCCGGGCCGGATCTCATCCAGGCGACGCATCCGGGCGGCCAGCTCGGTTGCCATGTTGTCCAGCCGGGTGACGTCCTGCCGCAGGGTGCTGGAACGGGCGGCTTCCTGGGTCAGGGCGGTTACTTCCTTAGAGAGATCGACGATCTGCTCGCCAACGTTCCGGACCTGGGTCTGTACTGCCGCGGTGCCCTGGCTGGCGGCATCCAGCACCGACAGGCGAGCCTCGCACTCCTTCACCGCATTGCGGAGGTCGCCGATGCGCTCGCTGACGGCGTGCAGTCCGCGATGCTCCAGCTCGAATCCTTCGCTGCTCTTCCGCATCTGCTCGCGCAGATCGGTGAGGGCCTGACGGGCGGACTGCTGGGCGTCCTCGATCTTCTGGGACGTGGTCTGAAGCTCCTCGGTCCGGGACAGAACCTTGTCCTGGATGGTCTTCACTTCGCTGAGCTTGGCCTCGATCGGACCGAACCGGCGGATCTGCTCTTCCTGGCGGCGGAGCCAGGCATCGAGCTCCCGGTCCATCCGGGTCAGTTGGGCGATCTGGCTCGCGGCACGATCCACCGCTTCGCGCTCCTGCTCCAGCATCGTGGTCTTTTGGGCCACCTGGTCGGCCAGCGCCTTGAGCACGGCCAACTGGTGCTGGACGTCGGGAATCGAGATCGAGGCCTGATTGATCGGCTCGAGCGCCCGCTCGACCGACTGCACCCGGCGCACAACGTCCTCGAGCTTCCCGGTCGCGGCCTGGAAGTCGGAGTCGAAGTTTTCCAGCCTGGAGGTCGTGTGGCGGTGGGCGGTCAGGGCGTCATCGTGCTGGGTCCGCATGCGGGCGACATGCTCGGACTGCTCGGAGAGCTGGGTCCGGAGCGTCTCCGAATCGGACCGGAGCGCGTTCAACGGGCCTTGAAGGCTGAGGAAGGAGTCAACCTGCTCACGCAGCAGAAGCGCGGTTTCAACCTTATCGCTCAGGCCGGACATCTGAGTCTGGAGCCGGTCCACACCTTCGCCGGCATGGCCCAGCCGGGCTTCGGTAGCCGACTGGGTCTTGATCACCCGCTCAACCTGCTCTTCGGCCGTGGACAGCTGACTGCCGAGCCGCTCGAGACCGGCAACCTGCCGCTCAACCTCCTCGCAGCGTTCCCGAAGGGCGTCGAATTCAGCGGTTCGCTCCAGGATCGGGGCGAGGGACCTCAGGTCGTTCGCGGCGGCTTCGGCACGGGCGACTAACGCCTCCAGAGCCGCGGCAACATTTCTCCCGCTCGAATCGACGGCGACCACCGAGTCGTCCTCGCGGCGGCGACCTTTCAGGAAACTGACCATTAGTTACTCCGAGGAAATGCGCGCGGGATCGGGCGGCACTGAGGGGTCAGGGCTCTGACGATCTCGGATCACACGCGAGGTGAAGATTGTGGCATCGGCGGACGGTGGCCTAACTGCAACGCGTGTGCCCCGGCGCTGTTCGTTACACGTCCGGGGCGGGGCGGGACCGGAGCGGAACGCAAATCCCTACGGGCGAGGGAGATTGCCGGATGATCGCGCCTGCACCGATCCGGTCGATCCCGATGCCCGGCTCCATCCGCTTGGCGAGGTGCACGGAGTCCGGGCAGGTCGCACATCGCCATGACCGGAGACTTCGGTCATTGGGGGCCGGCGGGCTCCAAGCTGAACTCACGCCGGATTGGGGCGGGACCGGTCACCACGATAGTCTCGGACCTGGTGCGGTAGCCTTCCTGCTCGATCCGGAGCCGGTGCCTGCCCGATAGTACTGGGTAGTCGGCCACTGGGGTCGGTCCGATCTCCACGTCATCCAGGTACAGGATACCCCAAGGCTCCGAGGTCACAGTCAGGGAGACAGTGTCGACCTTGGCCCGCTTCGGCTTGGCTGTCACAGTAACCGCCGCCACACTCTCGACCGGCGTTGCCACTGGCAGCGCGATCGGTTCGGGCGGCGAGGCAGCGGTCACAGGCGGCGACGGGTGAGACGGCTCCGCCGGCCCGCGCAGGCCGGCCCAGGCTGCTCCACCCACCACCAGGCATATGCCCAGTGCGATGAGACTCGCTCGCACAACAGCGGCGGGTTTGGGCCTTAGGGGCGCCTCGCCGCTGCCGGCCAACGGCTTGATCGCGGCGGTTACGACGGTGCGAGGACCCGACCGACGATCTCCACCCAGGGCGACGGCGAACTCCTCCATGGTGGCAAAGCGCTGTTCCGGTTCCTTGGAGAGCGCGCGTGCCAGCGCCGAGCTCAAGTCGTGGGGCACATCGGCCCGGTCGGCGAGCACCGGCGGGGGCGGCTCGAACACGTGCTTATAAAGGATGCTGTGGGCCGATCCGTCGAACGGCTGCTTGCCGGTGAGGATCTGGTGTCCAACGACGGCGAGAGAGTATTGGTCTGCCCGCCCATCCACCTCGAGTCCCTTGGCCTGTTCGGGCGACATGTAGTGCGGCGTCCCGATAATGGTCCCGGTCCCGGTGAGCTGCGAGGCACTCTGCACCGCCTTCGAGATGCCGAAGTCGGTAAGGATCACTCGACCGTCAGTGTCCAGCATGATGTTGGCCGGCTTCACGTCACGGTGCACGATCCGGCGCTGATGGGCGTGGCCCAGCGCCAACGCGGCCTCGCGCAGCACCCGGCGAGCCAGATCGATCGGGAGCGGGCCTTCCTCCAGCACCTGCTCCAGCGACCGTCCGGCGACGTACTTCATCACGAAATAATCGAGCCCGGCTTCGCTCTCGACCCGGTAGATCGGAATGATGTTGGGATGGTCGAGCTTGGCGGCGGTCTTGGCTTCCTGCTGGAAGCGAGGGACCAGCTTGGCGTCGTGCGACAGCTCCGGGGGCAGCACCTTGATCGCCACCTGCCGCTCCAACGACAGGTCCTCGGCCAGGAACACGACCGCCATGCCTCCGCGTCCCAACAGGCGGGTGATCTCGTAGCGTCCGGCCAGAGTCCGCGCGAGACGCTGTCTCAGCTCGTCGACCGGGTCAGCCGGACACCGGTGATCGAACTCACCCGAAGGGGTGCCGCAATGGGAGCAGAAGCGCCCGTCCACCGGAAGGGGGGTGTGGCACTTGGCGCACTCGCTCATCACTGGGCCATTCTCGGCAGGTAGCACGTGATCCAGGCGCCTCTAGAGCAGAGAGAGATCTGGTAAATCCCGGCACCTTCAGGCGGACTCCGCGAGCGGAGCGGCCGAAGGGGCGAGGGGTTTTACCCAAGGTCGTGAAATGGCGCGGGTTTAGACCATCTGAGTGGAGCGAACGAGCAAGGGCTGTGCCCGGTAGGGTTAGCGGCCTTGCCCCCGGCGCAGTTTGTACCGGCGGTTGACCGGCCCGGTGCTCTTGACCACCAGGGTCTCGGTCACCGACCGGTAGCCCTTCTGCTCGACCCGTAGCCGGCGAGTCCCTAATGAGAGGCGGTGGTTGGAGATTGGGGTGAGACCGACCCTGACCCCGTCCACATAGAGCATCGCCCGGGGATCCGAGTCCACCTTGAGCAGAGCGTATTGCACCGCTTTGACCTTTGCGATCGCTCGCTTTTTTTGGGGGGAGGGCGACACCGGCGCAGCCGGCGTCCGCTGTACCGGCCTGGGAGCCGCAGCCGGCTTCGACACCGCCGGAGCGGCGATGGCGCGCGCGGGTGCAGTGCGGCTCGCCGCGCTGCGCTCCGTAATCGCCTGAAAGCCGGGCAGCACGAACCAGGCACCCACCGCGACCACCGCGATGGTGGCCAGCGCGACAAGAACGCCGGCGCCGTGATTTCCGGCCGGCTGATGCAGCTTCGTCTGTGGGCTGGCCTGCTGCTGACCTACCGGCTCACTCACCACGGTCGTAGGACCGGTACGGGCTCCGCTTCCCGCAGAACGCTCTCCGCTCACGGCCGAGGCGAAGTCTTCCATCGTCTTGAAACGGGCACTGGAATCCTTGGAAAGGGCCCGCTCGAGTGCCAGGCGTAGGTCTGCCGGCGTATCGGGACGCCGGTTGAGTACCGTGGGCGCCGGTTCGAAGACCTGTTGATACAGGATGCTGTGCGCCGGGCCATCGAAGGGCAGCTTACCGGTGAGCACCCGGTGCCCGACGATCGCGAGCGCATACTGGTCCGCACGCCCGTCTACTTCCTGGCCGCGGGCCTGCTCCGGAGCCATGTAGTGCGGAGTCCCGATGATCGTACCGGTACCGGTAAGCTGGGCTGTGTCCTGGACCGCCTTGGAAATGCCGAAGTCGGTGAGCACCACCCGACCATCCTCGTCCAGCATGATGTTGGCCGGTTTCACGTCGCGATGGACGATGCGGCGCCGATGAGCATGGCCCAGGGCCAAGGCGGCTTCCCGCAGCACATGGCGGACCCGGGAAATCGTCAGGGGACCCTTAGCCAGCAGCTCTTCCAGCGATTGACCCGGGACGTATTTCATCACGATGTAGACCAATCCCCCCTCACTCTCGACCCGATAGATCGGAATGATGTTGGGATGGTCGAGCTTGGCGGCGGTCTTGGCTTCCTGCTGAAAGCGGGCCACCAGCTGGGCATCCCGGGTCATGTCCGGAGGCAGCACCTTGATCGCCACCTGCCGCTCCAACACGAGGTCCTCAGCCAGGAAGACCACAGCCATGCCGCCGCGACCAAGGAATCGGGTGATCTCGTAGCGACCCTCAAGGGTGCGCGCGAGGCGCACTTTGAGCTCATCGAGGTCGGGGTCGTTTTCGACCGCGAGGGGACCGCAGTGGGAGCAGTTACCGCCAACGGGGATCGGAGTATGGCACTTGGCGCAGTCGCTCAACGCGGTCCCCCGTCAGGAGAAAATCATGGTAAAACCCGGCAGGTCGGGCGAACCCCGCCACTATTGCGGCGCGGTTGGCCGAAGCGCGTGCCGGAGGTGTTTGGATGACGTAGAGTTAGAACTATCTGGGCAGGCACGGGCGCAAGGGCTGTGCCTACAGTAGGCGAGGAAGCGGCGAAGCGGAGCAGTACGGTGACCCAACCCACAGCAATCGAAGCCCAAAGAGGGTAATGACTTCAGGAGTAGAAACCCTCAAGGCACTGGAGGCAGGCATGAATAGGCTCGCCCTTGCGCTGGCCGGCGCGGTTCTGGTTTCCGGCTGTTCTGATTCCCGCGACCGGCGTATTCCGGTGGATGACAACCTCACCCGGCCGCTCGAGGTCGCTCGCGTGGATTCCACGCAGCCCCTCGCTCCGATCGAACATCAAGCCACCTCGACTCCCGAGCCCGCCGCAATGCCAAAACCCCGCAAAGCCAAACGGGCGGCTCCAAAGGCGACTCCGCCTCCGCCTCCAGCCAGCGTCCCGGCCGAGGACACGACGACGCGCGGGTACGCACCGGAGCAGTCGCCCGTCGCCGATACCGCTCAGACTCCGCTTCGAGACAGTGCAGCGGTTCCAACCCCGAAACCGACGCCGGCGCCGGACACCATAGCCGCCCGGACCCCTGACACCACTTCCTCGACTGACACCGCACGGTCGGTTGCGCGCGACACATCGTCTCCGTCGCCTAGCCCCGTCGCGACCAGCACCGCCGTCGGGGCCCGGACACTTCCCATCGGTACCGAGATTCATGCGGCGTTGGACGATTCGATCAATTCCCGCACCGACTCAGCGGGCCGAGGAGTCACAGCCGTGGTCATGGAGAATGTGACTGGTTCGGACGGCAAGACGCTGATCCCTGCCGGAGCCCCGGTCCAGTTCACCGTCACCAGGCTCAGTGCGGCCAAGTCCAAGACCGCGGAGGGGAGACTGGTACTGCAGGTGGAAACCATCGGCATCGGTGGCCAGCAGCAGCGGGTGGCTGCAGATGTTCAGCCGGTTCCCCATGAGCTTCGGGGCCGGGGAGTCGGAACCAGCGAAGCAGCCAAGGTTGGAGTCGGCGCCGCCGGCGGCGCCGTGCTGGGCCGCGTGCTGGGCGGGAACAGCAAGGGTGCGGTGATCGGAGGCGTGGTCGGCGCCGCAGGAGGCGCGGTAGTGGCCTCACAGACTGCATCGCGGGACGTGGTGGTCAAGGCCAAGACGCCGGTGACGTTCGTGCTCACGGAGCCATTAGTGGCCCCATAGATCGGCTGGAGAGTCTGTCACCCTGAGCCCTTCGCTCGCTCAGGGTAAACTCCGCGAAGGGGCCGAACCGTCGGAGCCCACCTTGTGCGTCTCGTGCGCCACCCGAATCGCCCCTGGTTCCGGCTCGATCCCCTCGCCGCGCTTCTCGGCCCAGGTCTCGGTAAACTCGGCGCCGAACAGCACGATGATCGCAGAGTAATAGATCCAGAGCAGCAGTACGATCAGGGATCCCGCGGCGCCATATGCCTCACCCGGGTTGCTGTGTCCGATGTAGAGACCGATCAGATACTTGCCCCCGACAAAGAGGATGCCGGTGACGAAGCCGCCGACCAAAGCGCTCTTCCAGGCGACCTTGGCATCCGGCATTACCTTGAACATCGCGGAAAAGAGGAGGCTGATTACCGCGAACGAGGCCACGATGTTGACCACCTGCAGCAAGCCCTCTGAGGGCCCCGAGGGCAAGAGGCTTGAGACCTGGTCGCCTATGGCCGAGAGCAGACTGCTGATCACCAGCGATACCAGCAGCAGAAATGCGATCGAGAGCAGCATGCCGAGGGAGAAGAGCCGCTTCGTGAGGAAGTTCTTGATTCCCCCCTGATCCGGGTCGGGCGCGACGTTCCAGGCTCGATTGAGGGCCGCCTGGAGCTGCCCCATGGCACCGGTGGCGCCAAAGATGATCACCACGATTCCGACGATGGTGGGAATCAGCCCGCCGCCTGGCTTTTCCGTCTCCCGAAGAATGTTCCGGACCTCGCCGCCCGCGCTGGGACCCATGAGGGACTCGAGCTGAGACTCCAGGCCTCCGCGAACATCGTTGGGGTCCATGACGGAGCTGACCACCAGCATCAGCAGCATCAGGACGGCAGGAAGGGAGAACACTGTATAGTAGGAAAGCGCTGCCGCGGATGTCATGCAGTCGTCTTCCAGGAAGTCCTTGAAGCTCTGGGTGAAGATGCCGACCAGCCCTGCCCTTGAATCGACCATCGTGGTTCCTGCCTGTTGACGTGACCTGAGAGTGCTCCCTGCGACGGGAGCAAGATGAACAGGTCGGGGGACCCGGGTAAGTGAGCCGAGTCACGGGCGGGCGGGCTCGTGACTCTAGACTCTAGACCGACCATGACATCCTCCCCGGAATCCAGCTATTTTTGATCGATGTCGCTCTCCGCCTTCCACCCCGTTGTCGCCCGCTGGTTCACGCAGAAGTTCGGCGAGCCCACCCCCCCGCAGCGCCTTGGCTGGGAAGCCATCCGGCAGGGTCGGGACACGCTGATTGCTGCCCCAACCGGCTCAGGAAAGACCCTGGCCGCCTTCCTCGAGGAGCTGGATCGCCTCTTCCGCGAGGGGCTGGAGGCCCCGCTGCCGGACGAGACCCGGGTGGTCTATGTCTCGCCGCTCAAGGCGCTGAGCGCCGACATCCATCTCAACCTGGCAGAGCCGCGGCGAGAGATCCGCAAGCTGGCCGAGGAGATGGGGCTCGAGGCGCCCCGGATCACCGCCGCCATCCGGTCGGGCGATACGCCGCAGAGCGAGCGCGCGGCGATGCTTCGGAAGCCACCGCACATCCTGGTCACCACCCCCGAGTCGCTCTACCTCATGCTCACCGCGCAACGCAGCCGGGAGATGCTCCGCACCGTCCGCACCGTCATCGTGGACGAGATCCACGCGGTGCTGGAATCCCGCCGCGGGGCTCACCTGGCGCTGAGCCTGGAGCGGCTGGCCCACGTGGCGCAACAGCCGGTGCAGCGGATCGGCCTCTCGGCGACGATGGAGCCGATCGAGGAAGTGGGACGCTGGCTCGTCGGGAGCGGCGACCCCGCTGCCCCGCTGGGCCGCCACCCCGCTGTCATCAACGAGGGCCACCGCCGCACCCTGGACCTCGCGCTCGAGCTCCCCGGCTCCCCGCTGGAGGCCGTGATGGCGGGCGAGGTCTGGAATGAGATCTACGACCGGCTGGCAGAGCTGATCAACGCACACAAGACAACGCTGGTCTTCGTGAATACCCGGCGGCTCGCGGAGCGGGTGTCTCGCCATCTGGCTGAGCGCCTCGGCGAGGATGCGGTGACGGCGCACCATGGCAGCTTGTCCAAGGAAACCAGGCTGGACGCCGAGACGCGCCTCAAGACCGGGAAGCTCAAGGCACTGGTGGCTACGGCCTCGCTGGAGCTGGGCATCGACATCGGCCACGTGGATCTCGTCACCCAGCTGGGCACGCCGCGGCGGATCTCCACTTTCCTTCAGCGAGTTGGCCGCTCGGGGCACACCGTGCACGGCACGCCCAAGGGACGGCTCTTTCCCCTTACCCGCGACGAGCTGGTAGAGTGCACCGCACTCATCCGATCGGTAAGGCGGGGAGAGCTCGACCGGTTGATCATCCGCGATAAGCCGCTGGACGTGCTGGCCCAGCAGATCGTGGCGGAATCCGCGGGGGAAGACTGGGACGTGGAGGCGATGTTCCAGCTGGTCCAGCAGGCGTATCCCTACCGTGATCTGGAGCGGTCCGAGTTCGACAATGTGATCCAGATGCTCACTCAGGGCTTCTCCACCCGCCGGGGACGGCGGGGTGCGCTGATTCACCACGATACGGTCAACGGCAGAATCCGTGGCCGCCGCGGAGCCCGCATGCTGGCGATCACCTCCGGCGGCGCCATTCCAGACAACGCCGATTTCCGGGTGATCCTCGAGCCGGACAACACCTTCATCGGCACGGTGAACGAGGACTTTGCGGTCGAGAGTCTCCAGGGCGACATCTTCCAGCTCGGCAACCTCTCCTGGCGAATCCTGCGGGTGCAGCAGGGGACCGTTCGGGTCGAGAACGCCCACGGCCAACCGCCCAGCATTCCATTCTGGCTCGGGGAAGCCCCGGCGCGGAGCAACGAGCTGTCCGCCGCGGTGGCAGAGCTTCGGGGCGATGTAGAGAAGCGGCTCGGTGACCGGGAGCAGGCCACTCAATGGATCGCATCGGTTCTAGCTGGCGACACAGCAAGGGACTGTCATCCTGACGCTGAGCGAGGCGAAGCGGAAGGATCCAACCAGCATGCTTCGGGAAGTTATGCTGCTGCTCATCAACTGGTGGAGTACCTCGGCGAGTCCAAACGCCTGCTGGGGACGCTTCCCACGCAGCAAACCATCGTCGCCGAGCGCTTCTTCGACGAGGCTGGCGGCATGCAGCTCGTCATTCACTCGCCCTTCGGGAGCCGGGTGAATCGGGCCTGGGGCCTGGCGCTCCGGAAGCGGTTCTGCCGCCAGTTCAACTTCGAGCTGCAAGCCGCGGCTACCGAGGATGCGCTGCTCCTCTCGCTGGGGCCGCAACACTCGTTCCCGCTCGACACGGTCTTCAAATTTCTGCATCCGGACACGGTGGAAGAGATCCTGGTCCAGGCACTGCTCGACGCTCCGATGTTCGGCACTCATTGGCGCTGGAACGCCACCATCGCCCTGGCCATCGCTCGCAGCCGAGGCGGTCGCAAGACACCGCCCCAGATCCAGCGGATGCAGGCGGAGGATCTCCTCGCCGCCGCCTTCCCCGACGCGGCCGCGTGCCTGGAGAACATCCCGGGCGACCGGGAGATCCCGGATCACCCGCTGGTGCGGCAGACAATCGACGACTGTGTCCACGAGCTGATGGATCTCCACCTGCTCACCGCGCTGCTCCGGCGGATTCATGCGGGAGAGATCAACTACGTCGCGCGGGACCTGCCCGAGCCTTCGCCGCTGTCGCACGAGATCCTGAACGCGCGGCCGTATGCATTTCTCGACGACGCTCCCGCGGAAGAGCGCCGGACGCTGGCGGTCTACACTCGCCGCGCCTTCGAGCCCTCCTCGGCCGACGATCTCGGCGCGCTGGACCTGGCCGCCATCGAGCGGGTGCGGGACGAGGCCTGGCCCGATGTGCGTGACGCCGATGAGCTGCACGACGCCCTCCTGACCTCGGGCTTCCTGACCGAAATCGAGGGGCTCTCGGGCCGTGAAGGACAGCCGTGGACGGGATTCTGGCGCGAGCTGGTGGAGGCGGGTCGCGGGGTTCGGATCGATCTGGGCGACGGCCTGGTGGTGTGGTCGGCGATCGAGTGGGCTGCGGAGGTGAAGGCGACTCAGCAGGGCAGCGGGGATGCAGTTCGGGAGCTCCTCCGGGGACGACTGGGAATCGTCGGCCCTACAACAGCAGCGCAGCTTGCAGCGACACTCAACCTCACGGAGTCCGACGCCGACATCGCATTGGCGGCACTCGAGGCGGAGGGTGTGGTGCTCCGCGGCGGGTTTACCCCCGAAACCGACACGCTCGAGTGGTGCGACCGCCGGCTGCTGGCCCGGATTCATCGCTATACCCTGCATCGGCTCCGCGCCGAGATCGAGCCGGTGAGTGCGGCGGACTTCATGCGATTCCTATTCGCCTGGCAGCGGGTCGAGCCGGATCAGCGGGCGGCAGGTCTCGAGGGACTCGCCATCGTCATGGCGCAGCTGGATGGGTTCGAGCTTCCCGCCGCGGCTTGGGAGAGTGACGTGCTCGCGGCCCGGGTCACCGAGTACGACCCGACGCTGCTGGACACGCTATGCACGATGGGACGGGTGGCGTGGGGGAGGAAGGGCGGTCAGGCGGACGGGCCGGGTACCCGCGCAGCGGGTGGGGGCGGTCCGATTCGATCCACCCCGATCGCGCTGTTCCTTCGGGAGCACGCTGATCAATGGCTGGCCGGAAGGAACGGCGGAGACTATGAGCTGTCGAGTTACGCGGGGCTCGTGAGAGAGACCCTTCAGCAACGCGGCGCCTCGTTCTTCCATGAGCTGACGGCGATGACCGGACTCCTGCCGACTCAGGTCGAGCAAGGTCTGGCGGAGCTGGCGGGACTGGGGCTGGTCACCTCCGACAGCTTTGCGGGGCTCAGGGCTCTGATCACCCCATCGAGCAAGCGTAAGCCGCTGAGTGGGGCCAAACGGCGGTATCGCACCGCACCAGTGGGGATCGAGACTGCTGGACGGTGGTCGCTGCTTGGGGGGCAGGCGGACGGGCGGACGGGCGGACAGGCGGTCGAGCTGTTTGCCCGGACCCTCCTCCGTCGCTACGGAATCGTCTTCAAGCGCCTTCTGGCCCGCGAGACCGGAGCACCGCCATGGCGCGAACTGCTCATGGTCTACCGCCGGCTCGAGGCCAGAGGCGAGATCCGGGGTGGCCGCTTCGTGACCGGCATGTCGGGCGAGCAGTTCGCCCTGCCCGATGCGGTCGGGCAGCTGCGCGCGGTCCGCCGGATCGAGGGCGGCGGCGCCCTGGTCGCGGTCGGGGCGGCGGACCCGCTCAATCTCACCGGAATCATTACGCCGGGAGAACGAGTTACCGGTGTGACTCGGAACCGGGTCCTATACCGCGACGGCGTCCCGGTCCTGGCGCTGGAGGGCGGAGAGGCGAAGCCGATTGGATCGGATCAGCCGCCTACGCCGGAGATGATCCAGGCGCTGGTACGGAGATCGATCAGCCCGGCACTTCGCGCCCGGCTAGGCATCTCTGGAGCGGCAGCGACTTCGGTACCGATGGAGCGGAGGCCGGGACGGAGGCGCAGGCAGCAGAAGAGCTTGGAGTCAAGGCCAGTGTCAGGGTGACAACTAACCTTGACCCTGCCCTTTTCCGGGCTTAGATCCACAGATGAGCATCCACTGGCTCTACGGCTTCAGCGACCTGGCCCTGCTACTGATGCGGCTCATGGTCGGACTGGTGTTCGTCTCCAGCGGCTGGAACCACGCCAAGGACCCGGTCGAGCGGGGCAAGAGCATCGGAATGAGCCCCGGCTTTGCCCGTTTCCTTGGCCTGGCCGAGCTTGCAGGTGGGCTCGGTGTGGCGCTGGGGGTTTTGCCCCAGCTTGCCGCCCTTGGGCTGATTCTCATCATGTTTGGCGCCATCCAGAAGAAAATCGCCGTCTGGCACACCGGCTTCTGGGGCAAACACAGTAACGGCTGGCACTACGACCTCCTCTTCGTCGTCATGTGTCTGGTGATCGCGACGACGGGCGGGGGCCGGTACGTACTGGCAAGCTAGAAATCACGCGGAGAACTAGATGACCAGCACGACAGCAACGTGGGAGCTCCCACAGATGTTATTGGCCGAGCTGGAGCAGGAGGCGCAGGCTACGCGCCGGGTGCTGCAGCGAGTTCCGGGCGATAAGCTCTCCTGGAGACCTCACCCCCGGTCCTCCTCGCTGGGACAGCTGGCATTGCATGTGGCCATCATACCGAGCCTGGGTCTGCATGTCCTCGGGCCCGATGTGCTGGAGGCGCCGGAATTCGCACAACCGGAGCCTCGCACAGGGGCCGAGCTGCTCCCCGCCCTGGAAGAGAGCCTCGCCTCGGCTCGCCAGTTCCTCTCCGAGCTGACACCGGAGCGGGCTCAATGCACCTGGAAGCTGGTACGCGGCGGGCGGGAGCTCATGGCCGCGCCCCGCATGGCCATGGTCCGGACGTTGATGTTCAATCACTTGTACCACCACCGTGGTTCACTGGTGGTTTATCTCAGGCTGCTGGACGTGCCGTTGCCGTCGGTGTATGGGCCCAGCGCGGACGAAAAGCCGTTCGGGTAGCCTCATCCCACTTTCGGAGGTCTCCAATGCGACACCTCACCATTACCGTCGTCGGCGTCATGCTCACCACCCTGCTCGGCTGCGGCGGCAAGAAGAGCAGCGAAACCGGTGGCGTGAGCGACACCTCGATCAGCGTCACCACGCCACCCGCCCCCGAGACACCGGTCGAAGCGCGTGACTTCTCCTTCGATGAGCGTGAGGGTTTCTCCCAGTCGATTCGGAGCCAGCTCGCCGAGCTCGACGCGCAGATCGAGCAGCTTGCGGCTGAGGCCAAGTCGAAGGGTGGCGCGGTGAGCGACCGGGCGCTGGAGCGGATCCGGGCGGCTCGCAAGACGGCGGATCGCAGCCTGAGCGGGATCGCCAGCGCAACGGCCGACAACTGGGAAGCGGTCAAGACCAAGACCAACCAGTCGGTCGAGAATCTCGCTGAGGCGGTCGAGGGAGCGATGCCGAAGTGATGCGATCTATTATCACCGCTGCCATTGTTGCGGCCGCCCTGGCACCCGCTGCTCAGCTCGCGGCCCAGGTTCCTATCAACGAATGGCCCGTTCCCTACGCCGACTCCCGTCCGCGCGACCCGTATGTGGATAGCCAGAACCGAGTCTGGTTCGTGGGACAGGTGGGGAACTACATCGCCTATCTCGACCCGGCCACCGGCAAGTTCCGCCGCTACGAGATCGAGGACGGCGCTCTGCCCCACAACCTCATCGTCGACCAGAAGGACATGGTCTGGTATGCGGGCAACGGCAACGGCCACATCGGGAAGCTCGACCCGGCTACCGGCAAGGTCACCCGGTACCCCATGCCTCCAGACGTCCGCGATCCGCACACCCTGGTCTTCGACGGCAAGGGCGATATCTGGTTCACGGTGCAGCAGTCCAATTATGTGGGCCGGCTCCGCACCGCCACCGGAAAGATCGATGTGATCAAGGTACCCTCCGGTGGCGCGCGTCCGTACGGAATCGAGGTGGACTCTAAAGGGCGGCCCTGGTTCAACGAGTTCGGCAACGAGAAGCTCGCCACGGTGGACCCGGCAACGCTCAAGATCACCGAGTACTCGATGCCGAACGAGCGCTCCCGCGGCCGCCGCATCGCGATCACCTCGGATGACCGGATCTGGTATGTGGACTATAGCCGCGGCTATCTCGGTCGATTCGATCCGGCGTCGAAGCAGTTCAAGGAGTGGGCCCTGCCGGGTGGCACGAGCGCATTGCCCTACGCAATGGAGGTGGACGACAAGGACCGGCTCTGGGTGGTGGAAACCGGGTCGCAGCCCAACCGGATGGTGGGGTTCGACTCCAAGACGGAGAAGTTCTTCGGGATCACACCGATCCCGAGCGGCGGGGGCACCGTGCGGCACATGATGTTCGACAAGCGCAGCGGCCAGATCTGGTTCGGGACTGATAACAACACGATCGGGCGTGCAGTGGTAACCGGAGCGAAGGCACCACCTTCATCCTGAGAAGCGGGTCGACGCCTCTTGGCTCATAGAGGCGTCGGTCAACTCCGGTGCATTGAGCCTTCTCGACCCCAGTTGCAGTGTATCTGCCACCGGTAACTCCTCTCCCGCAATCCCCAAATCCCTGAACCGGCGAGCCGACACCAGCACCCGACCCTCCAGCGAGCCTATCGCGTCGTTGTAGCTCTCCACCGCTCGCACCAGCCCCTTCCGCATGTCCTCGAAATGCTCGGCCATGCTGCCCAACCGCTCGTACAGCTCGCGACCCAGCTTGCTGATCTCCTGGGCGTTCCGAGCGATGCTCTCCTGCCGCCAGCCGTAGGCGACGGAACGGAGCAGGGCGATCAGTGTGGTGGGACTGGCCGGGATCACCTGCTCTCCCACACCGAACTCGATGAGCGACGGATCGTGCTGGCAGGCTGCGCTGAAGAAGGTCTCGCCCGGGAGGAACATCACTACGAAGTCGGGCGCCGGCTGGAACTGGTTCCAGTAGGCCTTGCCACCCAGCTTCACCATGTGGTCGCGGACCTGGCGGGCGTGCTTCTTGAGGAGGAGGTCGCGGGCGCCGTCCTCGCAGGTGTCGTCCGACGCATCGAGGTAAGCGGCGAGGGGCGCCTTCGCGTCCACCACGATGGTCTTGTCGCCCGGTAGCCGGATGATCAGATCGGGCTGCAGCCGCCCATCCTCAGACTCGACCCTGCCCTGCTCCACGAAGTCACAATAGGCGACCATGCCGGCCATCTCGACCACCCGGCGGAGCTGAATCTCGCCCCAGCGGCCCCGCACCTGCGGCGCCCGCAGCGCCTTGACCAGGTTTCCGGTCTCGGCCTGAAGCGCGCGCTGGCTTTGTGCCATCGATTTCACCTGCTCTACCAGTCCCGAGTAGCTCGCGATACGATCCTTCTCCACTTCGTGGAGCTTGCCGTCCACCCGACTCAGCGCCTCGTGGATGGGACGAACCAGATCGTCCACCGCCTTCTGACGCTTCTCGAGGTCGGATGAGGCCGACTGCTGAAACTCGCCCAGCTTGGTCTGGGCCAGCGCCAGGAAGGACTGGTTGTTCTGCCGCAGCGCCTCGGCTGAGAGGGACGCGAAGGTGTCACGGGCGACCCGGGTGAGCGAGACAAGCCAAACGATCAAGCCACCGGTGGCGGCTCCAAGGACGATGCCCAGCAGGAGCATGGAGACGTTCATGAATTTTCCGGGAAGCGGGAGGGGGTACTTGGAAGATAAGGCCGCCCGGGCCTGTCGCGCGCCCGTAAATCTGGAGCTAGCTTAGCGGGCGACGGTCTCACCCATCCAGTCACCTGGAGGCACCATGGTCAGCCTCGGTTCGCTCTGGCTCCCCATCCTGGTCTCGGCCGTACTGGTCTTCGTGGTCAGCGCCATCATCCACATGGTGCTCAAGTATCACAACTCGGACTACAAGCCGCTCCCCAACGAAGACGCGGTGCGGGCAGCCATCCGGGCGGGCAATCCAGCGCCGGCGCAGTACGTGATCCCGTACTGCAGCGATATGAAGGACATGGAAAAGCCGGAGATCAAGCAGAAGTACGCCGAGGGGCCGGTTGCGGTCATGAACCTGATGCGCCCAGGGGCGCCCAACATGGGCAAGTACCTGAGCCAGTGGTTCCTGTTCATTCTCTGCGTCTCGTTCTTCATCGCCTACGTGGGTGCCCACGCGATCCCGCTGGGTACGGCATATCTCGAGGTCTTCCGTGTGGTCGGAGCGGTAGGATTTCTGACCTATGGAATCGGGCAGATGCCAGAGTCGATCTGGATGGGAAGGCCGTGGAAGATCACCTGGAAGAACGCGCTGGACGGGTTGGTGTATGCGCTGGTGACGGCCGGGACGTTCGGCTGGCTGTGGCCACGCTGAGGCAGTCACGTCGATCGTAATTCATGGCTGTCTTCGAACTAGTCATCGCATTGCTGTTGGTAGGTGCCGTGCTTGCGGCGGCGGCACGCCAGTTGAACCTTCCCTACCCTGCACTGCTCGCGCTGGGAGGCGCGGGTATCGCTCTCCTGCCCAATGTCCCCAGCGTAACGCTCGACCCCGAGCTCGCGCTGGCTTTGTTCGTGGCTCCCGTACTCCTCGATGCCGCGTTCGATGCCTCGCCTCGAGATCTGAAGCGGTACTGGCGCCCGGTTGCATCACTCGCCCTGATCACTGTCGGGCTCACCGTGGCCGCGGTGGCGGTTGTTGCCCGGTGGGTCGTGCCCGATCTCCCCTGGGCCGCCGCGGTGGCGCTCGGCGCCATCGTGGCACCGCCCGACGCGGCGGCCGCTACCACGGTGCTACGACAGCTCCGCCCGCCGCACCGGGTGCTGGTGATCCTGGAGGGGGAGAGTCTGTTCAACGACGCCACCGCACTGATCATCTACCGGCTGGCGGTGGCGGCAGTGATGACCGGCACCCTCTCCGGTTGGAGCGTGATCCCCCTGCTCGCCGTCGTGGCGATCGGCAGCCTCGTGCTCGGCGCCGTTCTCTCCCGGGTAACGCGGTTGGTGATCAGCCCGATCGAAGACGTCGCCACGTCGGTGGTGGTCCAGTTTCTGTCGACCTTTGGCGTCTGGATCCTGGCCGAGCGCCTGGGCCTTTCCGGAATCATCACGGTCGTGGTCTACGCCATTCTAATGGCGCGGCACGCGCCGACCCTAATCCCGGCGAGACTACGGATTCCCTCCTATGCGGTCTGGGAAGTGGTGGTCTTCGTCCTGAATGTGCTGGCCTTCATTCTGGTAGGACTTCAGCTCAAGCCCATCCTCGGCCGACTCGGCTCGAACGATCTGATCACGTACACGGTGGTGGCCGCCGCCGTATGCGCAGTCGTCATACTGGTTCGCATCATCTGGGTAATGGGGTATGTGGCGGCGGCGCGATGGGTCAGGCGAGGCCGGCCCCGTGCCCATGGGGAGTATCCGTCGTTCCGAATAGGTGCGGTGGTTGCGTGGTGCGGGATGCGTGGCACCGTGACTCTGGCAGCGGCGCTGGCCTTACCCGACGGTTCGCCCGGTTCCGCCTTTCCCTATCGCGACCTCATCCTCTTCACCGCCTTTTGCGTCGTGCTCGGCACCCTCGTGGTCCAGGGCATGACCGTGCGGCCACTCATGCGGATGCTGGCTCTCCGTGATGACGGCTCGGTGGACCGCGAGGTGCAGCTGGCGCGGGCAGAGACAGCTCGCGCGGCCATCGATGCGGTGGAGGGCACAAAGACGGACGATGGGGAGATGATTCAGCTGCTGCTGCGGAAATATCAGGACCGACTTAGCCGCGCGGAGAGGCGGGGGTCAGGTCTTCCTGCCGAAGATGGCGGCAAAGAATCGGAGTTCACTGCCACGCAGCGTCGAGCACATTTGGCTGAGCGGCGCGTCCTGTCTGAGTTGCGTGCGAACGGGGTGATCGGGGACGACGCGTTTCATCGGGTAGAGGAGGAGCTGGACTGGGCCGAGATGCATCGGGAGGCAGCGGGAAGGGAGTAGGCGGGGCAGCGGGGCAGCGGGGCAGCGGGGCAGCGGGCCGAGCTTATCACCTGTCATCCTGAGCAAAGCGAAGGATCTACTCAACTGGTCTCCGAACCATCCGAGTAGATCCTTCGGTCGTTTCACTCCCTCAGGATGACAATCGGTTTATCACGCCGACTGCCCCGCCGCCCCGCTGCCCCGCTTAACCTCCCACCGGCTCCCGCCGCTCGGACAGCAGTCGCTCGGTGAAGTCGAGCCGCTCCTCCAGCTGACTCACGCGGCTCTCCAGCGACTCGATGTACTGCTGCTGGTCGTCGGTGGGGTCTCGCTGAGCCTTCCGTAGCTCGCGGCCTCTCTTATTGTAGAACTCGCCGGAGTCGTACCAGCCGCTATTGGGGGCGTAGCCGCGCGGTCCAGCCATTCGCCTGCCCTCCCGTCGGTGCCAGAAGCGGATCACCATCCAGATCACTACCATCCAGAACACAAATCCGAAGAAGCCCATCGTCGTGCCTCCGAATTATTCGTGCTATGCCTGCCCCGCTGCCTCCCCGCCCCGCTGCTGCCCGGCCTGCAACGCCTCTTCGATCTCGCCCGCCGCCTTACGCAGGATCTCGGCGACTTGCTTCAGCGCCGGATCGTCCGGGCCTCGCCGCCAGGCCTTCTTGAAGGTGACGGCCGCAAGATGGGCGAAGGCGCTCTGGACCTCGCCGATCCCACCACCGGTGAAGTCGCGCACGGTCTCTCGCACCCGGTCGAGGATCTCGTCCAGCAGATCCCGGTTCTCCTCCAGGTAGCGCTCTCCTTCAGGCGTCACGTGGTAAACCTTCTTGCCGTCGGTGTCGACCGCCCGGACATACCCCTCGTCCTCCAGCAGCTGAAGGGTGGGATACACGGTGCCGGCCGAGGGGGTGTAGTGGCCCGCCATCTTCTCCTCGAGCGCCTTGATGATCTCGTAGCCGTGGCGGGGCTTCTCCTTGAGGAGCCGGAGGATGACGAACTTGACCTCGCCTGACTCGAACATCTGGGAACGGCGGCGGGAACCCCGCCCTGAGCTGTTGAATACCCCTGCCCACATCTTGCCCCCGAACGGGAATCCGGGCCCGAAGCCCCAGTCGTCGCGTGGGTTACACATTTCTTGGCCTCCGATACTTCGTGAGAGCTAACGTACGATATATCGTACGTAATAGTGCACCTCATGTCAATAGGATCGGCCAAGGTCCTGATTGTTCTCTCGCAATCGTTGGTACCGACGTCGCGACTTTTCACTGGTCCCGCAGGTCTTCATTTGGCACCAGCGTCGCAGCCCATTGCGGCTGCGGTCCACGTACATCCAGCCGCAGTCTGGCCCGCCACAGATCCGGATGCGGGACGCCTCCTCGGAGACGATCAGCGACGCGGCAGACCAAACCACCGGCCAGATGACCGAGTCCAGGCTTGCTTCCCCGACATCCCAGTCCAGCTGTAGACCCGGGCCGGCCGGACGCTTCCCAGATACGGGTGCCACCCGCATTCGCTCGAGGGCACGGGTGAGCTCGCGGTTGAAATCATCCAACGCATCGCCATCCGACTCACCCCCGGCGATCGAGCGGAAGAGCCGTTCCAGCACCGTCCGCACCCGCAAAGCGTTCCGATGAGCCGACTCGGCCTCGCCTGGCTGGGCGCGTGACCGGGCCCTGAGGCCGCCCGCCGCCTTGGCCGAGACGATTTCCGCACCCTCGGCCCACCGGATCACAGCGTCGAAGTCCGTGAGCCGCTCCTGCTCCGGCCCTCGGCTGGTCCAGTCGACCGTGTTCACGAAGTCGATGGCCGGGTCGCCGCCGATGTATTGGAACGAGTCCATTGTCACGCTGACTCCGAACGAAGTGAGGAGGAGGTGGCCGGGGGTCAGGTGACAGCGGGAGGTCACTGTCCGGATCGCTGCACCGGTATTCGGCCCTTGACAGGTGACAATCTAACAGATATTGTGTCACCAGTAAAGGCGGTTATACCGGTGCAAGGAGGACTCGTGATTGCTCGAAGCTGGCGGGGAGCCACCAGGGCTCAGGATGCGGAGACCTACTTGAAGTACCTGCACCGGACCGGCTTGGCCGAGTACCGGAAGGCCCCCGGAAACCGGGGGGTGCTGGGTCTGCGCCGGATCGTGAAGGATCGTGCGGAGTTTCTGCTGATCTCGCTCTGGGATTCGACCGACGCCATCCGGCAGTTCGCTGGAAGCGACATCGAGAAGGCCGTTTTCTACCCCGAGGACGAGCGGTTCCTGGTCGAGCGCGACGATCACGTGTCGCATTACGAGGTGGTCTTTGACAGCGCCCTCATCAACCAGGACTGAGCCGGCGGGCTCCAGGCTGGCAGTCGCCGCGGCGTTCGCGGCGATCTACCTGTTCTGGGGCGGGACCTTCCTTGCCATCAGGTATTCGGTGGCTGAAGTGCCACCGCTCCTGACCATAGCGGTTCGCTGCGGCGGTGGAGCTGCCCTGCTCTACCTCTGGCTGCTTTGGCGGGGTGGACTGGAGCGTCCAACCCGAGCACAGTGGCTCACCGCTGCGGCCGCAGGCGCATTCCTGTTCGTGGGCTGCCACGGCGTGCTGGCATGGGCCGAGCAGCGGGTCTCGTCCGGACAGGCGGCGCTCTTCATGACATCGATTCCGCTCTGGCTGGTGCTGCTGACGTCGGTGCGGGAGCGGCGAGCACCTTCACGCATGGTGATTGCCGGCCTGCTTCTCGGAACGGCGGGTGTGGCCCTGCTGGCTTTGGGCGACGGGCTGTGGGCCGGGACCGTCACCGACCGGCTGGCTATGATCGGCAGCGGGCTGGCCTGGGCAATCGGCTCGGTGATCGCACGAGATGGCGCCCGCCCGGCCTCGGCCATCCAGTCCACCGTGATGCAGCTCGGGGCCGGTGGAGCAGCCGTTCTGGCCCTCAGTCTAGCCAGCGGCGAACTAAACGGCTGGAGTCCACAGGAGGTGACCGAGCGCGGAGCTCTGTCTCTGGCGTTCCTGATTGTGGGCGGCACGGTACTCGGTTTCGGCGCCTACACCTGGCTACTCCGGGTCAGCACCCCGGCCGCGGTCGGGACCTACGGGTTCGTGAATCCCGTCGTTGCCTTGGCCCTGGCCTGGGCGGTGGGAGATGAGCCATTCTCCTGGCGCACCGTTGCCGCCGGGCTCACCGTGCTCGGGGCGGTTGCCCTGATCTGGAGCAGCTCGACGAGGCAACAGCCAGCACCTCGCGTGAAAGAAAAGGCCACCCATTCCCCGTTGAGAGAGTTGGCTCGGTTCCGGGCTCTGGTTTGATCCACGTTGTCACCATAACCCGCCTGCCTGCCCGCCTGATCCTCCTACTCGTGTCTCGGTGCCTATCTACTACCTGGTTCGCTCCAATGACCCGAAGCAGAGCCCGGATCATCTCGGGTTCTGGCGGGATTATTTCCGGTTCCAGGGCGCCGAGATCGAATCGGTAGACAGGGTGTTCGGCGACAGATAGTGGCTTGCGCGTCATTTCGAGCGAGAAATCGGCCCGGGTTACATTTTAGAGCCAATGCCCACCGATTCCGCCGCTCGGCTCCAGGCTGCACTGGCCGGCCGCTATCGCATCGAGCGCGAGCTCGGTCGGGGCGGGATGGCCACCGTGTATCTGGCCTACGACCTCCGGCAGGAGCGGCAAGTCGCGCTCAAGGTAATTCACTCCGAGCTGGCCGCGACGCTGGGCTCCGAGCGCTTCCACCGCGAGATCAGGCTCACCGCACAGCTCCGCCATCCGCACATTCTGCCGCTCTTCGACTCGGGCGAAGTCGACGGCCTGCTCTGGTATACCATGCCCTACGTGGAGGGCGAGTCCCTCCGTCAGCGCTTGTCGCGGGAGAAGCGGCTCCCACTCCACGACACGCTCCGTATCACGGTCGACGTGCTCGCGGCCCTCACCTATGCCCACGAGCACCACATCGTTCATCGCGACATCAAGCCGGAGAACATTCTGCTCGAAGGCGGCGAGGCGGTTCTCGCCGATTTCGGAATCGCCCAGGCAGTCACCGCCGCAGGCACCGAGCGGCTGACGGGCATAGGGCTCGCGCTCGGCACTCCAGCCTACATGAGCCCGGAGCAGGCATCCGGCGGGGTGATCGATCGGCGCAGCGATCTGTACTCCCTTGCCTGCGTCCTGTTCGAGATGCTCAGTGGCCAGCCGCCATTCCGAGGTCCCACGCCGCAGTCGGTCGTCGCGAAGCATGTGTCACAGCCGCCACCTCCACTTCAGGTACCGGATGGCGCAGTACCCAATGGGGTCGCGGCGGCACTCAAGAAGGCGATGGCCAAGGATCCGGCCGACCGATTCGACAGTGCAGCGGCATTTGCGGACAGCCTCGGCAAGGGCGAGGAGGCTGGAGCTCGCCCCGCAGGTTCCCGCCGCGTGGCGTTGGCGGCTCTCGCCATAGCTATCGTGCTCGGCCTGGCTTTTTACGCCGGCCGCCGGATTCCGGCACAACCGGACCCCGGCGGCGCCGTGGCATCCGGGCTCAACCGGAAGCTGAGCCAGCTCAGCTTCGGCGAAGGGATCGAGGAGTGGCCCGCATGGTCGCCCGATGGGAGTCTGCTCGCCTACGTCGCCGAGGTGGACAGCTTCCGCCAGCTGTTTTTGCGGACCCTCGCCACCGGCAACGAACGGCGGCTTACCAAGAAGCCCGGCGACGACATCCAGCCGGCCTGGTCGCCGGATGGAAAGCGGTTGGCATTTGTCCGCGCGAGGACCAGTGGCGGCAAGCTGGAGCCGAGCGACATCAACGGCTGGTACCACGATGGCGGTGACATCTGGACGATCGACGTGACGACGGGACAAGAGACCAAGCTGATCGAGGATGCTTTCAATCCGGCGTACTCCCGAACCGGGGGACGGCTCGCCTTCGATGCTGCATGGGGCGGAGCCAGGCGGATCTGGATCACGGATAGCAGCGGCCGCAATCCTCGCCAGATCACCTCGGACTCGAGCGAGGCGGTGGTGCACGCTGGTCCCCGCTGGTCGCCCGACGGATCCCGATTGGCATTCCGCCGGGTCGAGACGATCAAGTCCGATATCGCCACGGTGGAATTGGAATCGCAGAAGCTCACCAGGGTGACGAACGACAACATCCCTGACATGGATCCGGTGTGGGCCACTGAGGGGCAACAGCTCTACTTCGCCTCGTCGCGCGGGGGCGGAATGAATCTCTGGAGGGTCACCGTCCCTGTCGGAGAAGAGCCGGCCGGCCAGCCGGAGCAGCTTACCACCGGCGCGGGAGATGATATCGAGCCCACGGTAGCGCCGGACGGCAGCAGACTGGCCTTCGCGGTACGCGGCATCACCTCGGATCTCTGGCGCTTGCCGGTCTCTCCCGCAACCGGGCAACCGACCGGCGCGGCGGAACCGGTGGTGAGAACCACGCGGGTGGAAAGCCGAGGTGCGTGGTCGCCCGATGGACGCACCATCGCGTTCAACTCCGACCGTTTGGGAGAGATGAACATCTGGCTGCGCGGGGTGGCCGACAGCACCGAGCGACAGCTCACCCAGGGCGGCGGAGGCGACTACCAGCCGAGCTGGTCGCCGGACGGCAAGAGTATCGTGTTCTTCTCCGCCCGTGCCGGCGCAGCGGACATCTGGGCGGTGAGCACCGGCGATGGCCGTCTCACCCGGCTCTCCGACGACCCGGCCACCGACACCAATCCCTTCTACTCACCGGATGGGAAGCAGATCGCTTTCCTGTCGGATCGGGGTGGTCGCTCAGAGCTCTGGATCATGAATGCCGATGGGTCGGCCCAGCGTCGCCTCAGCCCGACAGTGGCGGGGGGACACTTTGTCCGCTGGACGCCCGACGGCGGGATCGTATTTCGCTCGGAGAACGGCACCCAGATCCAGATCTACCGGGTCAGCGTGCAGGATGGCTTGCTCACCCGGCTCCCCGATGTCGCCAGCGGAGCACACATGTCGTTCTCACCCGACCAGTCGCGCATTCTGGACGTGCGGGGTCACAAGGCGCTCTGGGTATACCCGGTGGACGGCTCGACACCTCGGCAGGTGTTTGCCTTTGCCGATCCCGACGTGCGGATCGACTACCCGACATGGTCGCCTGACGGAAAGTGGATCCTGTTCGACCGCGCAGTGTCGAGGGGTGGAGATCTATGGGTAATAGAAGGAACTAAATAGTTGCCTGTCGAGAAACCGCAGTCCCGATCGTCCGTATGTAGGAGGCCTTACTAACCACCTTGCCATTGCTGGACGTTTAGGCGGGTTCTTCCCGGCCTGGCGGGCGGCAAGGATGCCGGTGGTACAAGCGTTGCGTTAAGGCATGAAGCTGCACAGGGAAGCTGCACGATTTGTCACCTATTCTCGGGTAGACCAACATCTATTTCTATTAATAGAGGGCCGTCCGTGAGGGCGGCCCTCTAACGCTTCAGAGGTCCCTTCGCAGCGATGAGGACAGGAGGAGACAAATGAAGCTGGCTGAGCTGGTAGATACATCGCACCGCGTCAGCGAAGTGAGCGGACGCCTGGAGAAAGTTGGCCTCCTGGCATCCCTCCTCGGCCAGACCCCCACCGAGGAGATCGAGATCGCGGTCGCATTTCTTTCCGGATCGATTCGGCAATCGAGAATCGGCGTCGGCTATGCCGCGCTCCAGGCCGCGATGCCGGCTACCGCGCCGGAGGCGCCCTCGCTCGAGCTGGCCGAGGTGGACGCCACCTTGAACCGGATCGCGAAAGTCGGTGCCGGCAAAGGCTCGAGCGCCGAGCGGCAGCGGCTGGTGCGCGCGCTACTCGCCCGCGCCACCCACGAGGAGCAGAGCTTCCTCTTCCGCCTTGTCACCGGCGAGCTGCGCCAGGGTGCGGTCGAAGGCCTGATGCTGGAGGCGGTGGCGAAGGCGGCAGGAGTCCCGGCCGAGACTGTGCGAAGGGCGCGGATGATGGCGGGAGACCTGCCGAACGTGGCGAAGGCCGCGTTGAGCGGAGATCCAGCCGAGCTGTCGGTCTTTGCCGCTCAGCTCTTCCGCCCGGTGCATCCCATGCTTGCTGGGTCAGCGGAAGACCCGGCGGTGGCGATCAAGGAGCTGGGCGAGGCGGCGCTGGAGTACAAGCTGGACGGCGCCCGGATCCAGATTCACAAGAGCGGCGACCAGGTGGCGGTCTACTCCCGCCGCCTCAACGAGGTCACCGCCGCGGTGCCCGAGGTGGTGGAGCTGGTCCGCACTCTTCCGGCTCGCGAGCTGATCCTCGATGGCGAGGTCATCGCTCTCCGGGAAAACGGCACTCCCCATCCATTTCAGACCACCATGAGCCGTTTCGGCAAGCGGCTCGATGTGGTGCGGGCTCGAGGCGAGGTACCCCTCACGCCGTTCTTTTTCGACCTGCTCTACCTCGATGGCGGGTCGCTCATGGACGAGGCCGGTAGCCGCCGGTTGGACGCCCTTCTCGACCTGGCTCCGGTATCTGCGGTGGTCCCCAGAATCCTGACGTCCTCGGCTCTGGATGCCCAGGCTTTTCTCGAGCGTGCGCTGCAGGCCGGGCACGAAGGCATCATGGCCAAGTCGCTGGACGCTCCCTACCAGGCGGGGCATCGGGGCAGGCG
>DATMDQ010000047.1:0-4504 GCA_035557715.1 Gemmatimonadales bacterium
CCTGGTCGCGCATTTCACCGGTACCGGAACCAACGACGGGGCATTCGGGCCGATGCCGCGCACCGGACGCCGGATAGCCACACCATTCTGTGAGATCATGCGGTTCAACGCGGCGGGTCAGATCGTCAGCGGAAGCTTGTATTACGACCAGGTCACGATCCTCGTCCAGCTGGGCCATATGGAGCCTCCGCCGGTGATCTGAGCAGGCCCGGCGACGTCGCTAAAGCCTTCCTAACCCACGAAGGTGAATTCCAGAATCGCTCCAGGGTTGTCGAGCTTCTCAGTGGGAGGTCCGGACTGGGGTCCCACCCGACCAGTGCTGTCAGTAACGATATAGACAGTACGATTGTCAGGGCTCAGCGCCAGATCTCGGTAGCGGTTTGCAGTCTTGAAGAACTGGGTGATATCACCCTGGACCGAGCCGCCGTCCTGCGTGAGCCGCAAGCAGTAGAGTGCGCCATTCTTCAGGCTGCTCACCAGCAGAGAGTTACGCCAGGGCTCAAATCCACCTTTGCCGGCAGGCGCGAAATCCATGCTGGAAGGCGCTATCGACGGCCAGCAAATGTATGACTGTTCACCGCACGCCGGATCCTGAAAGTTGTGTCCGTTCGCAACCGTGTAGAGGGTCTTCAGGGGCTCCACATAGTCCGGACCGTGCCAGGCGGTCTCCGTTTGCTGGGGAACCGACGGCGCAGATACGTAGCTGTCGTACCTCAGGGTGGAACACGGCGGCGTGGTCGATGCGGACCAGTTCGCGTACACGTAGGCTTGGTCGTCTTTGAAACCGGACACGTACGGCCAGCCATAGTTCCCGCCGGCCTGGATCAGGTTGATCTCATCGTCAGACTTGGGGCCGTGTTCTGCCGAGAAGAGACGGCGTCCTGGTCCGAAGACAAGAGCCTGCGGATTCCGATGGCCGTATGAGTAGACATGGCTCCGCACTCCGTTGATCACCGGATTATCTGACGGAACTCCGCCGTCGAGGTTGAGTCTCAGGATCTTCCCGACGTACGTCGTCCAATTTTGCACACCGACGTCTTCCGTGGTGGGCAGCCCTTGGGCTCGGATCGGGCTGCAGAAACGTTCGAACTGGTTGTTTCCCTGATCTCCGACCGAATAGTAGAGCTTCTCGTCAGGACCGAGCAACAGGCGCCCAGAATTGTGATCAGTACTGGCCGGCAAACCTGTGATCAAGTCAGCCGGATTGCTCAGCACCTTCGCCACCGGATCGTAGGTGTAGCGCACTATCTTTACGCGTCGGTCGACCGCTGCGTTAGGGGAGACATCGTAGGTATACGCGAGATAGACAGCATTGTTCGCGCTCCCCTTGAGGAAGTTCGGCTGAAATGCCATACCGAGCAGGCCGTCCTGGCTGTCGCTGGCGTACACATCGGCGATGGTGATCGCGGTGGTTTTCGACCCATCCGCCGGGTTCACCCGGGTCACTGTCTTGCCAGCCCTCTCCGTAACCCAGAGAAAACCGTCGGGACCCCAGGTGATCTCCCACGGATCAGCCAAACCGGTGGCGAGGACGCGAAAAGTGAACGGTTCACTCGGACGTGGTTCCCCCAGTGGCTTCTCCGGGGGGGCCGTACAACCTGCCGTTGACAGCACAAGCAGGATGAGAATGATCAAGACCTGTTTCGCCTGACTGACTTGCCGACGCTCCGCGGTGTCGTCGAATCGGCCGCCGAGGGAATGGGCCGGCTCCCGCGGCCCGGTGATCTCATGCACCCGCCTATCGTGCCCGCATCAGGCGGCCGCCCAGCTGGCGGGGTGGTGGGCTCCGCTCACCTGGCGGGGCGCGAAACACCGGAGGGGACACAGATGGCCGGGCTCGGAGGCACACACTCCCCGTCATGGCTACGCCAGCGAGTCAGCCGCCGCTGCCAGCGGCAGATCCCCCCACGCCTCAGAGCTCGCGCTTTGCCAGGGCGGTCACAAGCTCGAGGGCACGCTTACCGAGTGATCGGTCAGACCAGCCCTTGCGGTCGAGTTCATTGGACAGGGCAAGGTCATCGAGGAAATGATTCGCCAACTCCGCGGTGATAGTTTCGCCAGAAGTCGACAGCGTGAGTTCGTCGTTCAACGCAAGGGAACGATTGTTGAAGTTATTAGTGCCGATCGACGCCCACGAGTCGTCGACTACCAACGTCTTGGCGTGCAGATACGTCCGCTGGTACTCAAAGATGCGCACTCCGCAGCGAAGTAGTTCCTCGAAAGATGTGTGCCCTGCCTGGCGTGCTACCTCCCGGTGACTATGAGGGCCGTTGACGAGAACTCTCACGTCGACGCCGCGCGCTACCGCCGCGCAGAGAACATCAACGAAAGCTTGACGTGGGACGAAGTAGCCGGTCGTCACCCATAGACGCTTTCGGGCGCTTACGATCGCCGCGTAGAAGAGCTTTTCCAGCTCGGTGGCTCCTCCCTTTGAGACCGAGCTGGGCGTGACGTGCACCGGTACCCCGTCGTCAAAGATCGTGATGTCGGGAAAGTGAGCACCGGTAAGCATCTGCTCGGTCGCTTCGGTCCAGTGCTCCCAAAAGGCCCCAAGCAGGTCGCGACAAGCAGGACCTTCGATACGAACCTGCGTCTCGCGCCAGTGGTCCGGATCCTCACAATTGCCGGACCACTCGTCTGCTATCCCCACGCCTCCGGTAAAGCCAATGTAGCCGTCGACTACCAAGATCCTTCGATGCGTTCGATTGTCCAACTTGTGAAGCGTGTACCAGCGCGGCGGGCGGAACCAAGCAACGCGCGCGCCCGCACGATCCATGTGATGGATGAGTGAACGGTCCATCTTGACCGCTCCCACCCCGTCGAACAGGCAACTTACCTGCACTCCCGCAGAGGCTCGCTCCGCCAAAGCTTCAGCAAACCGCTCGCCGATACTTCCCTTCCAGTACAGATAGGTCTCGAAAGTGACAGTCTGCTGTGCGCCCTTTATTGCATCCAGCATGGCGGGAAAGATCTCATCGCCGTTGCGCAGAACCTGAATCCGGTTTCCCTCGCGAACTGGCGTCCCCGTTAGAGCTTCAGAAAATCGACCAAAGCTGGGGGTTCCGGGAACGGGTGGATCAATTAAATCGAACCCCTTCGCCGCCGCCCGCTTGTGCTTAGCTGCCGCACACGCATAAAAGGCAATCAAGGCTGACCCGGCCGCAGCGGAAAACCTGTTGATGCGACTAGATGGCATTACCGTCTCCTAGCTTCCCCCGGATGGAAAAATCCTCCCGGGAAACCGCCCAGTCCTGGGCGAACGCAGGGAGGTTATTGCCCCACGCGAACGGGGGAGAGTTGTCACGCTCACGCCACCCGTTGGGCGCATTCAGTACAGCTGCTTGATCTTCTGGACTCAGCATGCTCTCCCCTTCTCGGGCGGGCCGGACGTGCTGGCCGAACATGGACACCCTGGCAGCACCAGCTGCTGGCGCTCAACCGACCCGCAGCTTCACTGCCCGGCCCAGGCAAGCAGGGAGTTCGCCTGCACCGCGGTGGCGATCGTGATCAGGATCTTGTTCCGCACCGACGTGAACGCCCAGGCCGGCGCCTACGCGACGGGCATGTCGACGGGTACCGGGTCCTCCGACCCAGGTAGCCGAGGGACGGCGCAAAGACAGGCACTCGTCCGCTGCAAGAATGTCGAGCATGGCTGAGACACCTGCGGGTTCCGCCGATACACCTCCGCCGTGCCCCCCTCGCCCTTCCTCTGCTTCCGACCTCGGGTTCGTGCGCCGGCCCATGGTCCGCTGGCTCGATCCCCACCAACTCGTCGACACCGCTGTCCGGGTTCTGCTCTCCGGCGTCTTCAGCTCCTACGCCGACAACCGGGAGTTGCAGGCGCTGGAGCCAGCCGAGGTCCCGGACCGCTCCGGGGAACCCGATCTGTGGCTGGACTACGTGGCCGACGTCGGCGACGGGTGGAACTCGACCTACACCGTGGCCAGGCTCCTGGCCACCGAAGAGCTCAAGCTCGACTGGGACGGCGAGACCCACTCCACCGAGCGGGGGCGGATCCTTGTCATGGGGGGTGACCAGGTGTACCCGGTGCCCACGGCCACGGAGTACGAGAACCGCATGCTCGGTCCGTACCAGGCGGCGCTGCCGTGCGCCCCCGCAGAAGCGCCTGAGCTCTTCGCCATTCCGGGAAGCCATGACTGGTACGACGGGCTGGTCAACTTCACCAGCATCTTCTGCCGCAACCACTGGATCGGCGGGTGGAGAACGCGCCAGCGCCGGAGCTACTTCGCGATCAAGCTCCCGAACGGGTGGTGGCTGTGGGGTATCGACATTCAGTTCGGCTCCTACATCGACGAAGCCCAACTGCGGTACTTCGCCGATGTCGCCGTCGACCGGGTGGAGCCCGGGGACCGCATCATCCTGTGCATGGCCAAGGAGGTCGACAGCGGCCGGAAGCAGTCCGAGATCCATTCCGACCGGGATGTGGAGTACCTCGAGCGTGAGATCATCCAGCCGAGTGGTGCCCGGCTGGTGCTGTCCCTCA
>DATMDQ010000048.1:0-28044 GCA_035557715.1 Gemmatimonadales bacterium
TGGGCCGCGACGATCACCAACCCGGCCGTGACCAGTGCGTCGAACAACGTCTGCGGTATCTTCGTGGGCGATCCGGCGACCTTTGCTCCTCTGGCCGGTCTGGTTGCGGCCGACACCGAGGGCGCGCCAAAGTGCTACTAAGCAGGCGCTAGAAGTACAGGCTTCAAGGGTGGGCGGCGGTGCTGGTTACCGCCGCCCACTCTTCTTTTCCAGAACCAGCGTATTCCCCGCCCCCCAGGTCACCGTGCCGCCGCCTGGGCGGCCGGTTTTTGCCGTCCCTCGCACGAAAATAATGATACTCAAATGAGTGACTGAGGCAGCTTTAGCGCCGGGCCGCTCTTGCAGAATCCACTTGCCGGGGGATGCATTGGCCTGCCACTCGGAACTGCAACTGGCTGTTAACTCGTGTTGCGGTGGCACCTTGGGGGTGGGGACCCGAGGGTGGCATATGTGTTGCCTTAACCAGTGATAGCTACATCGCTCTCGCGTAAACGATGGCCACGACACTTAACTGGAGGAAGTATGAACCACCGTAAGGGCTTTACCCTAATCGAGCTGTTGATCGTCGTCGTGATCATCGGCATCTTGGCCGCGATTGCGATCCCCAAGTTCGCCAACACGAAGGAAAAGGCCGTAGTGGCCGGTATGAAGTCCGACCTGCGTAACATGGTGACTGCTCAGGAAGGCTTCTTCTCCGACAACCAGACCTATGCGACCGCCTTTGGCGCGGCCCAGGCCAATGCCCCGGCGAGCCCGGCGTGCGGTGGTACCGTCGCCTTTGGTCCGACTGCCGGCAACGTGCTGGTACTCGTCGCTGGTTGTACCGCCGCTGGTTGGGCCGCGACGATCACCAACCCGGCCGTGACCAGTGCGTCGAACAACGTCTGCGGTATCTTCGTGGGCGATCCGGCGACCTTTGCTCCTCTGGCCGGTCTGGTTGCGGCCGACACCGAGGGCGCGCCGAAGTGCTACTAAGCAGGCGCTAGAAGTACAGGCTTCAAAGGATGGGCGGCGGTGTCGTACCGCCGCCCATTCTTCTTCTCACCTCGCACGCTTGGAGTGACCAATGAGTAAGCGCGAGAGTGAGACCAGCTCCAGAAAGGACGCAGAGGGAGTATGACCCGACGCCAAGGCTTCACGCTCATCGAGCTCCTGATCGTTGTCGTGATCATCGGCATCCTGGCCGCGATCGCCATCCCCAAGTTTTCCAACACCAAGGGGAAGGCCATCGTCGCCGGTATGAAGTCCGATCTGCGCAATCTGGCGTCCGCGCAGGAGGGGTACTGGGTAGAGAACCGAACCTATTACGGTGGCGTCGTTCCCGACCCGTCCTTCAGCTTCCGCCCGACCGCGGGCGTAACGGTCGTGCTGGTGAGCTCCAGTGACGCCGGCTGGTCCGCATCGGCATCGGCAGCGGGCACGCTCCAGACTTGCGTGATCTTTTACGGGGCAGCCCCTCCGATTCCGCCGGCCACGAACGACGGTGCAGTGGCCTGCAGCTAGCCGCGGGCGGTTCCGCTGACCTGGTCGAGCCCATCGATGGGGCCCGATTCCATGGTGGCGAAGAACTTGCTTGGCATCTAGTGCAACGCAGTGCAGCCGAGCGCTCGGCAGTGTCGATCGGCCGCCGCCGAGTTGCCCAACAGAGCCCGCATCCGCTCGGCAAACTCGGCACTTACGCCTGATCGCCTACCGGAATGGTGTGGACTGCGATCAAATGCAGCTGCCGTGATCGGCCCGGCGGATCGTGCCAAAGGTCATGGATTCTGCCCGGCTGGGCCAACGGCCGAACAGTGTGACAAGAGGTGGTGTCGTGTTCCAGGCGCTCTCTACCAAACTCGGGTGAACTGATGCGGCTGCTGATTGTTGAGAACGACGCCAGTGTCAGGCAATCGCTCGCGTTGCTGCTCGGAGAATCGGGCTACGTCGTCGAAACCGAGCCCGACGCCACGCGCGCGCTGTCGCGTGCGACTACCGAAGATTTCGAGCTGATCCTCTGCGGCCTCAAGCTCCAGGGCATGGACGGACTCAGCTTCCTCCGCCGGTTGCGGGCCGAGGGCGGCAGTGCCGTCATGATCATGTTGAGCGAGCAGGGGACCGAAGACGCCGCCCTTGCCGCGGTCAGAGAGGGCGCGTACGACTACGTCCAGCAACCGTTCAAGGCCGACGAAGTCGTCATGGCGGTCCGGAAGGCCGAGGAGCGGGAGCGCCTCCGTCGCGAGGTCGAGGCCCTGCGCTCGAATGTCGGCATCAGCGCGGTCCAGGAGTTGGTCGTCTCCCAGAGCCCGGCCATGCGGAATGTGCTGGAGCTGGCCTCTCGAGTGGCACGGCACAACACCCCGGTGTTGATCACCGGTGAGAGTGGCACCGGCAAAGAGGTCATTGCCCGGGCCATCCACCGCATGAGTCCCCGGAACGAGCGCAGCTTCACGGCTGTCAACTGCGGTGCCATTCCGGAGCAGCTGCTCGAGTCCGAGCTCTTTGGACATACCAAGGGCGCGTTCCCCGGCGCCACGACCGATCACGCCGGTCTGTTCGAATTGGCCGACGGTGGAACGCTGTTCCTCGACGAAATCGCCGATGTATCCTCCGGGCTGCAGGCCAAGATCCTGCGGGTGCTGGAGGAGAGCCAGGTTCGCCGGCTGGGTGGCCGCGACTCGCGGAAAATCGATGTTAGGGTGCTCGCTGCCACCGGCCGCCCGGTGGAGCAGGCAGTCGAGCGCGGTGAGTTCCGCTCGGACCTGTACTATCGGTTGAACGTGGTCCGCCTCCACCTACCGCCCCTGCGGGAACGTCCCGAGGACATCCCCGAGCTGCTGACCCACTTCGCCAGGCAAATGGCACAGCGGCTCGGTCATCCGGTGAGCATCACCCCGGCGGCCCTCTCTGCGCTTACGCACCATAGCTGGCCCGGCAACGTCCGCGAGCTGCGCAATACCCTGGAGCGGGCCGCGGTGTTGGGAGTCGGCGGGCCACTCGACGCCAAGGACTTCGCCCTCACGAACGGCACCGGATCCGGCCAAAACGGGGCGCCCAATGGCTCGCTCGATCTCCGGGCGCAGGTGGAAGCCGTAGAGCGGGAAGTCATCCAGCGCGCGCTGCAGACCTCTAAGGGCAACCGGAGGCAGGCCGCCAATCTGCTCGGCATCAGCCTGCGAACACTCTTCTACAAGCTGCGGCGCCTCCCGGCTCACTAAGTCATTGCGAGCGCGGCCTTCGGCTGCGCTCAGGGCAGGCTATACGGCTGCTCGCGATGACTCCCTCAATCATTCGATTAGAGTCGCGCGGAATGGGTACCTGATTCCGCGGCATCCGACGCCACCTTCTGATTTTCGGGAGAGGGGTCGACCATGAAGCATCTCCGGCTGGGCTTCACGCTCATCGAGGTTCTGGTAGCCATTCTGGTCCTGGGGGTGGGCGTCCTGGCGCTGGTGGGTACGTCGGCCGGGGTCACCCGCATGATCGGTCGCGGTAAGATCGAAACCCGGGCCGCGCAGGCGGCTTCCACCCGGATGGAGACGCTGCGGCTGGCCGCAGATGCTTCCTCGCCACGCTGCGCCGATCCTGCCTTCGCTTCGGGCGGCCCCGTGTTCTCCGGCGGCATGACCGAGTCCTGGCTGGTTCCCCTGTCCGGAAAAGTGCGCCAGGTGCGAGTCACTGTCACCTACCTGACGCTCCGGGGGGCTCGCGAGGCGGTGCTGGAGACGGCGCTGACGTGCTGACCCGGGCTCGCGCGGGCTTCACCCTGGCCGAGGTCATGATCGCACTGGCCCTCACAACGGTGGTGGCCGGCACTATCTACCGGCTGCTGGTTGCTACCCAGCGGACCACTCGGGCACAGGCACAGCGGGTGGAGCTACAGTCGAACCTGCGTGCCGGCTCCCTCATCGTACTCAGCGAGCTGCGCGAGCTGAGCGCGGCTCCCGGAGGGAGTGGGGCACAGAACGACATCCTGGTCGCCGGGCCCTCGGCGCTGGTCTATCGCGCCATGCGCGGCATCGGCTTCATCTGCGGCACTCCGAGCGCCACGAGCATTCGAATCGCTCGAGGGAGCTTTACTGGTCCACGAGACCCCCAAGCGGGTGGGGACGAGGCCCTCGTGTTTATCGAGGAGCGTGCTGCCGCCGGAGCCGAAGACATCTGGCTGGGCCTGAAGATCGTGAGCGTCGCCAGCGGCGCTTCGTGTCCGGGAGCGCTGGGCCCGGGAATCACGCTGACCGTGCCGGCCAGTCCAGTGGTGGCCGGTCTCGAGGCCGGTACGCCGGTTCGGATCACGGAGGTGATGGAGCTCCGGCTCTATGAATCCGAGGGGCTGTCCTGGCTGGGAGCGCGGTCGGTAAGCAGCGGCGAAACAATCCAACCGCTGGTCGGCCCGCTGACCAGCGAAAGTGGTTTCCGCCTCGAGTACCTGGACAGTGCTGGAAGCCCCACGACCGACCGCACGAGCATCAAGAGCATCCGGGTCGCGCTGCGAGGGACCACCCAGGGTGGCGGCACGGGAAACGGGCCGCCCGTGGAAGAAGAGCTCCTCGCGCAGGTGACGTTACGCAACGCGATCCGCCCATGACTGGATCCGACGAGCGAGGCATCGCGCTGCTCATTGCGGTGGTCGCCCTCGGCGTCATCGGAGCGCTCGTCGGCGGCATCTTCTTCGCCGCGCGGCTAGAGCAGCAGAGTGGACAGAACGCTCTCTACGCCGTTCAGGCCGGTGAGGCGGCAGAGGCGGGGCTGAGCGAGGCGGTGGCGACACTCGACCCTGCCGTCCTTGAGCTGTTGCCGGTGGGAGGCACGCCGCTCGACCTCGGCACCCTGACCCTCCCCGGTGGCGGCAGCGCCAGCCGCCAGGCCAGCCGGCTCACCCAGCACCTGTTCCTGATTCGGGTGCGAGGGACCAGCGATGGCGCGGGGAGAGTCGCGGCTTTGCGGTCAGTGGGTCTGCTGGTGCGGCTTCAGGCACCTGCCGATGGTGGGGCTGATCCCAGTGGTGTAGTGCGCTTGGGTGAGCGCGGCTGGGTCCAACTCTACTGAACGGACTGCTCCGCGCCGCTGCCAGATGTTGCACTTGCCTCTGACAAGGCCTCTGCACCGTAACGAAGGCGACTGCTGCATCCCGAGAGACGGCTTGCGAAAGAGAAGATGCGGGCGAGTGAATTGGCAGTCGGCAGCCACCAGGACCTTGGTTAACCTGCTTCGCTGCAAAGGATTGCCAATGTGCAATTTGTGTGGCACATCGG
Organism: Gemmatimonadales bacterium; assembly: GCA_035557715.1. Taxonomy (GTDB): domain Bacteria; phylum Gemmatimonadota; class Gemmatimonadetes; order Gemmatimonadales; family GWC2-71-9; genus CAVVWJ01. Next base: position 5,235 of record DATMDQ010000048.1, read on the forward strand.
TTGCCCACTGATCTTTGAGATATCTGGACCGCCTCCTTAACCAGCGGACACTATGGGACTCTTCGGGCGCTCGGCGACCACTGTCGGGCTGGACATCGGAAGCGGCCTGATCAAGCTCGTTGCGATCTCGCATGCATCCGGTGGTCCGGTGCTGACTAAGGTGGCGTTCACGTCGATCGGCCATGACGCCATCGTCGAGGGCGAGATCATGGATCCGGGCATCGTCGCGGAGGCCATCAAGGGTCTCATGGCTTCGGCCGGCATCAAGACCAAGTCGGTGGTGACCGCCGTCGGCGGCCGCGACGTGATCGTGAAGAAGATCACCATGGATCGCATGGGCGAGACGGAGGCCCGCGAGGTCATCCGCTGGGAAGCCGAGCAGCACGTGCCGTTCGACATGGACAACGTCGAGCTCGATTTCCAGATCCTGGATCCCGAAGGTGAGGGACTCCAGATGACCGTGCTCCTCGTCGCGGCCAAGCGCGAGCTGGTGGATCACAAGGTCGCGCTGCTCGCTGACGTTGGTCTTCAATCGACCATCATCGATGTGGATGCCTTCGCACTCCACAACGCCTTCGAGATCAATTACCCCGAAGCCATGAGCGGGGTTGTGGGCCTGGTGAACATCGGTCACGAGGTCACCAACATCTACATCCTGGACGACGGGATTCCTGTTCTCACCCGGGATATCCCGGTGGGCACGCGCCGGTTCCGCGAGGATCTGCAGCGCGAGCGGGGACAGTCGGCTGAGGAAGCGGAGCGCATGCTCCAGGGGGGCTCGAGCGGCGAGATTCCCGATGCGTTTCTACAGACCCGCGCGGAAGAGCTGGCGGTAGGCATCGAGCGCGCCGGAGCATTCCTTCAGACGGCCAGCCGCTCGGCCGGCGGGATCTCGCGGATCTTCCTCACCGGCGGCGGGTCGCGGATTCCGCGGCTGAGCCGTGCGCTGGGAGACCGGCTCCAGACTCCGGTTCAGCTCGCTAATCCGATCGAGAAGCTGCAGGTGGCTGACGGGGTATTCGATCAGATGCAGGTGGACGAAGTTGCGCCCCTGCTGATGCTCCCGATCGGTCTTGCCCTGCGCACCGCAGCCTGACCCCGACCAGGGACCCGTCATCAGATGATCACCGTCAATCTCCGCCCCGGTAAACGGCGCAAGAGCTCCGGCTCCCCCTTCGACTTCAAGGGGCTGCTGGACAACTTCCGCGGCCTGGGCACCAAGGTGAAGGACCCGATGCTGCTCGGAGCAGTGGCGGGTTGGGTCTGCGTGCTCGGATTCCTCGGGTTCGTCTACCTGAACAACGTCCGTCAGCTCTATACCCTGGAGCCGCGCCTGGAACAGGCGCGCAGCGAGAACAAGCGCTTCAAGTCGTTCATCGCCGACAAACGGCGGCAGGAGAAGATCCGCGACTCCCTGCTGGCACAGATCACCGTGATCCGCAATGTGGATGGCGATCGGTACATCTGGGCCCATCTGCTGGACGAGGTCACCAAGGCGCTGCCGGCCTATACCTGGCTGGTGGATCTGGGCAGCACGCCGCCGCCCGCTCCGGCGCCGCGAGCCCCCGGGGATACGGTCACCGATACCATGCCGCCGGCTCTGGTGTTCGAGCTCAACGGCCGCACCATCGACATCCAGGCGTATACCCGGTTCCTCCGGCAGCTGGAAGCGTCCCCCTGGATCAAGGACGTGACGCCAGTGTCGGCCCAGACCGTGGTGGAGCACGAGCGGCCGGTGACGGCGTTCAGCATCCGGGCAACGTACGCGTCGGCGGACTCGGCATACATCCGCGTTGCTCCCTTCAGCCAGTCGGTGAGGTGAGGTAGCCCATGGCAATCTCCAACGAAAAAGCCACTCCCATGCTCCTGCTGCTCCTGGCGGGAATCGTGGGTTACTGCGCTTACACCGGCACCGTGATCAACCTGGTGGGCTTGAATGGCCTCGCCGCGGGACGGGCGCATGTGGCCGCGGTGCGAGACACCATCACCCAGTTTGAGGCCGCTACCGACAGCGCCAAGAAGGAGCTGGCGCGCGGCAGCGTGGCGGATGTGCGCAAGCGGCTGGAGACCTACCGGTCGAGCCTCCTGCTCCTTCGGCGGCTGGTGCCGGAGCGGAACGAGGTGCCCAATCTCCTCGACGATATCTCGACCCGAAGCAAGATCCGGGGCGTGACGCTGTCGCAAGTGGTGCCGCAGCCTGTTTCGCCGGGCCCGGCGCCGTTCGACACCTACTCCTACAACATGTCGGTCATCGGTCGGTACGACCAGATCGGCCAGTTTCTGGCAGATATGGCGAGCCTGCAGCGGATCATCGTGCCGTACAACCTGTCGGTCGGAGCCGCCAACGCGAGCTCCGCCAAGGCACTGGGCGACAGCACCGGCTCGCTGCTCGAGGCCAAGTTCCAGGTCCGCACCTTCGTGAAGTCTTCTAGCCCGGAAGGAGAGGCCAGTGGCTCGTAACGTCTTTGGGCTCGCCCTCCTGGCGGCGCTGGCTCTGTCCGGGTGCTCCAAGCTGGACAACCTGCCGTTCCTGGGAAACAAGAAGGCCAAGGCGGCCGAGGCACAGGCGGCGGCTCTGCGCGCCCGTACCGACAGCCTGCGCAAGGCCCGGCGGATCGCCGATTCGCTGGCCCAAGTTCGCTATGTCTCGTGTGTGGACTCGATCCGGGCCGAGCTCGTCAAACCGCCCGTGGCCGTGGTGAAGAAGACCAAGGCCTCAAGGAAGCAGAAGCCGCCGGCTCCGCCGTCCGAGGAGCTCATCGCGGCCCAGGCCCAGCACGCGTGCGGATCCAATTCCGAGGCTCCGCTGCCCACCCTGGCCGGCGATTCCGGGAAGCCGTCCGCTGTTGCCACCGCGCAGCCCGCTCCGGCACAGGCCGACAGCACCAAGGCTCCGGCTCAGGCTCCGGTGGCTGCGGCACCCAGCGCAGTTCAGAGCGATTCGGTGCCGGCCCTACCCGTAGTCAATCAGGCGGCCTGGGCTGATTCAGTGCAGAAGTCCAATGAAACCGAGATGTACCGGGAGACCTTCGCGTACTCGGGATCCATCCGCGACCCCTTCAACTCGCTGCTCAATATGGCGAAGGCGGGGCCGGAGGTAGCCGACCTTCAGCTGGTCGGTATCTACCAGAACATGCGGTCGCCCTCGGGTAACGTGGCGGTGTTCCGGGAGAAGGAAGGCGGCAAGCGTCATAAGCTGCGGGCCGGCGATCAGCTCGGCCGCTCTCGGGTGGTGCAGATCCGTGAACGCGATGTCGTATTCATGATCGAGGACTTCGGCTTTGAACGGCAGGAAACCCTTTCGCTCAGGAAGCAGGAGGACGGAACCCCATGACCCGATTGTATCGCCTAGTGCTCGCCATCGCCGCGGTCTTCGGAGTGCCCTCAACGGCGCTCGCCGACGGCCCCGCGAGCGGAGAGGTCACGGGCGTCAGCGTCCAGGCTTCACCGGGACGCGCTGACATCGTGATCAACGTGCGCGGCGCGGTCGAGGTCCGCGACTTCATGCTGGAAGGCCCCAACCGGCTGGTACTCGATGTCATGGGCGCCCGGTTAAAGGGCAATGCCTCGAGCCTCTACGACGGGGTGAAGCGCGGCGGGGTACTCAACCTGCGCTACTCCCAGTTCCAGCGCGACGTGGTTCGGATCGTTCTCGAACTCGATCACGCCAAGGACTATCACGTCGAGCGGGGAACCGACGCCATCCGGGTGTCGTTCGGTACCGACCAGTCCTTCCTGGCCTGGTCCTCGAACGGTCCCGCACCGGCAGCTGCCCGGTCGAAGTCGCCGCGCCGCGAGCCCGAGGTTCAGCTCGCCGCCGTCCGGCTGACCAGCGTCTCTTCCGAGGAGCCCCGGATCACGGTCGTGTGGGACCGGGCCAATATCGCCGACGTGGTTGCCGGCTTCGCCGCCTTCAGCGGTCGGACCGTCATCCTGGGCAAGGACATCAAGGGTGAAGTCACGGCCGAGATCAAGAATCAGCCCTGGCCGCAGGCGTTCCAGGCCATTCTGGCCTCGCAGGGCCTTTCTGCCCAGGAGATGCCGGGTGGCATCATCCGGGTAGACGCGCCTTCGGTGCTGGCGGCGCTCGATTCGCTGGAGCCGCTGGAGACCAGCGTGGTCCGGATCAACTACAGTAAGGCCGCCGACCTCACCAAGAGCGTCGAGGGCACGCTGACCAAGGGCCGCGGCAAGGTCATCGCCGACGTGGGCTCGAACTCGCTCATCATCACCGACACGCGCAGCAAGGTGGCCAACGTCGCCGAGTTCGTGCGCGGTCTGGACATACGTACGCCCCAGGTGTCGATCAAGGCCAAGATCGTGTTCGTCGACCGGACCGACATCGAGGAGCTGGGCATCAAGTACGACGTGGGTACCTCCAACCAGTTCTTCAATAAGCTGATCCAGCGTCCCGACCCGAACGGCACCAGCGGTCAGACGTACGATCCTGACGTGAACATCGTAGACGTGGGCGGCGGCTCGGTATCGGCCATCGGAAACGCCAGCGGAACGATCGTCGGCTCGGCGCTCGACCTGGTGTTCTCCACTGCCTTCGGCGGCTTCACGCTGACCTCGTTCCTGAGCGCGCTGGAGCGGCAGGACCTCTCCGACGTTCAGGCGGAGCCGGTCATCACGACGCTCGACAACCGCAAGGCCGACATCCTCGTGGGTGAGGAAACTCCGGTCCGGGTCGTCGATGCCGGCGGCCAGGCGGGCGCGGCCACGTCCACGGTACAGTTCAAGGAGACCGGTATCCGGCTTACCGTAACGCCGCACGTCACCAGCAACCGCCAGATCTCCATGGAGCTGCACACCGAGCGGTCCGCCATTCAAGAGGTTGAGGCGGGCGACATCGGGTTCGTCTTCTCCACCCAGCGGGCCGACAACCAGCTGCTGGTCAACGACGGCGAGACCGCGGTCATCGGTGGCCTTACCGTCACCGAAGTGACCAACAGCCGCTCGGGGATCCCGCTGCTCTCCGGGCTGCCGATCATCGGCAAGCTGTTCAGCTTCAGCTCGACCAAGGAAAGCCGGCGCGACCTGATTATCTTGGTCACGCCCCGGATCATCGACGACGGCGGCTTGCCGGAGTGAACCGGCGGACGTCTACAGATGTAGAACGAGCCCGGCGCGAGCCGGGCTCGTTCGTTAGTATGCGGCGATGGCGCACCTCGTTTCAAGGACCCTGTCGTGATGCTCCGATTCACCACTGCAGGCGAGTCGCATGGGAAGGCCCTCGTAACCATCGTCGAGGGTCTGCCGGCCGGCCTCCCGGTCTCGGCGGAATGGGTGGACCGGGAGCTCGCTCGGCGGATGCAGGGCTATGGCCGTGGCGCCCGCATGAAGATCGAGCGTGACCACATCGAGTGGCTGTCCGGCGTGCGGGCCGGTGAGACGCTGGGCTCGCCCGTGGCCATGCTGATTCCCAACCTGGACTGGGCCAACTGGGAAGACGTGATGGCCTACGAGAGCTCGGACCCGCCGGGCGAGCTCCGCCGCCGCCGGGTGACGCGGCCCCGCCCGGGCCACGCCGATCTGGCGGGCCTGCTGAAGTACGACCGGCTCGATGGGCGGGATATCCTCGAGCGGGCCAGTGCCCGGGAGACCACCGCCCGGGTGGCGGCAGGCGCGCTGGCCAAGCGGCTGCTCCACGAGTTCGGCGTAGAAATCGGGAGCCATGTGATATCACTGGGGGGGATCGAGACGGAATGGGCTCGAGGCCAGCGGAACTCGCCCCTGCCATGGCCGCTGAACGAGGCCTCGGATCGCTCAGAAGTGAGGGTGCTCGATGCCGCCGTTGAGGCGACGATACTTCAACGGATCGACGCCGCCAAGAAAGCCGGCGATACGCTGGGTGGGGAGGTCGAGGTGGTGGCGCGCGGCGTCGTCGTAGGGCTGGGTAGCCACGTCAGCTGGGATCGCAAGCTCGATGGCCGTCTGGCCGGAATGCTGATGTCGATCCCAGCGGTGAAAGGCGTCGAGATCGGGATGGGGTTCGAGGCGGCCCGGAGGCCCGGCTCCGAGGTGCACGATCCAATCGAGGGCGGGGCGGGTGCCCTCTGGGCGGGTGGGAAGCGGGGAAGCGGGGAAGGGGACACACGCGGCGGGTTCCGGCGGCCAACCAATAATGCGGGCGGGCTCGAGGGCGGAATCACCACCGGGGAACCGGTGGTTGTTAAGGTAGCAATGAAGCCCATCTCGACCCTGATGTCGCCCCTGGCCACCGTAGACCTGGCTTCCGGACAGCCGGCCAAGGCGGTGAGCGAACGGTCCGACGTCACCGCGGTCCCGGCGATGGGCGTGATTGCCGAAGCACTGGTTGGGCTGGTATTGGCAGATGCCATGTTGGAGAAGTTCGGGGGGGATTCCCTCTCCGAGATGCGGCGAAACTACGCCGGCTACGTGGCCGCTCTCGGGTCGCGCTGGCTCTCGCCGGCCGACTCCGCGGAGAGTTGATGCCGCGCCATCTCGTGTTGGTGGGCCTTCCCGGCGCCGGCAAGAGCACGGTGGCGGCACTGGTGGCCGAGGCACTAGCGGCTCCCCTCATCGATATCGATGGCCTGCTGGTGCGTGAGATGGGCATGCCAGTCGCTCAGATCTTCGGCATGGTGGGTGAGGCCCGGTTCAGGCAGATGGAGCGCGATGCCGTGGATGCGGCTCTGGCTGCGGAACCGGGCGTGATCGTCCCGGGCGGGGGGTGGGCCGCGCAGCCCGGACAGCTGAACGCCGCCATGAGCCGCTGCCTCTGCATCTATCTCAGATGCCTTCCCGGTACCGCAGCCAAGCGTAGCCAGCAAGGCGAGGCCCGGCCTCTTCTGGCCGGGGTGGATCCCGCGCAACGGATGCGGACGCTGTTCGAAGAGCGGGAACCGTTCTATGCCCGGGCCCATCATACGGTGCAGACCGAGCACACTACGGTTGAGGCGGTTGCCGCCGAAATCGTGGGCCTGGCCCGGCGCCACGGAGGGTGGTAACCCTGGCTCTGCCTTGCTTCCGACCACTGGCCGCGGGTTTCTTGCTACCTCTACAGTTTGACCATTAGGTGACTCAGGCGGTTACACTGAAGCTATGGCAACCAGAACCAAACGGGGTGTGAAGGCGGCAAAGGCGGCCAAGACAGGAAAGACCGGGGCGGTGCAAGAGGCGCTCCCGCAACCTGTTAAGGCGCCTGCCCGGAAGAGCAAGCGAGCCAAGGCCGCCGGCAATGGTGCCCGGAGCAAGTCTGGTGGCACCGCCCTCGTCATCGTCGAGTCGCCCACCAAGGCCAAGACCATCGGGAAGTACCTTGGGGCCGGGTACGACGTCAGGGCAACCATCGGGCACGTGCGCGATCTGCCCACCCGCGAACTGGGTGTGGACGTGGAGCGCGGGTTCGAGCCGAAGTACGTGACGATCAAGGGCAAGACCAAGACGGTCTCCGATCTGAAAAAGGCGGCCAAGGGTGCCTCCGCCATCTACCTGGCCACCGACCCGGACCGTGAAGGCGAAGCGATCGCCTGGCACGTCGCCGGTCAGCTCAACTCCGTGGCTCCCACTCACCGCATTCTCTTCTACGAGATCACCAAGGCCGCCATCCAGGACGCGATGCGCGTGCCGGGCAAGATCGACGATCGAAAGGTCGATGCCCAACAGGCCCGTCGCATTCTCGATCGGCTGGTGGGCTACAAGGCCAGTCCGATTCTGTGGCACACCATCAAGACCGGCCTGTCGGCGGGCCGGGTCCAGACCGTGGCGCTCCGCCTGATCGTCGAGCGGGAACGCGATATCCGTGCGTTCAAGCCCCGGGAGTACTGGACCATCGAGGCGCTCTGCGCCAAGAACGGCCAGACCTTCGAGGCCGCGCTCCACAAGGTGGCCGGACACAAACCCCAGCTGGAAACCGAGGCCGATGCCCGGGCAGTGGTGGACGCAGTACGCCCGATGCCGTTCATCGTCTCCAAGGTCGAGAAGCGCAACCGGAAGAAGAACCCCGCCGCGCCCTTTACCACCAGCACGCTGCAGCAGGAGGCGGCCAAGAAGCTCGGCTTCTCCTCCCGCCGCACCATGCGCACGGCGCAGGACCTCTACGAGGGCAAGGACGTCGGTGAGGATGGGGCGGTCGGTCTCATCACCTACATGCGAACCGACTCACCGGAGGTGTCGGACACGGCCGTCGCGTCGGTTCGAGGGTTCATTCGAAAGAACTACGCCAAGCCGTACCTGCCGGAGTCCCCCAACACCTACAAGCCGAAGAAGGCGGCGCGGGTCCAGGGCGCCCACGAAGCTATCCGGCCCACCGACGTGGCTCGCCGGCCGGAGCAGCTGCAGCCGTATCTGGAGCCGGACCAGTACCGCCTCTACCAGCTGATCTGGCAGCGGTTCGTGGCGTCGCAGATGACGCCGGCTGTCTACGACATGACCATCGTGGATTTCGATCTCGGCCAGTACCTGTTCCGGGCCACGGGCTCGGTCCTGGTGTTCGACGGGTACCACGTGCTTTACACCGAGGGACGGGAGAAGGAAGAGGGCAAGACCATGGACGATCTGCCGCCCATTCCGCCGCTCGCCGTGGGCGATCGGGTGGAAGTGCGGGAGATCACTCCGTCGCAGCACTTTACCGAGCCGCCTCCCCGCTTTTCCGAGGCCAGCCTGGTCAAGGAGCTGGAGCGCCTGGGCATCGGCCGCCCCTCCACCTACAGCGCCATCATTTCCACCCTGTCGGTGCGGGAGTACGTCCGGGTGGACCAGCGGCGCTTCTTCCCAACCGATCTGGGCGAGACGGTCGAAAAGATCATGATCGGCAAGTTCCCCGAGATCTTCAATGTCGAGTTCACCTCCGGCATGGAGACCGAGCTGGACCGGATCGAGGATGGCGAGCTGGCTTGGCAGCGGGTGCTCCAGGACTTCTATGGTCCCTTCAGCAAGGCGCTCGAGGCGGTCGACATGAAGGCGCTGGTGGCCGACGCGCACGGGTTGAATCCCGAGGTGCTGGCCAAGGAGCGCTGCCCCAAGTGCGGCTCTCCGATCGAGCTCCGGACCGGTCGCTTCGGGCCGTACCTGGCCTGCCTGAAGTACAAGGACACCTGCGATTACGTGAAGTCGCTCAAGAAGGACAAGGTGCCCGACCGCCCCAGCGACGAGAAATGCCACCTCTGCGGGTCGGCGATGGTCATCAAGACCGGCCGGTTCGGCGAGTTCCTGGCCTGCACTACCTATCCCAACTGTAAGGGCACCCGGTCCATCCCCATGGGCATCAAGTGTCCCAAGTGCGTCGAGGGAGATCTCACCGAGCGGCGCACCAAGCGGGGGAAGTCGTTCTGGGGATGTCTGCGCTACCCGGCCTGTGACTTCTCCACCTGGAACCGCCCAGTACCGGAGATCTGCCCCGCTTGCGGGTACCTCGGCATGGAGAAGAAGATCAGCAAGGCCGAGGGGGAGAGCCGAACCTGCCTCAAGTGCGGCCACCGGATCGTGGTCGCCGAGCCGGAGGAGGTGGCGCTGGCGTGAATGCCACCGTCGTCGGCGGGGGTCTTGCCGGCTCGGAGGCGGCGTGGGCGCTCGCGGAGCGTGGCGTCCGGGTAACTCTGTACGAGATGCGTCCCCAGGTCCGGACCGCGGCCCACCAGACCGACCGCCTGGCCGAGCTGGTCTGCAGCAACTCCTTCAAATCGGTGGACCTCACCAATGCGCACGGCCTGCTCAAGGCCGAGTTGCGCGCGCTGGGGAGTATCCTGCTTCCCTGTGCCGATGGTGCCCGGGTGCCCGGAGGCACCGCGCTCGCGGTTGATCGCGAAGTCTTCTCCCGGGCGGTGGACCAGCAGGTCACCTCGCATCCCAGCATCACCGTCATCCGGGAGGAAGTGGCCGATCTTCCCTCGCCCGGAATCGTGGCCACCGGGCCGCTGACCTCCGAGCGGCTGACCGCGGCCATCGTCTCCCGGCTCGGGTCCTCGGCGCTCGCCTTCTACGATGCCATCGCGCCAGTCGTGTCGTCAGACTCACTCGACCACAACCGGCTCTACGCGCTGTCCCGGTATGGAAAAGGTGAGGGGGACGACTACCTCAACGCGCCGATGGATGCGGAGGCGTATGGCCGGTTCATCGATGCGCTGGTCGAGGCTGACCAGTTCCACGGGCACGAGTTCGACGAGGTACCCTACTTCGAAGGATGCCTGCCGGTGGAGGAGATGGCGCGCCGGGGGCGGGAGACGCTCCGGTTCGGCCCGATGAAGCCGGTCGGGCTGCCCGATCCCAGGACCGGCCGGGAGCCGTACGCCGTTGTGCAGCTCCGCCGGGAGGACCGGGCGGGCCAGATGTGGAATCTGGTCGGGTTCCAGACCCGGCTTCGGATCCCCGAGCAGCAGCGGGTGTTCCGGATGATTCCGGGGCTCGAGTCCGTCGAGTACTTACGCTTCGGCAGTATCCATCGGAACTCCTACCTCAATAGTCCAGCCAGCCTTGGACCGGCGCTGAGCGCGCGGGATGACCCGACGTTGTTGTTCGCCGGCCAGATCACCGGTGTCGAGGGCTACACCGAGTCGCTGGGCACCGGGCTCATGGCCGGCATCAACCTCGCCCGGCAGCTCCAGGGGCAACCCGTCGTCCTGCCGCCGCCAACCTCGATGCTCGGCGGCCTCTATCGGTATCTCCGCGAGGCGGACCCCATGCACTTTCAGCCGATGAACGCCAACTTTGGCTTGCTGGATCCATTGCCCGGGAAGGTAAAGAAGGACAGGAAGAAAGAAATGCTCGTCGCGCGTGCGCAGTCGGACTTTCGCAATTGGATGGATGAGACCGGCATCGCTGCTGAGGTACAAGAGAGCCACAGATGAACACCCGAGGACTTCGGATTCTGAACCTTCAAACGGAACTCAGAGTGGTGTGCCTTGAACAATATTGATCTGATCCCGGGGAATGCCAAAGGAGCCCTATTGCCTCATCGGAGCCATCCTCTGTTGTTGTCAGTGTTGATCAGTGGCTGCTTTTTCCGATGACGGCTCGCCCCGAAGTCACCGAATACCTGACGCACCTCGAGAAGGAGCGGGACGTCTCGCCCCATACACTCAAGGCGTACGCACGCGATCTCGAGGACTTCTCCGAGTTCTGCGACCGGCACTATGGCAGCTGGACCTGGGCCACCGTGGACCGCCTCGGTATTCGGGGATTCCTGGGTGAGTTGAACCGGCGGGGGCTGGCAACCAGGAGCGCCGCGCGCGCGCTGTCCGCGGTCCGCAGCTTCTATCGCTATCTCCAGGAGCATCACGGCCTGACCAACAACGTCGCCCGCGCGGCAAAGGTCCCCAAGCTGGAGAAGCGGCTGCCCACCTACATGGATCAGGCGCAGACCGGCCGCCTGTTCGAGTGGGCCGAGTCCCGGGCGGGCGGGGATGAATTCGGGCCGACCCGTGACCTCGCCATTCTGGAGCTCTTCTATTCGACTGGAATCCGGCTGGCGGAGCTCTGCGGGGTCAACCTGGAGGACCTCGATTTGCTGTCGGACCAGGTCAAGGTGCGGGGGAAGGGCCGTAAAGAGCGCATTGTCCCGGTGGGCTCGCGGGCGGTGCTCGCGTTGCGACGCTATCTTAACACCCGGGAGCTCGTGATCGCCCGCCCGCGCACCGACCGACGGGCCGTGTTCGTGAGCCGGACCGGAAAGCGGCTTGCCCCCCGGGGGGTTCAGCGGATCATACACGCCCTGCTGGCCGGCATCGGTGGTGACGGCCTTCGGGTGCACTCGCTGCGACACACCTTTGCCACGCACATGCTGGATGCCGGCGCCGACCTTCGTGCCGTGCAGGAGCTGCTGGGGCACGCCTCGCTCAGCACCACCCAGATTTACACCCACACCAGCGTGGAACGGCTCAAGAAAGTGTACAATCAGGCGCATCCAAGGGCGTAGGCCAGCGGAGACCGATGACACTATTTCATGGCACGACGATACTGGGTGTCCGCAAAGGCGGGCGGGTCGCGCTCGGCGGCGACGGTCAGGTCAGCATCGGCGAAACCGTCGTCAAGTCGCACTCCAACAAGGTGCGCACCATGAAGGGCGGGAAGGTGCTGGCCGGGTTTGCCGGGTCGGTGGCCGATGCGCTGACCTTATATGAAAAGTTCGAGGAGAAGCTGGATCGCTATCCGGGCAACCTGCCGCGAGCGGCGGTGGAGCTGGCCAAGGATTGGCGCAGCGACCGGATCCTCCGCCGGCTGGAGGCGCTGCTGGTCGTGGCCGACCTGGAGCACAGTTTCCTGTTGAGTGGGTCGGGCGAGCTGATCGAGCCCGACGACGGTATCATCGCCATCGGGTCGGGCGGCAACTTCGCCCTGGCCGCGGCCCGCGCGCTGCTCCCCGAGCCGGACCGTTCCGCTCGGGAGATCACCCAGCGCTCGCTGGAGATCGCAGCCGACATCTGCGTGTTTACCAATCGGAATGTCACGATTCTTGAATTGCCGGGGGACGGAAAGAAAGCGTGAGCTCACCGCTTACCGCTCACCGCTCACCGCTTACCTTTAAGTATGACCGACGCCGCCCCCAAACTTCCCGTCGAAACCGCCGCTGGCCCCGAGCCGGTGGCGCCCATGCCGTGGCTGGAGGAGATGCCACCGCGGCTGATCGTCGCCGAGCTCGACCGCTACATCGTGGGCCAGGAGGCCGCCAAGAAGGCGGTTGCCATAGCCGTGCGAAACCGGTGGCGGCGGGCGCAGGCGCCGGACGACATCCGGGACGAGATCACCCCCTACAACATCATCATGATCGGTCCAACCGGGGTGGGAAAGACGGAGGTGGCACGCCGGCTGGCCCGGCTCTCCGGTGCCCCGTTCATCAAGGTCGAGGCCTCCAAGTTCACCGAGGTGGGCTACGTTGGCCGCGACGCCGAGTCCATGGTGCGGGACCTGGTCGACTCGGCGATCAACCTGGTGCGCACCGAACGGGAGGATGAGGTCTACCCCCAGGCGGAACAGCGGGCCGACGAGCGGCTGCTCGACTTGCTACTCCCGGCCGGCCCGACTCCGATGGAGAAGCCGGAGAAGACGGAGAAGGCGGAGGTGGCTTCGATGTTCATCGTCTCGCCCACCGGGCAGGCGAAGTCGGAGCATGTGCCCACCGCCGAGGAGGAGCGGCGCCAACGCTCCCGCGAGAAGCTGCGCGAGATGCTCGCCGACGGCCGGCTCGATGAACGGGAGGTCGAGGTCGAAGTCGCCCAGCAGGGCTACCCGATGATGGAGCTGATCCAGCCGCCCCAGGGCATCGAGGGACCGGACATCAACTTCACCGAGATGCTGCAGGACATGCTGCCCAAGCGGAAGAAGCGCCGCACCGTCAAGGTGCCGGAGGCGCGGCGGGTCCTGGTGGACGAGGAGCTCAAGAAGCTGGTAGACATGGACGACGTGGTGAACGAGTCGCTCGACCGGGTCGAGAACCACGGGATCATCTTCATCGACGAGATCGACAAGATCGCGGGCGAGCGGGGTCAGGCCGGTGGCCCCGATGTCTCCCGCGAGGGCGTCCAGCGCGATCTATTGCCCATCGTCGAGGGCTCAACCGTCCAGACCCGCTACGGCTACGTCCGCAGCGACCACATCCTCTTCATCGCCGCGGGCGCGTTTCATGTCTCCAAGCCCTCCGATCTGATCCCTGAGCTGCAGGGCCGCTTTCCGATCCGGGTCGAGCTCCAGCCGCTGACCGAACAGGACTTTGTGCGGATCATGACCGAGCCGGAGAACGCACTGACCAAGCAGTACCAGGCGCTGGTAGCTGCGGAGGGCGCCGAGCTCGAGTTTACGACCGCGGGGATTGCCGAGGTGGCGCGGGTGGCCTTCATGGCCAACGACCGGATGGAGAACATCGGCGCCCGGCGGTTGCATACGGTCATGGCGGCGCTGATGGAAGACGTACTGTACGAGCTGCCCGATTATCCGCAGAAGCGGATCGTGTTCGATGCTGATGACGTTCGTGAGCGGCTGGTCAAGATCATCAGCGACGACGACCTCAGGAGGTACATCCTCTAACAACCGCCTGCCTACGAATCGTCCCGGCCGGTCTGGCCTCGGCTCAGGACGAGCCGTATGTTAGCACCCCGGGCCCGAGGCTCCGAAACTATGGAAGAGGTGGTGGAACGCCTGCGCACCGTCCTGGCGGAACACTACGCGGTGGACCGTGAGCTCGGCCGCGGAGGGATGGCCACCGTCTACCTCGCCCGGGACCTGAAGCACGGTCGCCTCGTAGCCATCAAGGTTCTCCGCCCCACCCTGGCATCGTCGTTGGGCCCCGGCCGCTTTCTCCGGGAAATCCGCATTGCCTCCGGTCTGGTCCATCCCAACATCCTTCCGGTCCATGACTCCGGTGAAGCCGGGGGGCTGCTGTTCTACGTCATGCCATACGTAAGCGGCGAGAACCTGCGCGATCTGATCCGCCGGGTGGGCCAACTTCCGGTGGAGGTTGCCGTCAGGATTGCACAGGAAGTAGCACAAGGACTGACCCACGCGCATGGCGAAGACGTCGTCCATCGCGACATAAAGCCGGAGAACATACTGTTGGAGTCCGGCCACGCCGTCATCGCCGACTTCGGCCTGGCCCGGGCGATCCACGTCTCTGCCCTCGACGACCTCAGCTCTGCCGGACTCGCCATCGGCACGCCGTACTACATGAGTCCCGAACAGTCCACGGCAGGAGACCAGATCGACGGGCGCAGCGATCTATACAGCCTGGGCTGCGTGCTCTACGAGATGCTGGCTGGGGAGCCGCCATTCACCGGTCCCTCGGCACAGGCGATCGCCGCAAAGCATCTCCATCTCCCTCCCCCACCGTTGCGCGCGGTGCGCCCGAGCATTTCGATCCCGCTCGTTGAGGCGATCAATAAGGCCCTTGAAAAGGTCCCGGCCGACCGATTCCAGACTGCCAGAGAGTTTGGACAAGCGCTGGCTGAGCCGATGCATTCCGCTGCGGAACGGAGGGCCGGCCGCCGCGCTCGGGTAGGGCTGTGGGCCGGTGGGTTGATTGGTGCGGCCCTCATCCTGTTCCTGGCAATTGCCGGTCTGCAGCGGGACCAGGTTGGTTCCACCTCGCAGGTTGGTCTCGTCCTGATCCCCTTTGAGAACCGCTCTCCACGAGCGGACTCACTCAGCCCAGGAAGACCGGCGCCCCATACCGTTCTCGCGGATGCCCTGGCGTGGCTACCGGGTGTTCGCCCTTTGGACGGGGCCACGCTACTGGGAAGCGCCCAGGATTGGCATCTGGTACCACTGGCCGAGCTTCTTCGAGGGGCACGGCGTATTGGTGGTCGCTACCTGCTCACCGGTGCTATTTACCCGGCCAGTCCCGACTCCGGATCGCGTGTCACGGTCGATCTGTACGCGGTCGACGGTGGCGACCGGGTCATGAGGGCGGAGGAGGTCGCACAGCGGGGACAATTGGAGGCCTCGCTGGGCAGGCTTGCCCTCGAATCGGTGCGAGCGCTGGCGCCCCGTGAGGGATCGGCGCTGGGGTCCCGGGCAGCCCTTTTCTCCGCCACCTCGTCGGCTGAGGCCGTAGGCCACCTGGTACAGGGACAGCTCAGGTTCTGGAGCGGTGACACCGATGGCGCCGCCTCCGCCTTCCGCCGGGCCGTCGAGGCAGACTCCGCGTGCGGACTCGCATACCACCGCTTGAGCGTCGCGGGGCTATGGAACCACGATTTCGCCGCCGCGCTCGCTGCGGCCGATGCAGGCCTCAATAGAGCCACCGAGTTGGCGCCAAGGTGGGTCGATCTCCTCCGGGCACAACGCCACTACGCGTTGCGGCAGGCCGATAGTGCTATTGCTGCATTCCAGCGGATGGTTCTGGTGTATCCCGACGACATAGATGGCTGGCTCGGGTTGGGCGATGTGCTGTTTCACTTTGCCGGGTTGGCGCCGAACCTGGCGATGGATGCTCAGCGGGCTCTCGGGGAAGTGATTTCCCTCGACAGTTCCTTCGCTCCGATTTACGATCATCTGGCCTCCCTGGCGCTTCTGAAAGGGGACGCGCGGGCTGCCCGGCTTTACGTGGAGCGAATCCCACCAGACTTCACCAGGCTGGCACGTGAGGCCGCACTCACACTGTGGTTCGGGGATCAGGCAGGCCGCGGGGCTGTTCTCGAGCGGCTGCGAAAAGCTGATCGCCAAACGCTCTCTGAGCTGGTGCATTTGCTTACCCACGGCTTATCTCATCTAGCTCTCGCTGACACTGTCGCCAGCTTCCTGATGGAACCTGACCGCACACCCGGTGACCGCCGCCGAGGAGCGGACTACCGTCTCGCCGCCCTGTCTGCGCTGGGGCGGCCGGAGGAGGGGCTCAAGGTCTGGCGCCCGGCGAACGACGGCGGGCTTGACGGCTGGGTTCTTCAGGCGTACTTCGCGGGGTATCCGGTGAATTCCGTTGCCGAGCCGATGTTATCTGCGGCGCGGGCAACAGTCTTCCGGCCGGCGAGGCTGGATCTGACCGGGCTTCCAACCACCGAATTGATCCAGGCGGTGCAAGCTCTCGTTCACCGGGCTACTCTCGAGGGCGATTCGTCCGAAGTACTGCCGCT
Organism: Gemmatimonadales bacterium; assembly: GCA_035557715.1. GTDB lineage: Bacteria > Gemmatimonadota > Gemmatimonadetes > Gemmatimonadales > GWC2-71-9 > CAVVWJ01. Next base: position 21,758 of record DATMDQ010000048.1, read on the forward strand.
GCTCTCCCGGGTAAGCACCGCTCGAGGCGCCCGCGACAACGCCGATCCGTTGGTCCCTATGCTTACAGCTTCCCTTCAGGCTCGGCTGGCCCTGCTTGCGGGCGATACGGCTAGCGCAATTGATCTCCTTGATCGTTCGGTAGGTCGAAGTCTGTGGCCGTACACCGACTTCTTTCCTCTGAGCGGAATGGCACCCCAGCGGCTGCTCCTTGGCAGGCTCCTGGCGGCTCAGGGAAAAGCTCAGGACGCGAAGCGTTGGCTAGCTTCGTTCTCGAACTCCTGGGCCATAGGGGACGTTCTTTTCGTCGCTCGAGCCAAACAGGTGCAGGCGACTGTGCCCTGAACGGTACAGCGGCTGGGTGGCGCTACAGATCGCTCGTCAGCGTGTGATACCCGAACCAGGAGGGCGCAATGTCGCACAACGGTAGAGAGTCGCTAGAGACGGCGATCGGCAACATCGCGATAATCAGTGAGAAATCGACCACGCGCAAGTCGGAAAAGCTCAAGTCGGTAAAAATTGGATCTGATGAGGCGTACTACATGCTCGCGGCGTTCTGCTTCGACCTGTCCAGAAAGGTGAACTATCTGTTCAGGGCAACCCGCGAGTTCGCACCCAAGGCAGACCCGGAGCTCGCTCAACAATTCATCGAGGATAACGAGGCGATAAACGAGGATGGACTGACCTGGGAGGAGCGAGCCAAAAGAGCCGAGGCGATCATGCTCCGGTCGGTGCGTGAGCTCGGGGAGCAACACGAGCGGGTTCTGAGCGAGGTGGCTGGCAGGCACAGATAGCGCCCGGAGGAAGCGGCAGGGACCTGAGCCCCTAGCGTTTGCCCATGGTCCCCGCCGCCTGGCCCATCCACACTGCCCCACTGCTTCGGAGAGCACGATCATACCGCGTGACCCTGCTCGAGCCGCTACGTGAGTGTCCCGGTTGGCCTGCTCCGCCGAGTGGCCTATACTCGGAGATGTCGTCGGCTTCCTCCCCCGACCGTCCTGTCGCGAGACGGCAGCAGCTATCCTCCCACTGGGCCGTCTTCGGTGCCGCGGTGCTGGGCCTCCTGGCCGTGAGCCTCTGGCTCCGCGCCTCAGTGCCCGCGCGGAGTCTGCCGGCGCCTATCGCGGTTCGTCCCAACTCCATGGCAATTCTGCCGTTCATCAACGCCAGTCCGGACTCGGCCGACGACTATCTCGGCACCGGGGTTGCGGCGGAGCTGACCCGCTCCTTAGGCCGGCTCGGCGGACTCCGGGTTGCCGCCCGCTCGTCCGCTTTCGCCATGCCACGCGACGGCGATCCACGTGTGACCGGCCGGCGACTCAACGTCGGTACCGTGCTCCAGGGCAGCGTCCGCCGGTCCGGTGACCGTCTGCGAGTCACCGCACGTCTGGTAGATGTGGACGAAGGCTTCGACCTCTGGTCGGAAACCTATGACCGGCTGCCGGCCGAGATCTTTGCGGTTCAGGATGAGATCCGGAACGCTGTCGCTACAACCCTGAGACTCCCCGGCGTGGCCGATTCGGCTGCCGAGCCGGAATGGCCCACTACCAGCCTTGCCGCGTATGACGCGTACCTCGCCGGCCGGTATCTGCTGGATCAGCGGATCCCAGGAGCGGCGCCACGCGCGATCGACTACCTCACCCGCGCGGTCCGTCTCGACACTGGCTTCGCTCGTGCCCACGCGGCGCTGGCCGATGCCTACCTCCGGCGCGGCGACGTCGAGGCGCTACCGCCGCTGGTCGCGGCTCCGCTGGCGAAGCAGGCGGCGGTGCGGGCCCTGGAGCTGGACAGCACTCTCGCCGAAGCGCACGCCACGCTCGGCACCATTCGCTTCGGCTACGACCGTAACTGGAACGGAGCCGAGACCGAATTCCGGCGCGCCATATCGCTGGAGCCCACTTGGCCCGAGACGTACACCCAGTACTCGCGGTACCTGGTGGCCATGGGGCGGATCGACGAGTCCCATGCGGCGAGCGAAAGCGCCCTGCGACTCAGCCCGGTCTCGCCGTTGATGATGCAGCACCTGGGCTGGCATTATCTCCATGCCCGTCAGTACGACCGGGCCCGCGAGGCGCTCTGGCGCGCCATCGAGATGGACTCGACTGCCTGGAGGCCACAGTTCGAGCTGGCAACTGTCGAGCTGGCCGCGGGCAACCTACTGGAAGCCGAATCCCGGCTCCGAATTCCGTTGGAGGTTGCGCCTGAGCGCGCCGAAGTGCAGGCAGCGCTCGGTCAGGTCCATGCGGCCTCCGGCCGGCCGGAGGAGGCGAAGGCCGTTCTGCTCGGGCTACGTCAGGCCGGGGAACAGCGCTACGTCTCACCCTATCTGATTGCCTGCCTCCAGGCATCACTCGGCATGAAGTCGCAGGCATTGGCCTTTCTCGAGCGGTCAGTCCGGGAGCGGTCGGACCTGGTGGTCTATTTGCGGGCCGATCCCAGAGTGGACTCGCTCCGCGCCGACCGCCGCTTCGCCCGGCTGCTGCGCCAGCTGCGGCTGCCATAGTCAGGCACCGAGCCTCGCCGATCCATTCCAATCCCGATTGCCATACCTGTTGGGCAGGGCTACAATCCTTCCCCGAGTCCCCCGAGAGATCCTTCGCGGAGCCTGCCCTGAGCGCAGCCGAAGGGCTCAGGATGACGGCCGGGACGTACTCCCTCCGGAGATTTATCGTGAGTCCCGGCCGTCACTTCCTGTCAATTCCCGACTTCAGCAAGGCCGAGCTGCTCGCCGTCTTCGATCTGGCGGCCCGAATGAAGCGCGGGGATTATCGCGACAAGCCACTCCAGGGCAGGACGCTGGGGATGATCTTTGCCAAGAGCTCCACCCGCACCCGGGTGTCGTTCGAGGTGGGGATGTACCAGCTGGGCGGGCACGCGCTTTTTCTTTCCTCGCGCGACATCCAGCTCGGTCGGGGCGAGCCGATCCGCGACACCGCGCGGGTCCTGTCCCGCTATCTCGACGGGATCATGATCCGAACCTACGATCATGCTGACGTGGAGGAGCTCGCCCGCTACGGTACCATCCCGGTGATCAACGGACTGACCGATCTGCTGCACCCCTGCCAGGTCATGGCCGATCTGCTCACCGTGCGTGAGACGCTGGGCGGCTGGGACGGCAAGGTCGTCGCATGGGTGGGGGACGGAAACAACATGGCCAACAGCTGGATCAATGCGGCCGGCAGTCTCGGCTTCGAGCTTCGGCTCGCCTGCCCCACGGGGTACGAGCCCAACGCGGAGATGCTCAAGCGCAATGAGAAGAAAGCCGCTATTACCGTCACAACCGATCCGAACGAGGCGGTGCGGGGCGCTCACGTCGTCAATACCGATGTGTGGGCCTCGATGGGGCAGGAGGAGGAACAGGAGAAGCGGGCCCGCGCATTCAAGGGCTACATCGTGGACTCCTCGCTGATGAAACGCGCCGATCCGAGTGCCATCTTCCTGCACTGCCTGCCGGCTCATCGGGGTGAAGAAGTGGCGCAGGATGTGATCGAGGGACCCCAATCGCGGGTTTGGGACCAGGCGGAGAACCGGCTGCACGTGCAGAAGGCAATCATGGCGACACTCATGGGCTCTTGAGGTAAAGATGACCACTACTCCGACGCTCAGGCGTACCTCCTTGTTCGATGCTCATAAAGCACTCGGGGCCAAGATCGTCCCCTTCGCCGGGTGGGAGATGCCGGTGCAATACCCAACCGGCATCCTGGCCGAGCACCACGCCGTGCGCACCGGTGCCGGGGTGTTCGACGTCTCCCACATGGGCGAGTTCGAGATCACCGGGCCCGACCGGAACGCCTTCGTGAATCGGGTCACCTGCAACGATGTCAGCACGCTCGAACCCGGCGGGGTCCAGTATTCCGCGATCCTGACCCCGGAGGGGACCTTCGTCGACGACTGCACCGTATACCGGTTCGAAGACAAGCTCATGATCGTGGTCAACGCCTCGAACACGGCGAGCGCCTGGGAGCACATCGTCGAGCAGAAGGGCGGCATCAACGTCCGCCTCAAGGACATCTCCAGCGAGGTTGGGCTCCTCTCGATTCAAGGCCCCCATGCCGAGGGGATGCTCCAGCCGCTCACCGCCACCCGTCTCCCCGACATTGCGTACTACCATTTCGTCACCGGCAAGGTGGCCGGTGCCGAGTGCTTCATATCTCGCACCGGATACACCGGTGAGGACGGCTTCGAGCTCTACTGCCGGGAGCGGGACACGGTAAAGGTGTGGGAGGCGCTCATCGGCGCCGGGGCCAAACCGATTGGGCTCGGAGCGCGCGACTCGCTCCGCACCGAGATGGGCTATGCGCTCTACGGCAATGAGATCGACGAGAACACCACCCCGCTCGAGGCGGGCCTGGCCTGGATCGTGAAGCTGGATAAGGGGTCACCGTTCACTGGTGACTCGGCGCTCAAGGCGCAGAAGCTTCGCGGGGTCACTCGGAAACTGGTGGGCTTTCAGCTCCAGGGCCGTGGGTTCCCCCGGCACGGCTATCCGGTGTATCACGATGGGCGTGAAGTAGACATCGTGCGCAGCGGAACGATGAGCCCATCGCTCGGCGTGGCTATCGGCACGACCTACTTGCCTGCTGCCGCCGCCAAGGTAGGAACGAAATTCGAGGTCGAGTGCCGGGGCGAGCGGCTAGTGGCTGAAGTGGTAAGCCGGCCATTCTGGAAAAAAGGGACAGCGAAAAAGGGAGAATAGGTACGGACTGAGATCACGGTGCTGCGACCCGGTACGGTGTCAACCGTTGGTTGTTCGTACCCTCGCCGAGCTGGCCGTTGTCGTTCCCGCCCCAGCAATAGGTGATGGCGAAGGTCCTCCCGCAGGTGTGGCTGCTGCCCGCGCTCATTTGTCTGAAGAAGTGCCCGCCGGCGACCGCGACAGGCCGCAACCGCTGTGTGGTCGTACCATCGCCGATGGCCCCGGTGAGGTTCCAGCCCCAGCAGTAGGCCCGGTTCTCCGTGGTCTCTCCACAGGCATGAAACTCGCCCGTGTTCACGCGGCGGAAGGTGAGCCCGCCGGCCACCGCCCTCGGCCAATAACTCAGGTAGGCCTTGCCGTTTCCAATCTGTCCGACTCGGCCATTTCCCCAGCAGTATGCCCGGCCAGTGGTGGTCACCCCGCAGGTGAAGCTGGCGCCCGCGTCCACCTGGCGGAATCGGAGCGTGCCAGCCACTCGAGATGGTGTCAGGCGTGTGGAAGTCGAGCTGTCACCGATCTGCCCGAAACTGTTCCACCCCCAGCAGAAGGCCTGGTCCGTTGTCGTCACGCCGCAGGTGTGGAGCTGGCCCACCTTCACCTCACGAAACTGGCGACCCCCGGCGACCGCCACCGGCTTCAAGCGGGTGGTGGTCGTACCATCGCCGAGCGCGCCCGCGCCGTTGTAGCCCCAGCAGTAGGCTTTGTTGTCTGAATAACTCACCCCGCACGCGTGGTAGTCACTCACGTCGACCCAGCGGAACAGGCGCCCGCCCGCCACGGGAACGGGCGTCAGGCGATTGGTGCTCGTGCCGTTCCCGAGTTCCCCATCCCCGCCGTAGCCCCAGCAGTAGGCTCGATTGTCCGTGGTCAGACCGCAGGTCGATTGGCCGCCCGCGCTCACCTGGCGGAAGCGGAGCATGCCGGCGACGGGGACGGGCCGCAGGCGCTGGGTGGACGTGCCGTCACCCAGCTGGCCGGAACTGTTGAGGCCCCAGCAGTAGGCCCGATTGTCGGCGGTCACGCCGCAGGTATGACGAGCGCCCCCGCTCACCTGGTTGAACGCCAGTGCAACAGTCGCCGCACTGGCCATCGCCGGCGCGCCCTCGAGCGAGGTAGGAGCGGTCACTTCCTCCTGACAGCCTACAGCCGCCACCAGGATGGCCGTGGCTCCCACGAAAAGCCTCACTCGGCGGAACCGATGGCATCGGAAGGAGGCTCGAGCGATCACGGGTAGACCGGGCGGTATGGCCATCATTTGCGACCTCATCCGTATGGAGAGAGGCGACGATCCTACTTCATCAGTCTCAAGGGGATCTCAAGTCGCGGCTGGATGCAACCGCAGAACCGCTAGCTGCAGAGATGGTACGGAGGGTGGAGGCGCCTATCTATATCTAGTTATATCAATGACTTACCAGTTGTTGAATAGCTTGACGACCCGCAGTCCCTTGCACGCCTTGCCACCCACCCGCGCCGCTACCTAGAATCAGAATATCAGGTCCCTTAGCGTTGGCCGAGCTACGAGGAGATCCATGCCTACTCGTCTCAGCAGGGCCACGATACTCGTGGTGGACGACGAGGTCTCGCTGCGCCAGC
>DATMDQ010000049.1:0-7738 GCA_035557715.1 Gemmatimonadales bacterium
CTCCAGCTCCAGCAGCTCGGCGAACGGCCCGGCAGCCGCTTCCCATACGGTCGCGGCGCCGGCGAACTCGCGGTGTTGCTCCATGACCGAGAAGTTGAGCCCCGACACGCGTGAGACGGTGCCCCTGGTCGGCTCAGCCTCACCAGTGAGAAGCCGGAAGAGTGTGGTCTTGCCGCTGCCATTCCGGCCTATCACTCCCCACTTCTCTCCCCGGGCAACGGTGAAGGTGACGTCGCCGAAGAGCCGGGTGGCGCCAAACTCGACCGCCACGCCGGACACGGAGAATTGAGTCACCGGCCGGTCCAGCCGTGCCAGGTTTCGGTGGCGTCTCCCACCGTGAGCTGCGATCCATGGCGTACCAGCGGCATCCGCAGCATCAGCGGCTCCTCAACCAGCTTGTCGAGCCACCGATCCTCGCTGAAGCGCGCGGCGCCCAGTCCCAGGTCTTGAAACCGGCGCGACTGCCGGTCGACCAGGGCTTCGACGCCGAACTTCTGGGCAAACCGCTTCAGCTCCCCGGGTGACGCAGCGCGCTCCAGGAGGTCGACGAAGTGGGTCTTGACCCGCCGCTCCGCAAAGAACCGGAGCGCCTTCCGGGTATCGGGGCTCTTCTTGATGCCGAAGACTTGGACTTCCATGGGGCGGGAATCTAATCGCGAAGGGCCGGAGCGCGGCCTCCTCGAATGACATGCCTCCGCGCCGCATTGTTGTTTCTTCGTGTCCTTGTTCTGCACCTTCGTGCCGTCGTGGTAAAATCTCCGCAGGCGCCCCACCTGCAAGCGGAATTCGGCGCAGACCCCTCATCCTCATCCTACCCGCACCGCATCTCCTACCCGCAGCCTTCCGGTATTCTGGTGTACAACATTCTGCCCGAACATCACGTCGTTGCCCACCTTGCGGTACGTGGCCAGAGTGCGGAGCGGCTCCTTCCCCCGCTCACCGGTGGCCTGATCGGTGGTGGTGACCAGACAACGATCGCAGGGCTTCACTACCTGGAGCCGAATGCCTCCGATCTCGATGCTCCCCCATCCATCCTCGGCGTAAGGCTCACCACCCGCCACCACGAGATTGGGACGGAACCGGTTCATTGGTAGCGGATCGGCCAGCCGGCGGTTCAGATCGGCCAGCGACTCCTCCGAGATCAGGAGAAACGGATACGCGTCCGCAAAGCTCACCCGCACGCCGGGTAGTGCGAACGCCGGGTTCGCCGGCCGGACCACCTGATCGGCCATGTAAACCAGGCTGCAAGGTGTGCCGAGGAATTGGGAGAACCACTCGGCCGTCCGTTCACCCAGCCACGTGGCTGGACAGGTGTCGTCCCACACGGTCACACTCGTGGCCACAGAGTCCTGTGGCTGCAGCGGTGTCTGCAACGGCGGCATTCCAGGCGCGTCGACCTGGAGCGTGCCATTCCCAATGCTGGGAACTACGAGAGCAAGGCGGGGGTGGCTGCGCTGAGAGAGGAACATGCCCGACTCGTCCACCACCATCCATCGGCGGTCGTAGCGCAGGCCGAACTCGTCCACCTCCGATACATCCAGGGAGATTCCTCTCGCTGATTTAATGGGATGGATATTGAGGCCGGTCAGTCGCATGGTCGCCCCACTAGCGGGATAGGGTTGGAAGAGAGCATTCTAGTGGGGAGAGCCCCATCGATCCAGAATCGCCCAGCACCGAGGCCGCTATGTGCGGGTTCGTAACGCTCGTTTGCACGTCCGGCCAGCGGGTGCCTGGAAGGGTACTGCGCGGCATGACCACCCGGCTGGCGCATCGCGGACCTGACGATACCGGGTTTGCCGCCATCGATCCCCACACCCGGGCGCTGCGTTGCTGGGGCCGGGACCTCCCCTCGGACGTCGATCTCTCCGGTATTCTCTTCGGCCACTGCCGGCTCAGCATTCTCGATCTCACGGCCGCTGCACACCAGCCCATGGTGAGCGATGACGGCTCCAGTGTGCTCGCCTTCAACGGTGAGATTTACAACTTCCTGGAGTTGCGCAGTGCCTTGAGTGCCGCCGGCGTCACCTTCCGGGGAACCGGCGACACCGAGGTCCTTCTCAAGGCCTACGAGTGCTGGGGAGCGGACGCGCTCAACCGCCTGAACGGCATGTGGGCATTCCTGCTCTGGGACGGCCGTCGCCGCGCGCTCATCGCCTCCCGCGACCGCTTCGGAGTGAAACCGCTGTATTACGCCATAGTGGATGAGGTGCTGATCTTCAGCTCGGAGATCAAGGCTATCCTGGCATACCCGGGAGCCTTCAAGGGGTTCCATGAGCCGCGAGTGCTGGACTTCCTGAGGGATGGCCTGACGGACCAGGACGAGGAGACCATGTTCACCGGGGTTCGGTCACTTGCACCCGGCTCCTACATGGAGATTACGCCGGAACGCAGAGTTACGACCAGGTTCTGGACCCTTCCGGATGGGCCGGCTAAGGCCGACGGCGCTAAGGCCGACGGCGCTGATGCCAACCTGATAGAAGCCTTCGCGTCACACCTTGCCGACTCCGTACGCCTGCGGGTTCGGTCTGACGTTCCCATCGGCACCATGATGAGCGGCGGGCTCGACTCGACTGCCATTACCAGTTTGATCCGCGCGCAGCAGCAAGGTAGGGGCGGCGACGAGCGCTTCGATGGCCTGGCAGCCTTTCATCATACGTTTTCGGCATGCTGGCCCGGATCCGAGGCAGATGAGGAAGCCACAATCGACCTGGTTTGCTCGGAGCTGTCCCTGATCTCCCATAAGCTCTATCCCACGCCGGAGCAGATCGCCGATGTGCTGCCCAAGGTAGCGCACCACCTGGACGAACCGTTCCACGATCCGATCGCGGCAGTGCAGTACCTCCTCATGCAAAAGGCCCGCTCATATGGCGTCAAGGTAGTGCTCAACGGTCATGGGAGCGATGAGAGCCTGGGAGGTTATCACAAGCTGTTCGTCCCCCCGTTGCTGGCAGATCTCCTGCTGGCCGGCAACCTGGTCACCTTTGTACGGGAACAGCGAGCGTTCAAGGGTAGCGGCTGGGCCTGGTCGCAGGTGGTGTGGCATCTCCTCATGCGGCTGCTGCCTGAGGGAGCGAGGCTCGACCCGCGCACCCCCTCCCGGCTGTTGGAGCGCCTTCGTGGAGCCGGCGGAGTCTTGGCGGATGGTCCCGCAGCCACCGATTCGGGTGAGACAAGGTCGAACGGCGAACTTTCGAATCCGTTCTCATTCCCGGGTTCGCTCCGGTTCGAGTTCACGACCCGGAATCTTCCGCGATGGCTGCGGATGGAAGATCGGATGAGCATGGCCTGGTCGGTCGAGTCGCGGCTTCCATTCATGGATTACCGCCTGGTCGAGTTTGCCTTTCGCCTCCCCGACCGGCTCAAACTGCGGGACGGCTACAACAAGTACATCCTGAGACAAGCCACGCGCACCCTGCTCCCGCGACGCCTGATCGAGACCCGAAGCAAGCTTCCGTTCCTGGCGCCGTACTCCACCTGGTTACGTGGACCATGGCGCTCCATGGTTGGCGACCTGCTGTTGGGATCATCTCAGGTCGGAGCCTACCTGAACCGAGGCGTATTCGTGCCCAAGCTTCAATCGTTCATGAAGGGGAAGGAGAAAGCACTCCCCCACTACCTGGTCTGGCGGCTGCTGATCACCGAGCTCTGGCTACGCGAATTTGCCGGATCGGGCAGCCGGCAGTCTCGGGATAGTGGATGAGCATACTGCGACTGGCAGGATCCCTTTTCGCGCTGGGCTTCCTGGCAGCCGCGCCGTCGACTGCGCCCAACATCATCGTCTTCGTCGGCGACGACCTCGGCTGGCGCGATACCGGCACCTACGGTAATCGCTTCATCAAGACGCCCAACATCGACCGGCTGGCCCGCGGGGGCCTTCGGGTGGACTACGCCTTCGGCACAACTCCGCAATGCAGCCCCTCCAGGATCAGCACGCTGACCGGCAAGTACGCCCACGCGGTAGGTGCGGAGGATCTCCACACGCCGCTGCCGGAACGCGAGCGGATTCTACCCTCCTTGCTCCAGGACCAGGGCTATTTCACGGGGCACATGGCCAAGACCCACTTCGGGCCTAACGCCGAGCGTCAGTTTCAGTGGTACTCGCCAAAGATCGCGGACGCGCTACCCGCGTTTCTGGACTCCATCGGCACCCGGCCGTTCTTCCTCTGGGTCGGCTTCCATGAGCCGCATCGTCCCTATCAGGCCGGCACATCCAGCCGGCATTCACCGGCGCGGGTCGCGGTGCCGCCCCACCTCGCCGATACCCCTGAGACGCGGCAGGACCTCGCCCGCTATTACGACGCCATTGCCCGGATGGACGACCAGATCGGCCTGGTGGTGGCCGAGCTCGAACGGCGGAAGCTGCGCGACAACACGCTGGTGGTATTCCTGAGCGACAACGGCGCGCCCTTCCCCCGCGAGAAAGGCACCCTGTACGACTCGGGCACCCGTACTCCGCTCATCCTGTCCTGGCCCGGGCATATTCGAGCCGGCTCGGTCTACGATCGCGGACTCGTGACCACGGTAGACCTGGCGGCCACCATTCTGGAGCTGGCCGGTGCGGCCCGGCCGAAGGCGATGCAGGGCGAGAGCTTCCGGGCAATGCTGGCGCAGCCTGGCTCATACGCCGGCCGCCCCTACGTCTTCAGCGAGCGCAACTGGCATGATTGCGACGAGCACCAGCGGGCGGTTCGCACCAGCCGGTTCAAGCTGATCCGGACCGACGCCTATACCGCGCTACCGCTGTGCACCGCGGCCGACATCGGGGCCAGCCCTTCCTTCCAGGCGCTCCGGGCACGCGCCAGGGCGGGCCGGCTCACCCCGGCGCAGCGGCGGCTCTTCGAGGCCCCGCGGGCGCGGCTGGAGCTCTACGACCTTACCACCGATCCGTGGGAGCTCCGGAATGTGGCGGACCTGCCGGCCTATGCCACGACGGTGCGGGAGCTGGCGGGTGTACTGCAAGAGTGGATGGAGCAGTCGGCCGATTTTCCAGCGGGCTATCGGGTGCGGGACGATAACACCGATCGTATCACCGGCCTGCCGTTCACCAGCAAGATTCCACCGCTGCAGAATGCAGAAGTACCGCCCCCGGGCGAACGCTGGGGACGGCAGGGGCCGACCTAATACCTGGCCCGATGGCTTATGATACAGGCAGGTGCGACGCCCCGGGCAGGAAAGAAGTTCAGAGATTCAAGGAGGACCACAGTGTCAGCAAAGCCTCAGCCCGTCTCTCAATCAAAGCGGCAGAAGCCCGAGTCGCTTCGTCTCCGTTCAGTCACGCCCACATTCACCGTAAACGATTTGCAGGTCAGCCTGGCCTGGTATCGCGACGGCCTCGGCTTCTTCGTGGCTGAGCGCTGGGAGGATGGCGGCGAGCTCAAGGGCGTGATGCTCAAGGCAGGATCATGTGAGTTCGGACTTTCCCAGGACGACTTCAGCAAGGGCCGGGGGCGCGCCAAGGGCGTCGGATTCCGCCTCTGGTGCAACACGACCCAGGATGTAGACGTCATCGCCCAGCGGCTCCGCGACTTCGGTGGCACCATCGCGGAAGAGCCGGCCGAGCGCTGGGACGCCTACGGGTTCACGGCCCAGGACCCGGACGGCTTCAAGATCACGATCACGCGGGCGAAGGACTAAGCGCGCTGCGTTATCTCAGGCGCTGGGCTTGCTGAGCTTCTTCTGAATCTCCTCAGCCCGGTCCAGGTGCTTCTCGATCACCGGCTTGGCCTGCTCGATCAGCTTCTTCAGCTCTTCATTCTGCGCCGCGGCATGGCCCTTTTCCGCCACGTCCAGCACCAGCTTGTGGGCGGCCACTTCCTGATCGATGTAGGTCCGGTCGAACTGCGCGCCCTTGGGAGCCGCCTTCAGTGCGGCCATTTCACTCGCGGCCGCGGGCTTCAGCGGATCATCCGCCGGAGCCTCGGGCGTGACGTTGAGCCGCTGGGCCAGCTGCTGGCCCTGGAGCCGAAGCGCATGATGTTCACCTATCATCAACTTCGCAAAGGCTTTTACCTCGGGGTCGGTGGCTTTGCCGACGGCGTACGCTCCAGCGGAGCTGTCCGCGGCGTTGGCTTCATCCAGCAGGGCGACGATGTTGGCGTCGCTCAGGCTGCCCGCTGCGGCGGGTGAGGCGGCGGTGTCAGTCGGGGTCCCGGCGGCTGCGCCCGATTCCGGCGTGCCAGTTTCGGCGTTCCGGCCTCCCTTGCACGAGCTGAGGGCGGCAAGCCCTATCGATGCCGCGACAAGCACCGGGTACCATGTGGTTTTGCGTTGCACAAGAACCTCCTATGGATCGAACCTCGCCTTGGGGAAGACATGGCAGGACCAACTTTAGGAATCGCCGTCAGGGACGGAGTGACATGGGTCACTGAGAAGCGCGGGAGGCCATATGGGGGGCTTATGGAAGGAGACGCCCTTATAGTGCAGTGCCCGAGGCGAGAGTCGAACTCGCCGGAGGTTGCCCTCGGCGGATTTCGCGACCGGGTTCAACTACCGCATGCCCGAAGTGGGACTCGAACCCACAAGCCGTTGCCGGCGCGAGATTTTGAGTCTCGTGCGTATACCAGTTCCGCCATTCGGGCTCGGGGCATGTGCTGTCATGTGCTGTTAACCGCTCCCCCGGTGGAGGGAAAATAACCCTGGTCAGGTCTGCCCGCGATCTATCCGCCACCCCTCGGTCCGCTCCTCAGGAGGCAAGCCAGGTCGGTACATGATGACGCGGGCGCGCTCCAGTGTGATCAGCCCGCCACCAATCATCTCGTCCAGCTCCGGCAAGATCGCCTGAATCTTTTCCTCGGTCTCAACAACCTCCACCACGATGGGCAGGTCGAGCGAAAGAACCTCGATCCGGTCGGTCCGGACTCGGGCGCTCGCGCCGAAGCCGGTCATAGCTCGGAACACGGTGGCCCCGGCGTAGTGGCGGTCACGGAGGAGCTCGACAATGGCCTTGTAGAGCGGCTTCCCCTGGTACTTATCGGACTCGCCGATATGGATGCGCATCAGGGTGCGCTCGCCTTTGAACCCGTGCATACCGGTCTCCTGGCTTAGAGCGCCCGCCGGAAACTGAGGACCTGCTGCGCACCTGCGATTCCCAGCATCACGCCAAGGATGGAACCGACCACGCTCACGCCAACATACAGTCCTGCCCGCCGCCAGTCCCCGTCCTGGATGAGGGCGACGGTCTCATAGCTGAAGGTCGAGAAGGTGGTGTAGCCCCCGCACAGGCCCGTCGTGAGGAGCGCCCGAGCTTCGGGCGTGATCGCCGGCGTCGCCAGCGCGTAGTGGATCAGGAAACCCAGCAGGAGACAGCCGCTGAGGTTCACGACGAGCGTGCCGACCGGGAAGTCCGGCCCAGTGCGGCTCTGAACGGCTATGCCCACGAGGTACCGGGTCACACTTCCTATTGCGCCCCCGAGGGCAACGTACCAGATCACTCGCATAGCGCCTCGTCTGGAAAACAAAAGGCTCCTACGTGGTCATGTCACGTAGGAGCCATCAGCCGCGCGAGCGGCGGTTTGGGTGAGCCCCATCACCCGTCATTGCGTTGGTCGAATTCTAACGGTCTCGCGACACCTTGTCGAGCGGGCTCGGGGCTTGGAGCCCTCTCCGCGCCGCGGTATTTTCCGCCCGTGCCCATCGTTCCGCCCCGTGGCCTCCATCCCTGGCATGACATTCCCACCGGCCCGAATCCACCGGTGGAGGTCACGGCGGTGGTCGAAATCCCGACCAACGAGCGCAACAA
>DATMDQ010000050.1:0-8034 GCA_035557715.1 Gemmatimonadales bacterium
ATGGTGGTGGTGGATCGCCTCGGTGCGGGGCGATTGTTTGCCCCCCGGCGGGTACGCCGATCCCTGCTGACGCTGGGAGTGATCACCATCGCCGCAGGAGCGGGCGTGCTGCGGCTTCTTCCCGGCCTGTCGGGAATGACCGAGTTCCTCGATGTCCTGACGACTCGGTCGCTCGGCTTCCGGGCCACCACCGACGAGACCACGTCCGTCCGCCTCCTCTTTATTCGCACAGCCAGCGAGGCGTTCCGGGCCCATCCCTTTATCGGTAACGGTATCGGAAACGTGGGCTACGCTCTGAACCAGTACGGCCGGGGCGCCGACTTCGGCACGGTCTCGCTTCGGGGCGCTGTTCAGCCACCGGTGTATGACCTGGGAACGACGTCCAACATCTTCGCCGATATGCTGCTCGAAACCGGCCTCTTCGGTCTGCTGGCCTTCGTGGCCTTCCTGGTCATCGTGTTGCGTGCGTCGCTCAGGGGAGGGACTGGGCGCAACAACAGTGGACACCTTCAGTCCGGTGCCCTTCTTTCGTTCATCGGAGTGCTGATCAACGGGCTGAGCTACAACTCGCTCTACCTGCCGTTCACCTGGGTTGCGTTCGCGCTGGCTCCGCTGGTTGCCGCCTCAACAGCGCCTCGCGAGACACCGGTTGCCGAACCCCTTCCAGCGGAAACCGTGTCCTGATGTCGCCCTCGGGGCCGACTATTACGGTGGACGCCAGGCTGATCGGGGCTTCGGGAATCGGCACCTATCTCTCCGAATTGCTCCCCCGGATGATCTCGGCTCGTCCCGAAGTAGGCTTCGTCCTCCTTGGGCCGCCGAATATCCTTGCGAGCCTTCCGTGGACTCGAGCAGCGAATGTTCGGGTCGTGGACCTCACGGTGCCGATCTATTCCATAAGCGAGCAGATCGCGCTGCCCTGGGCCATACCGGCTGGAAGCGCCGCCTTCTGGTCTCCGCATTACAACATTCCCCTCGGCTGGAGGGGCCGGCTGGTGGTCACGGTTCACGACCTGGCACATCTTGCCATGCCGGAGTTCGTTTCCGGCGCTCACCGACGCGCATATGCAGCCTTCATGTTCCGCCAGGTTGCCAACCGAGCCGACGCCATCATTGCGGTGTCCGACTTCACCCGGACTGAGTTCGAGCGACTGGTCGGCACCCGCGAAGTCAAGCCTGAGGTGGTGCACAGTGGAGTAGACGACCGGTGGTTCGTTGTACCGCCGCTTGCCTCGCCGCATCCCCGGCCTTACCTGCTGTATGTAGGGAACATCAAGCCACACAAGAATCTGGGTCGCATGTTGGAAGCCTTTGGCCAGGTGGCCCCGCGGGTCTCTTGCGACCTCTTGATTCTGGGCAAGGAGGAGGGATTTCTGAACGGGGACCGGACGGTAAGATCTGCGGCCGAGCAGCTCTCCCCCCGGGTTCAGATGCTTGGGTCCGTGCCGCAGGAACAACTCATGCAATACGTCTCTCATGCGGAGGCATTGTTGCTGCCCTCGCTCTATGAGGGATTCGGATTGCCTCCCCTGGAGGCAATGGCGTGCGGACGCCCCGCGATAGTTTCACAGGTGGCCGCTCTGCCTGAGATCTGCGGTGACGCCGCCGCCTACTGCAATCCCCTCGATTCAGGGAGCATCGCCTCAACGATCATGCGCGTTCTCGAGGAGCCGGCGTTTCGGGAGACACTCCGGGGCCGGGGGCTGGAGCGCGCCCGCCAATTCAGCTGGGAGCGGTCGGCCCAGAGAACCCTGGCCATCTTCGACCGGGTGCTCAATACATGAAGATCGCTATCGTCCACGACTGGCTGGTGACCTATGCCGGGGCGGAGCGAGTGCTCGAGGAGATGCTTGCGGTCTATCCCCATGCCGACCTGTTCAGCCTCATCGAATTCCTGCCGGACGGTGAGCGGCAGTTCCTGGACGGCCGGCAGGTCCGGACGTCATTTCTCCAGCGAATGCCTGGAGCGAGGAAGCACTACCGCAGCTACCTCCCGCTCATGCCCGTCGCCGTTCAGCTGTTCGATCTCTCCGCCTACGACCTCGTCATTTCCAGCTCGCACGCCGTGGCGAAGGGTGTTCCGACCCGCGAGGATCAGCTGCACATCTGCATGTGTTACTCGCCGATGCGGTATGCCTGGGACTTGAAAGATCAGTACCTGCGAGAGACCGGCCTGGATCGCGGCGCCAAAGGGATGGCCGCCCGCTGGCTGCTGCAGCGCATGCGTTCGTGGGACGCCCGCACTGCTGATAGCGTAGATCGGTTCATCGCCATCTCGAACTTCATCGCCCAGCGGATCTGGAATTCGTATCGGAGGGAGTCGACGGTGATCTACCCGCCGGTGGACGTGGAGAACCTGACGCCGGGGGGGAGCCGAGAGGACTTCTACGTTACTGCATCTCGTATTGTGCCGTACAAGCGGATGGATGTCATCGTGGACGCGTTCGCCGCCATGCCGGAGCGGCGCCTGGTCGTGATCGGCGACGGACCCGAGCAACGGCGCATTCGAGGTCGCGCGGGGTCCAACGTAACCTTCCTTGGCCATCAGCCCTTCGAGGTTCTCCGCGATCACCTCCGCCGCGCCCGGGCCTTTGTGTTTGCGGCCGAGGAAGACTTCGGGATCGCCCCCCTGGAAGCGCAGGCCTGCGGAACTCCGGTCATCGCGTATGGCCGAGGTGGGGTGCTTGAAACCGTCCGCGGACTCGACTCGCCCCATCCGACCGGCATCTACTTCAACGAGCAGTCGTCTTCATCAGTTATTGGTGCGGTCGAGGAGTTCGAGCGCGAATCCACGAGGATCAGCCCGGCAGCGTGTCGGGAGAACGCACTGCGCTTTGCCCCGGAACGCTTCCGTCGTGAGTTTACTGGTGTGGTAGAATGGGCCTTGGATCGCTTTCGAACGGGGCGGCTGAGGTAGGGTACAAGGCCGCGAGGTCTCGCTAGTGTGCCCCGCGCATCAAGACTACGACAGGAACGGTTCTCAGCAGGATTCCCAGGTCCTTCCAGATGGTCCACTCGCGAATATAGTCAGTCTCCAGCCGGATCACTTCTTCGAAGTCGGTGATGGTATTGCGTCCATTCACCTGCCACGGTCCGGTAATACCCGGCTTGACGTCGAAACGGGTGTAATGGTGCTCCTCGTACAGATCCACTTCGCTCGGCAGCGGCGGGCGCGGACCTACCAGCGACATATTGCCGACGAAGGCATTCCAAAGTTGGGGCAGCTCATCCAGACTCGTCCGCCGAAGGAAGTTGCCCAGCCGGGTCACCCGGGGATCGTCCTTGACCTTGAAGAGCCGGCGGTCGCTGTACAGGCTCTGTGGGGTGAGATCGTCCAGCAACGCCTCCGCATCATGTACCATGCTGCGGAATTTGGTGATCTTGAAGAACTTTCCACCAAGACCAACCCGGGTCTGGCGGAAGAAGATCGGGCCGGGTGACGAGATGTAGACCGCGGCTGCGACGATCACGAAAATAGGACTCATCAACGTCATGCCCAACCCGGAAACCACCAGATCCAGGGAGCGCTTGACCAATAGCTGGCGGCCGCGAAGTCCCGGCCGGTTGAGGGCGACCAGGGGAGCGCCCCGGCGCCATACCGTCTGCGATTCCACCCCACCGAGAGCGAAAGCGCGGGGCAAAGCGTAGAGCTGGCAACCCGCCGCCCCCGCCGCCTCGATCACAAGGGCCAGCTTTTCGTCGTCCAGCGGACCACTGAGCACGAGCGTATCCGCCCGGTACCGCTTGATGGTCTGGCAGAGCCGGCTGAACCCGCTCCCAGACCTCAGTCCCAGATCCTCGAGATCAAAGATCCCGCCGAAGGCAAACTCCCTGGCATCGGCAAGCAAGGGATGCTCCAACGCCTTCCGGGTATGCTCCGGGCGTCCGATGAGCAGGGCCCGGGCGGCGCCAGGACCGATGGGCCAGAGAGTCCTGACCATATGGTCGATCAGGTGGCGCTCGGCAATGAGCGTCATGCCGATCACCCCGGCCAGCAGAATGAACCCGGGGAGAGCGAGCGGTGTAAAGTGGTTCCAGAGGTGGCCCCAGAACGGCAGAGCCAGTCCCAATGTGGCCCCGGCCACCAGGCGTCCGGAATCGCGGCGGCGGTCACTGGCTCCATAGGTGTCGAGCGCAATGAGTCCGAGCAGAATTGCGGGCAACAGCTGCACCAGCGGAAGGGCGCCCTGCGGGATGATTCGATTAACAACCACGCTGGTGGCTGGGCCGAACCACCCGACATCCCGCACGCCATCAAGAGCGACACCGAGGAGGAGGAGCGCCACTGTATCGCCCGCCACCAGTACCGAGACTCGGACCGCCGTGCGTACCAGGTGCCGCCGCATGATCTGCGGAGCGCGCCGGGTGAGGGCGAGTCGCTCCACAGCCGTCTTGATGGGTTTGGGATCTAAGGGGACCGCGCTCGCGCTGACCGCGACCTCTTTTGCGGCCGGAGAGCTCGGAAAGCGGGGCTCGAGTGAGGGCTGGCCTACCGCAGACATGGATGCAATCCCAAGGGGAGGATCTCCATTACACTCGCGGGTTTCTCTGGCTTGTCACCGCCAGCGGCGCCGATTGGGGCTAATCTTCGCCCCGATGAGCGGCCTCTAAGCAAATCGTGCGCCACCAGTTAGACGCCACGGCGAACATAGCTAAATCAAAGGCAGCCGCAAGCCTAGAGCCTTTCATGAGTAGGCGCGCCGATCATCGAAAGCAAGGTCTGCAATCAGAAATCGGCGCAAACCCGGGTCAGAAGGACACGTTCGCAACATCCAGCGTGCGACGTTTCGGTGAAGACCTGCGAGTGAGGGAGCGGACGGTGAGGACCGGCGTGCCGGGCTGGAGCTGGGTTAGTACTCCAGCGGCAGAGCCACCCGCCGGCCGTCACGGGCGGATTGATAGGTGGCGATCAGGATCTCGAGCGAGTGGAGCCCCTCCCGGCCATCGGTATCCGGCATCGCCTCGCCCCTGAGGGACTTGATCACGTTGTCGTAATAGAGAGGATGGCCATAGCCATACACCGAGGTGGTTTCGTAGCTGGCCTGTTCGACCTTGGCGTCGTCCGGGTCGTTATCGGCAAACTCCCAGTGGTCGATCCGGTTGACCGCCACGCCACCAACCCGCACCGTCCCTTTTTCTCCGATGATAGTGATCGAGCCCTCGAGGTTCTTGGGGTAAGTCAACATGGTGACGTTCATGGAGCCCAGCGCGCCGGTGCGCCACCGCACGCTGACGACCCCGGTATCCTCGACCTGGATATTTCGTTCCAGGGTGGCAGTGTAAGCCTGGACGCTCTCGACCGGGCCGATCAGCCAGTCGAGCAGGTCCACATAGTGGCTCGCCTGGTTCATGAACGCCCCACCATCGAACTCCCAGGTTCCCCGCCAGGGCGCGCTATCGTAGTAAGATTGCGGCCGGCTCCAGAAGACGTTGATGGTGACCATGTAGATCCGGCCGAACCGTCCCTTTTCCACCGCCCGCTTGAGCAGCTGGAGCGTGGCGTTCCGGCGGTTCTGCTTCACCACGAAGAGATGGACCCCAGCCTGGTCGCAAGCGTGGACCATGCGCTTTCCGTCCTGCCAGCGGGTCGCCATGGGTTTTTCAGTCATGACGTGCCGACCTGCCCCCGCAACCTGAATCGCCTGCTCGGCGTGGAGGCCGCTCGGAGTAGCCAGGATGACGATGTCCGCGGCGGTCCCCGCAAGCAGAGTCTCCAGGCTCCGGAAGGTGGGCGCTCCAGTGCGAGCCTCGGCCCGGGCCAGCGCCGCCGCATCCACATCGCAGACCCCGACAAGCTCGGCCCGGTCGGCATGCTTCTCGATGGCGGCGAAGTGGTTTTCCGAGATACGCCCGCAGCCCACCAGGGCGAACCTGATGCGCCGCCCCGTGACGAAGGGCTTGGTGATGAACATCGGTCCAGGGGTCTCCACGATGGCCGGGAACTTAACAGGAGCCGCCCCCGGCAGCATATCGCGACCCAACCCTGCTCTTGCAACACGGATGGCGGTTGCGTAGCCTGAGACTCCTTACACCCGCAACGAGAGCATATGAATCGAGCCACCCGGTCAGGTGCACTCCGCCCCGTGCCCCAGTGACGTCGCTTCCAAAACACCGGCGAGCCTGGGAAGATCTGGGCAGGGTCGATCCATTCTGGGCGGTCCTCAACGACCCCGCCCGGCGCCACGGCCTGTGGGATCCGGCAGAATTCTTTGCGACCGGCGAGCGGGAGATTGCCGCGCTGATGAAGTCCGCCGATGAGCTGGGGCTCCCCCATCAGCGAGCCGCCGCGCTGGACTTCGGCTGTGGGGTGGGCCGCATGGCGCGTCCCCTGGCATCACACTTCGAGGCCTACACGGGAGTCGACATCTCCGAGCCCATGCTGGCTCAAGCCCGCGAGTGGAACCGCGATTGCTCACGATGCCGCTTCATCCTGAACACGGCGGGAGACCTCCAGGCCTTTGACAGCGCATCGGTCGACCTGATCTACTCCAGATTCGTACTCCAGCACCTTCCCTCCCGGGCCTTGGTGGAATCTTACTTGCGCGATTTCATTCGGATGCTGAAGCCGGGAGGGCTGCTCGTCTTCCAGCTGCCGAGCAGGATCGGCTTGCTTAATCGGATGCAGCCGCGCCGTCGCGTGTACGCGCTGTTACGCGGACTGGGAGTGAGTGAGCGCCTACTCCTCGGCCCCCTGAAGCTGACCCCGATGGCCATGCGAGCCATGCCCGAGCCGGAAGTAGCCCACCTGGTCCAATCCTTGGGCGGCCGTCTGGTGAGGGCCGAGCACCCGTCGGATCTGGACCAGGTCTACTTTGTCACCCGGTGACCTTCAGATCCGGAGATCCCGGCGCGTGCAAGAACCGTCGCTCTAGCGCGATGCGGGCTCGCACGTTATCATGTGAATAGTTTCACAAAGTGGCTGCCGCACCCCAAGGAGACCCTTCGATGGCGACTGCGAGCCGACCCGTATCTGCCCATGCGGCCTACCCCGCCGATGGGATTTCGAAGCTTTTTGCCCCACCCGAGACCGAGGAGCCCGCCGACAAGCTGCGCCGCCTGCTTCACGAGGCCCGGGCGCGGAAGTCATTCCTGCACACGGCTGGCGCCTACGATGCGTTTACCGCGGCGATCATGACCCGCCTGGGATTCAAGGCCCTCTATGGCAGCGGGTGGCAGCTCGCCGCCACCAAGAGCATGTTCCCCGACATTGGGGTCTACGCCTCCCACGACATGGTCAAGCTGGTCCACGAGATGTGGATGGGGATCGAGGGTGCGCGGAACACCCACTACTACGACACCGACGGCAAAGAGGTACTGGAGGCGCCGCCCGCGTTCGTGGACATGGAAGCCGGCTTCGGCGGTCCCACCCAGACCTTCACCCTCGCGGTCGAGCTGATCCGGGCCCGGGCCGGCGGGGTGCACCTGGAAAATCAGGATCCCGCCAATCGCACCTGCGGGCACATCGTGAACGTCGGCAAGCAGAAGCGGAACAAGGTGCTGGTACCGCGGAAGGACTGGCTGGCCAAGCTCAAGGCGATCAAGGCAGCGTCGCAGGCCACCGGGGTGAAGGTGGTCACCATCGCCCGGACTGACTCGATCGACGGCGCGTTACCGGACCAGGAGCCGGGCGGAGTGCAGATGGCGGTTGAGGATGCGTGGGAAGCCGCGGAGCTGGGTGTGGACGTGATCTGGCCCGAATTCAACAACACCGAGATTGACCAGCCCCAGGAATTCGCCGAAGGGGTGCGTAAGTACTACCCCGACCAGATGCTCGGCTTCAACCTTTCGCCCTCACTCTACTTCGGGAAGGCCAAGAAGGCCGGCACCCTGATCACCAACAAACAGTTGGGCGAGCTCGGCTTTACCCTTCAGTTCTCGACCCTGTTCAACTTCCGCACGGCCGGGATGGCGCTCGAAAAGGGTCTCAAGAAGTTCCTGAACAGCGGAATCGACGCCCTGGCGGATCTGCAGAACGAGGAAGATGAGGCGCCCGGCGGTTATCCCTCCACCAAGATGCACCAGAAGTTCGCCGGC
>DATMDQ010000051.1:0-5859 GCA_035557715.1 Gemmatimonadales bacterium
GGAAGGAAGCGGTGCCGCGCTGCGGGACCGAGCCGGAGCGCCGACCCGACCACATAGCGGGCGCCCGCCTCCTTCGCTGCTTCCATCAGCCGAGCCAGTCCTGCCCAGTCGTCCGTCACTCCCGGGATGATCGGCGCCACCAGGAGTCCCGCATGGATGCCATTCTCGATCAGCCGCCGGAGCGCGCGCAGCCTTGCCGCTGGAATCGGTGAACGCAGCTCGAGTAGCCGTGCGAGCCGGGCGTCTGCGGTAGCAAGAGAGATGTTGACGGTGACATCGTGGTGGGCCGAGAGCGCCTGGAGAATGTCGAGATCCCGGGTCACGAGCGAGGACTTGGTGATGATGCCGATCGAGAGTCCATGATAGGAGCGCAGCACTTCCAGGATCCCGCGGGTGAGCCAGAACTGCCGTTCGGCCGGCTGGTAGGGATCGGTGGCGGTGCCGATCACCAGCGAGTGGCCGGCGAGCTTGGCGGGATTGAGCGTCCGCGAGAGCACCTCGGCGACGTCGGTTTTGACCAGGATCTCTTTCTCGAAGGCCTCTTCGGGCGGTAAGGCGGAAGGACGGTACGGCGGTAGGACGGTAAGGCCCGAAGTCTTCGCATCTGCTTCTATCGCCCTGACGTCTGTCCGCCCGTCCGCCCGTCCGCCCGACCGCCCGACCGCCCTCTCCACCGTCCACCGATGCGTATCCCTGGCGTAGCAGTAGGTGCAGCCGAACTCGCAACCGACATAGGGATTGATCGACCAGAACCCCATGCCGGTGGAAGCGGGTGTGTTGAGCACCGAGTTGACCGACAGGCCGATGAACCGGGTGCCGCGGTTGCGCTCGTCGAGGACGGGAAGGCCGCGAGGCGGGGCAGCGGGGCGGCGGGGCAGAAGGTCCAATTGAGGGACCGCCTGTCCGTCCGTCCGCCCGCCCTTCACCCGCACCGCCCCCACCCGCACTGGGTGCAGCTGATGCAGCCGGAAGAATGCACGATCGGTCCGGCACAGTCGGGGCAGGCCCGAAACAGATGGGCGGCGCTCGGCCGGTATATAGTGGGCTGGCCCTGAACTCTTCGATCGAACTCAGGGCAGGCTTCGCGAATGGGTTGGCCAACGCCGGAACGAACCTGCTCTCCTTCGGTCCGCCCGTCCAGTCCGCTAGAAGGGCAAGGAATCGCCCGGTCAGGCGAGGGAGTGGGACGGGGAGGGAAAAACACAGGACACCTTGATTCGGGGTTTATTCGGTACCCATAACCGAATATACACCGAACAAAAACCGCGTCAAGAAGATCGCCGGATGGAGTTGAGACGGACCGACTAAGGAGCCAACTTCAGAAGCGTGAACTTTGCCTTCGAAGATGCGATTCCCGTCCTGAGCCGGACTCCGGCGGTCCTCCGCAGTCTGCTGGCGGACCTTCCGGAGTCCTGGATCAGGGCAACAGAGGGGCCGGACAGCTGGAGCCCGTTCGACATCGTTGGCCACCTGATACACGGTGAGCGCACCGATTGGATTGTCCGTACCGAGATCCTGCTCGCCCACGGCGAGAGCCAACCATTTATTCCGTTCGACCGCTTCGCGCAGTTCGAGGCCTCGCGTGGCAAGGCTCTTCCTGAGCTGCTGGACACCTTCGCCGGGCTTCGAGCCGCGAATCTGATCCGGCTCGAGTCGCTCGGACTCGCCGTCGATGATCTCGATCGACGTGGCCGGCACCCAGAGCTCGGACCCTGCACCCTGGGAGAGCTGCTGGCCACCTGGGTGGCACACGACCTGAGTCATATCGCCCAGATCGCTCGGGTGATGGGGCGACAGTACACCGACGCCGTGGGGCCGTGGCGGGTCTACCTGCCGATGTTGGACGCCACTCGCCGGTGACCGAGTCGAATCCTTCGTTCATCGCGGGCGTGGTGGTGGGTGATCAGGGTAGCATCAAGAGTGCTTGCGCCACGTCACCCGGACCTCTTCGTGTGGCAGGATGAAGTCGTCCTCGCCAGGCGGGCGAATCCAGAGGTCGAATGCCAGGAACAGTGTCTTGGAGAAGGGGAAGAAGGCGAAGGGGACCACCAGCATGAGCACGACGGTAGTGGCCTGAAAGAGCTCCCATGGCGGAGAGGGCCAGGTCCACAGCAGAAATCCGACCACCCACACGCTAAAGACGGTCTCCACCGCCATGAGATTGAAGAAGTACGCGCCCAGCCAGTACCCCTCCTCTCCCCGCTCGAAACTCAGACCACACACCGGGCAGTTCGGCACCAGCCGCGACCAGGTAACGAAGACCGGCCTGCCTCCGCAGTGAGGGCAGCGCAGGCGCAACGCGCGCACAAAAAGCGAACTGACGCGCCGGCGCGAAGCCTGGGTCACCGTGGCCTGGCCGGCAGGTGGCCTTCGATCCATGTCTCCGTGTCCTTCAGTACTTCCTCATGGCCCATGTCCGCAAAGAGACCGTGGTAGGCCCCCGGATACTCCCGGAGCTCCCGGTCGGTCTGCTCCACCCGGCTGAAAAAACGGCGGCTGCCATCCGGAGGCACCATGCGGTCGGCCGAGCCATGGAGAATCAGCAGGGGAACGGAAAACGTTTCGGCGCGAGCCTGCACCCGCTGGATCGCAGCGGTGACCTCGGTGGAAAGCCTGGCGGTTCCCCGCCGGTGAAACAGCGGGTCCGACAGGATGGTGTCCGCCACAGCCGGATCGCGTGCCAGACCCGAGAGGTCCATTCCCACCTCGAGAGAAAAGCGGGGCCAGATCCAGGACATGATGCGTCCCAGAGTCATGAGGAACGGGGGCACCCCCAGCTCGCCCAGGGGCGGTGCCGCCGCCATCACCCCGCGCAGTCCGGCAGGGTAATGCAGTGCGTAGTCGAGGACTACCAGACCTCCGAGACTGTTCCCCAGGATAAAGAGGGGGAGGTCCCCCTCCCACTTCCGCACCCGGTCCACAAACGCGTGCAGGTCGCCTCGGTACTCATGCCAGCCTCGGAGATACGCGCGCTGGCCGGGGGAGCGTCCGTTGCCCCGCATGTCGTAGGCATAGAGCGCGATCCCGCGGACCGGAAAGTGGTTCGCCAGGGTCGGGTAGAGACCGCTATGGTCGCCGAGGCCGTGCAGGTTGATCAGGACGGCCTTCTTCGGCAGGCCGGCAGCCGGCAGCCAGGCCTGGTAGTACAGCTGGAGTCCGCCGGCACCGGCGAACCTACCGTTCCGGTGCTCCAGAGCAGGGACCGCGAAATTGGTCATCGCTCGTACGCTAACCAACGGATCATGCTTGACAAGCTCCTCCAGCCCGCACCAACAGACACGACGCAGTGGTAAGGACTTGGGTCAGCGGCTGACGAAGGTGGGTGCTGCCTCAGGGAGCCAACCATGGGGGTCTGCCGTCACCTGAGCAACGGTGAGGCGTCGGGCTTCGCCCAGGTTGGAGAGCGGACCCGCCTCGGGCGAGAACTGGAGATGGTAAAGGCAGGGGCCGGCGTTCCTGGCATGCTCGGCGACGAACCTCGACAACGCTTCAGCCGGGTCCGACAAGATCGGCCTGGAACGTTGCCGGTGACGCTCCAGCGCCTGGATCACGAGCGGCCGGGCGACGCTCAGCTTGCGGCAGCGCTCCCGGAGGTGGCGCTCGTCCTCTCGAGGCTCATCCAGTCGCGGCCGAATCAGATCGCAGGAACATCGTCCCGCCAGAATGCGCGCGACCGTTTGGGCTGGAGGATGCAGCGCTTTCAGGGTCTGCTGATCGGGGAAGGAAGCCAGGTCCGCCGTGAGCCCGGCGGGCAGCATCGACCGCACCTCGCTCAAGGTCAGCGGACTGGCGATGTAGAGGAAGTAGCACACTTCTCACTTCTCACTGCTCTTTCAGATCGGCAAGTCATCCCGCACCAGCACCAGAATCGCTGCCTGCGGCACCACGAGATATTTCTTATCCTCGAAGGTGATCTCGACCGCCGCCTTGCGGAAAAAGATCGCATGATCGCCGACCCGGGCCTGCATGCCGCGAGTCTTGGTTTCCCGGGTGTCCACCTTCCAGGGCTCCTCATCGAGGCTACTCAGGTCGGCCACCGGCGTTCCGGGACCGGTAGCCACGATCAGGCCGGTCTGAACCTGCTGAGCGTCGATGGCGGTGGCGGGGAGATACAGTCCCACCCGGGTCCGTTCATCTCCGTCCTCCGGAGTGATCAGGACCCGGTCCCCCACGACCATCAACCTCTTGGGGAATTCCATTACCGCTTGCCGTTGCCCTTGGTCGCTTTTTCCCCGGTGCCGGGTCTGGGCTCCGCGTCGTCGGTCTGGTGCACCGTCACCAGGTCGGTGATCCGGAGCCGGCGATTGGCCGTGGGCAACCGGAGGCTGACTTCCTCGCCAACCTTCTTTCCTCCCAAGGCCCTGCCCAGCGGTGAGGCGAGCGAGATGTGGCCATCGTCGATGTCCATCATCTCGGCCAACACCACCATGTAGACGTCGGTGCCGTTGGTGTCCAGGTCGAGTACCGTCACTCGAGACCCAAGGCCGACCTTGTCGGTCGGTGCCTCGGTGTTCGCGAGCTGGCTGAGCTGGTTCAGCCGCTGGTGCAGTTGTCCCAGTCGAGCCTGGACGAACTGCTGACGCTCGAGCGCGGCCTTGTACTCCGAGTTCTCCCGAAGATCGCCGAGCTCCACGGCCTGGGCGATGGCTTGTGGTAGGAGAATGTTCAATTCATGGCTGAGCTGGTCGATTTCTCGCCCCAGCTTTTCCCGCATCTCACGGATCATGTTCACTACCGTAGCGCAAAAAGGACGGCCCGGAGAAGGAAATCTCCAGGCTTTGGAGGAAGGTTCTGGCTAAAGATACTCCGACGGACCGGCGGGCGGAATAGCGGCTTTCCGTAAGGCCATGTTATCTAACGTCTTAATATATATTGGTTGCCCATGATACCCAGCGATACGGCGTTCATGCTCCTGGCTCTGGCCAGCCTGATGCTCGGGGCCTGCGGACAACGGCAGGCTTCGCCCCAAGTCCCCGACACAGCCTCCGCGATCAACACTCCTCCACTGGACCCCGGCACCGATGCGGCGGCGGAGTCGCTGCTGGTGGATGTGCGATCGGCCGACTCCACCATTCAGGTGGACGCCCGCTATGCCGGCGCGAACAACTTCACCGGCTCACCGCTCCCGGGCTACGATGCACCCCGGGCTCTTTTGCGCCGCGAGGTGGCAGCAGCGCTGGGCCGGGTGCAGGCTCGGCTCCGCACCGGTGGGCTTGGCCTCCTTGTCTTCGATGGATACCGGCCGGTACGGGCCACCCTTGCCATGGTGGACTGGGCAGAGCGCACCGGCCGGGGGGATCTGCTCGATGGCTACATCGCCCGGAGGAGCCGGCACAATCAGGGTGTCGCGGTCGATCTCACGCTGGTGGATCCTGCCAGTGGAACCCCACTGGATATGGGGACACCGTTCGATACGTTTTCTGAGGCGGCCCACACGGCTAATGCAACGGGCCGCCCACTCCGCTATCGCCAGATTCTGGTGCGGGTGATGGAGTCGGAGGGCTTTATCAACTACGACAAGGAGTGGTGGCATTTCAGTTACCCGGTACCCAACGCGCTGCCTTTCGACCAGGTTATTCACTGATGGGGAGAGCACGGAGTTCCTTGACACTCGTGAAGTGGGACAGTAAAGTGCGGTGCGCTAATGGGTTCCCCTCGTCCGAGCGGCTTCTTATCCAACGGGATCAACGCGTAATGCTCCTCAGGACCGCTGGCTCCCGCTCGTTCCGGTCGGTCGCCGCACTGTGCCTGCTTACGCTGCTGCTGGCCGGGTGTGGTTCGGAGCACTACCCTCAGACCACGCTGCTTCCCCGTGGCGATTTCGCCAGGATCGCGGACGATCTTCTGGACACCACGGTC
>DATMDQ010000052.1:0-19302 GCA_035557715.1 Gemmatimonadales bacterium
GGCCAAGCCGGGCCGCACCGTAATACACCGCAGCCAGCAGCAACAGCTTTACGAGGTAACTAAGGGGGCGGGGGACTATGCCTCTTCCTGGGACAGGGGTAGCTAATAGCTAATAGCTAATAACCCATAGCCCATAGCCCACAGCCCATAGCCTATAGCCTATAGCCTATAGCCTATAGCCCATCTGGGCAGTTGTGTCGCCCCGGCCAATCATGCAAATTCCTGTTTCCGATCCAGGCTTCGATACTGAATCGCCTCGCTGACGTGGGCCGTCGTGATTTCGGCTGCCCCGGCCAGGTCGGCTATGGTTCGCGCGATCTTGAGCACCCGGTGATAGGCCCGTGCTGAAAGGCTGAGCCGCGTCACCGCCTGACGGAGTACCGCTTCGACCGGCACGCTGAGCCGGCAGTGGCGGCGCAGATCCCGGGCGCTCATGTGCGCATTGGCGTAGACCCCGCGCTGATCTCGAAACCGCGTTCGCTGCACCGCCCGCGCTTGCTCGACCCTGCTCCGGATGGTGCCGCTGGTTTCCCCCGACTGTTCGCCGGCCAGATCGCCGTACGCGACCGCGGGGACCTCGAGGTGAATGTCGATGCGGTCGAGCAGTGGCCCCGAAATTCGAGAGCGGTATCGCTCGATGGCCAGGGGTCCACAGCTGCAGGCATGGAGCGGATCGCCAAGATAGCCGCAGGGACACGGGTTCATGGCCGCGGCGAGCATGAACCGGGCGGGATAGGTGAGGCTCATGGCCGCACGGCTCAGAGTCACGACACCATCCTCCAGCGGCTGCCGCAGCACCTCCAGCACGTTCCGGCGGAACTCGGGCAGCTCATCGAGGAAGAGCACTCCGCCATGAGCCAGACTCACCTCGCCCGGGCGGGGCGACGAGCCGCCTCCGATCAGGCCGGCGTCGCTGATGGTGTGATGCGGGGAACGGAACGGTCGCTGGGTGAGGAGCGATTGCCCGGCCGGTAGGGTGCCCGCGACGCTGTGGATCTTGGTGGTCTCGAGGGCCTCGTCCAGACCCATGGAAGGCAGAATCGTGGGCAACCGCCGCGCCAGCATGGTCTTGCCGGCACCCGGTGGTCCGATCATCAGGATGTTGTGGCCGCCGGCGGCGGCCACCTCGAGCGCGCGCTTGGCCGCAGCCTGGCTCCTGACATCGGCGAAGTCCACATCGCTGAATCCGGGATCGGCCATCAGCGCCGGGATATCGACGCGGGTCGGAGCAATCGATTCGGTGCCGCACAGGTGACCGCAGACTTCGAGCAGTGTGCGGGCGCCGCACACGTCGAGTCCCTCGACGACTGATGCCTCGGGGAGGTTGGCATGGGGGAGCAGCACGCCTCGATAGCGTGCGGTTCGCGCAGCAAGGGCCATAGAGAGCGCCCCGCGCACCGGTCGCAGGTCTCCTTCGAGGCCCACCTCACCGATCACGACGTGATCGCGCAGCCTCTCCTCCGGCAGCTGCCCGCTGGCCACCAGTATGCCGAGCGCGATCGGCAGATCGAACGCCGAGCCATCCTTCCGGATATCCGCGGGCGCCAGGTTCACGGTGATACGGCGCAGAGGAAAGGAGAATCCCGCGTTGGCCAGGGCGGCGCTTACCCGCTCCCGTCCCTCCTTTACCGCGCCGTGCGGCAGACCAACGGTGGAGAACGAGGGAAGTCCATTGGTGATGTCGACCTCGACATCCACCGGGTAGGCATCGATCCCGAGGACGGCGGCGGAGCGGATTCTGGCAAGCATCGGGTGGGCTCCGGGCTGGGGCTCGCAACCTATTCAGGCCCGATTGAAGGGTCGGTACCCGACCCACGCAAAAGTGGACCGAATCCTGCAGCAGATTCGGACCCAACGCCGGTCTCCCGGCGCCGAAGGTGGCGGAATCCCCCCGGCCCACCGCCCCCTTCGCGTTTCAAATCCGGAGTCTTACATGGGTAGGTTGTTCTGCGTCGTCCTCTTGCTGGGGTTGAGCGCCTGCGCCGCTCCACGCGCCGCCGGTGCGCCACTAGCGCCCCTCGCACGCTCCTGGGCTGTCCCCACGCTGGGACTGTATCAGGAATGGTGGGACAAGACGGTTGCATGTTCGGGCCGTCAAGGCAAAATGACCGACGTGAGTTTTTACGCGGTGGACGCTCCGTCCGGAGCGATCGACCTGGCCGGGGAGATGGCCCACGCCTGGTGGGTCCGGCAAGGCAACCGGGTCTACCTCCCCGCCAATGCGCTCGGACAGGAGTGGCTGGTGCGCCATGAGATGCTGCATGCGCTCCTCCAGCGGGGCAGCCATCCGGCGGAAGTATTCGTCAGCGCCTGCCACGTGGCTTCCGCGGCCGTATGGCGCGACTCCACCCTGACTTCCGACCCGGGGAATCCAAGGGGAAACTGAACCGTACGGCATGCCCCCGCCGGCTGGGCGGCCCTCATCTTGCTGCCCCATCCTGTAACTGTAGTCGCGGACTGTGTCCCCTTCCCGAGGGGTATGCATCCGGCAGATCTTCTGGCATTTCGCGGGAGCTACTCGCCATGGTGAGACCTTCTACTAGAGTACGCAGAGCACGCTGGGGCGGCCTGGTTGCCATCCTCGTGCTCGCGATCATCAGTGGAGGCTGGCTGCTCCGCCGAAAGGCGGCCCCTGACGGGAGCGTCTACCAGCAGGCCCGCTTGTTCGAGAATGTCGTCGCCTCAATCCACAGCAATTACATCGACTCCATGGGAGAGGGAGACCTCTACCAGACCGCCGCGAGAACCCTGGTCGCCTCGTTGCGGGATCCCTATGCCGAGCTGCTGACCCGCGAGAGCTATCGCCAGTACCAGCGACAGATGTCGGGAACCGAAGTCGATGTGGGGTCCACCTCCGAGGCCGCCGCTGGGGACGCGCGCGGCGCATTCGGACCGGGTGACGAGGTTCTGAGCATCGATGGGAAGAGCACCAGGGGGTGGTCAGCGCGCCGCCTGGAAGAGGCATTGTCGGGAGGTTCCGGCCCAATCGTCACCGTCATAGTCCGTCCGAAGGGATCCGACTCCGCGGTAGTTCGGCGGCTGACCAGAACGGTGGTCCACGTTCCCGCTACGTCCCAGGGCATCCTGCTCGGCAGCGGCGTCGGCTACGTCGAGCTCCGCCGGATCAGCGAGGGTGCCGCCAACGAGTTGCGCCAGGTGGTGGACCGGCTGGTCGGAGACGGCATGACCTCGCTGGTCCTGGATCTACGGGGCGATCCGGGTGGACTCATCAACGAAGGCGTCCGGGTCGCGAGCCTGTTTCTCAAGCCTGGCGACACGGTAGCGGTTTCTCGGGGGCGGTCCTCGCAGCACTCGAAAGTCTATCTGGCCGGGACGTCCGGAGCCTGGAGAGGTCTCAAGGTTGCCCTCCTCATCAACCAGGGAACCGCCAGCTCGGCCGAGCTGATCGCCGGAGCCCTGCAGGACCACGATCGTGCCGTGATTCTGGGAACGCCGAGCTTCGGCAAGGGGGTCCTCCAGACGACCTACCCTCTTGGCGAGGAAATCGCCCTCAAGCTCACCACGGCGCGATGGTACACGCCCAGCGGTCGCACCGTGCAGCGGCCCAAGGCCGACGCCGAGGGCGCGATAGGCAATCGCACGCCGTCCCAGCTGCCGAGGGTGTTTCGGACCGCCGCCGGGCGCCCCATCCACGACGCGAGCGGCATTCTCCCCGATCTTCCGGTACGCGGCCTGCCCCGCTCCGACGCCGAACGCACCCTTCTGAGCGCCCTCGGCGAAGACTTGAGCGTGTTCCGCGCGGTGCTATCGCAGTACGCCGCCGACGTGAAGAAGGTCCGGCCTCCGCCGTCGGAATCATTTCGAATCACTCGCGAGATGCGGGATGACGTGTTCGGGCGGTTGAAGGAGAATGGCTTGGAGATCGGGCACGACACGTTCTATATCGCGAGCGGGTACGTGGACGAGCAGCTGGGCTACGAGATCGCCCGGACCGTTTTCGGGCCCGTGGCCGAAGCCAGACGCCGCGCCCTTTCCGACCGCCAGATGCAAACCGCGGTGCGCCTGCTGCGCCGGGGCCGCACTCAGGAGCAGGTACTGATCGTCGCCGATGCGGAGCGCGCGAAGATGTCCCTCCGGTAGCTCACTGAGGCAGCTGAACGGTCACCCCGGTTCCCCGCCCCGATTCACTTTCCACTTCGACTCGTCCACCCCAGCTCTCTACCAGCCGCCGCACAATTGCGAGCCCCAATCCCGACCCGCTCGTCGTGGTGGAGAAGCGTGGCTCGAAGACCCGGGGAAGTAGCTCCGCGGGAATACCGGCGCCGTCGTCCTCCACTCGGAGAAGCGCAGGTCCCACCGTGACTCGTACGACCTTGGCGCCCGCGTTTCGGGCGTTCTCGAGCAGGTTCACCACCACTTCCTTCACCTCATCCGAGCGGGCGGACCCGAATGCCTCCGGCTCGACCGCCAGCCGAACCTCGCACTCCTCCTCAGCCAGACGATAGAGTTGTACCACCTCGCCGACGATCGCACCGAGGTCGATCCGGTTCAACGGCTGATGTAAGTCCGCCGGAGCGGCAAACCGGCTGAACGCCCGGGCGATGGTGTCGAGCCGATCGATCTCCCCCAGAATCCGCTCCGCGGTTTCCTCCAGGGTGCGGTCGAACTCCCCCCTGCGATCGCGATAGACCCGGCGAAGGTGCTGCATGCCCAGGCGCATCGGCGTGAGCGGATTCTTGATCTCGTGCGCCACCTGACGTGCCATCTCGCCCCACGCCAAGACCCGTTCGGCGCGGGATACGTCGGTGATGTCGTTGAGCGCCATGACCACACCGTGCACCTCCGGCCCCAATGAGGCCAGCTGCAGCGTCAGCCGGCGGCCGCCGACTTCGAGCTCCGCGGTACCATCCACCGCCGGGTTTTCCAGGAAGCGTCGCACTGCGTCGGCCAGAGGAGCCCACTCGGCCCCGAGGCGCTGGAGGAACGGCTCCCCCTCCTCCAGCGGAGTGCCGAGGAGATCCACCGCCTGTCGATTGGCGATGAGCACCCTGCCCCGCGGATCTACACCGATAACCCCGGTGGCCACGGTCGCGAGCACAGCCGCGGTGCGCCTTCTGGCTCCTTCCAGTGCGCTTTGGGTAGATCTGATGTCGGCGGCCATCCGCTCGAAGGCGCCAAATACCGGCTCGAACTCGAGTGGCGGACGCCTGGAGTGAACCGGCATCGGGTTGCCCTTGCCCAATGCCAGCGCGGAGCGACGCAGCTCTGACACCGGCCGGGAGAGCGCTCGAGAGGCCACCTGCGCCCCGGCCAATGCCGCGGCAACTCCAGCGAGCGTGGCGAGGAGCAGAACCAGGGCGAGGTCGAGCTGCCGGGTCGCGAGGGACGAGTCGTCCGCCAGTTGGGGCGTGGCCAGGACTGAGATATCACTGGCCCGTCCTGGCTGGACCACACGATATCCCACTCGTTCGGCGAGCTGGGGAAGCGAGCCCTCCCGGGTGACCTCGAACTGCCCCTCCAGTGCCAGCGACCGGAATGCCCTCGGGTCCATCAGCTGGCCAACGATCCCGAGGTCCTCGAGCACCGGCGTACTGGTCCCGGCCAGCCGGCCCCCGCGATACAACGCCAGGTCGGCGTCAATCCGCCGGCTTAGCTCGCGCAGGCGATCCGGCATCGGGCCGCCGCGGCCGAGAATGCCGCCCGAGGTGAGCACTGCGTCCCGAAGCGTCTGGGTGATCAGCAGGTCCCGGCTTCGTTCCGCCTCATCGGCCAGGCGAGCGAAGCTCCACGCCGCGAACCCCACGGCGGGCAGAATGAAGAACGCGCCCAGCGTCACCGCGAGGCGCACCCGGAATGAGCGGGAGAGGCTCCGCCACCGAGGCCGCCGCGGCTGCGCGCCCGATACCAGCTCCGCCACAAACCAGAGCAAGGCCAGGACAGCGGCGTCGAGCAGCACCACCAGCACGCCCCGAACCAGGAGTGGCAGCGGTCCACGCAGGTCGATTGCGGCGTGGACCGCGCGAACCCCTCCGGCTACCGCCAACGGGAATTCGCTTCGCAGAACCCAGCCCTCGCGGCGCCAACGAGAGCTGCGGACCTGCGCCCCTGTGCTCGTAAGCGGCGGCGACAAAGTGAGAGTGTAGAGCGGCGCCTGATGCCGGGACGGGTCGAGCAGGCGTCCCACCCGGCCAGGGAGGATCAGCTCCGACCGCGGTCCCACTGCGGCCGTCATGACCTGATCGGGGCCGGTACGAACCACGAGCACGTAGTGCACTCCAGGGGTGCGAGCCAGCTGCATCACGCGACTACTGTCGCCCGCTGGGAGGTTCTGCACGATGGTGGAAAGCAGCGACGGGGGCAGGTCGAGCGAGTCCAGGGTCAGCTCGTCACGCAGCGTCCCGGCGGCCGACCACAGACCGAGATGCGCCGGGTACCCCTGGTTGACCAGCGAGGAGCCGTGCCAGAGTGCGTACATCTCCGATGCGTTCGTCGGACCGGACGCACGCCGGACCTGCTCGCCGAATCGTTCCAGCAGCGGCAACGCCAGCGGGTCAGGCTCGGCGCCGAGCCGGGCGATGTCGCGCTGCGCGACCTGTAGCCTGCCCGACATTTCCGCGCCCCAGGTAACCAGCGCCGCCGAGCTCCCCGCAACGAGGGCGATTCCACTGATCGCGGCCCAACGGCTCGCGGGCAGCGTAACGAGCAGAAGTGCCGGGGTCCAGATGAATGTGTACCAGTTAGGCCATCCACCTCCCCTGGGCGTCCAGACCAGCAAACCGATGAGCGCCGCCGCCAAGGCGATGCCCACCCCCGCCACGATGCGCCAGCGGGTGTGGCTCTCCGGGCCGCTGCCGCGAAAGAGGGCGGCCGCAGGTACAATCAGGGCCGAGACCGACACCAGGAGGGTAAGCTGCCAGATGAGCCAGAGCCCGACAGAGACGCCTCGGGCCGGAGGAGTGATACCGCGCCCGAGGCTACTGATCAGATAGGGCGCAGCCAGCAACAGGGCCACACCAACCGTGACACTGTACCAGCGCCGAGGAAGGCGGCGGCGCCAGAGCCAGACGCCGGCCATGGTGAGCAGAATGCCGGCAAGCGCCAGGACCCCGGCGGAGCTGGACAGCGCTCCCAGCAGCGGCCGAAAGAAAGTGGCGGGAGAGAAGAGCGGCTTGACGTCGAGGGCCGCGCTCACCGGAGCCCGGACAATCAGCCACAGCAACACCGGAAGCAGGGTAAATCGTTCGGCCGGACGGGAGGCGAGAGCCATCGCCACCGCGAAGGTCAGCAGCGCGAGCAGGATGACGGCGCGACTGCCCCGTTCGAAGGCCCGCTCCTTGGCCGGTCCCTGCTCGGGCGGGATCGGC
The DNA here is from genome assembly GCA_035557715.1 of Gemmatimonadales bacterium. Classification (GTDB taxonomy): domain Bacteria; phylum Gemmatimonadota; class Gemmatimonadetes; order Gemmatimonadales; family GWC2-71-9; genus CAVVWJ01. Next base: position 7,326 of record DATMDQ010000052.1, read on the forward strand.
TGAACGCTGAACAGCAGCCGGGGTCCGGCTGTGGTCGGCTCGGCGTAGTCGGACACGTCGGGACTCTCGGGGGCAGTCCCCGCTGGGTACACCGCCAGCCCCACTTCGGTGCGAGCCCGGAAGAGCTCGGCCAGGCTGCCGCCCCGGTCGGGAACGGCCGGGTGGGCCCAGATCAGCACCGTCGCGACTGCCGCTCTGCCGTCCGGCGAGTGGCGCCGCGCCTCCAGCACGACGTAATATCCACTCGCACGCGCTGCGACCGAATCTCCTTCGCTGTGAGGCGGTAGACGGTGACGCCCAGCCCAGGCCCACGGATCCCCCGCAGAGTCGAACACCACCACGCTCATCTCGGGTCCACCCGCGGGCACCAGGCGGCTCAGCGCCTGGAGCGCGGCGGCCCGGTCGGTCGGAGAGATCCTGACGGCTGCCTCCGCCAGCCGGTCGGCGCGGTGCTTCACCGAGCGCAGCCGGCCGTCGATGCGAGCCGTGGCTGACGCCACCCGGCGTTCACGCTCCTCGGGCCACCGGGTCTCGATGGCGCGCAGGTGCCATTGGGCCAGGGTCAAACCGAGCGTCAAGCCCAGCAGGGCGACGGCCAAGGCACGGCGGCGCCACCCCGCGAATGGATACAGCGCCGCGGCACCAGCCAGCACACACGCCCAAGCCACCCACACCCATATGGGCGAGGGCTGCCGAAGCCACTCAGCCGCGGCGCCGACGGCCGCCAAAACGACCACGACCCACGATCGCTCGCGATGACTCAAGACCAGCGCCCCTGGCGTTTGAAAGAGATGACCCCCGTCGCGGTAGGCGAGAGCCTTCGGGTACGACCGACGCTTATCGTGCCGGTGGGCACGACCGAGCAGCACGGCCCCCATCTTCCGCTTGGCTGTGATAGCATAATTGTAGAACGGTTGGCGGACGATCTGTCAGCGGTGTATGCCGTACCGCGCGCCCCGACGGTGGAGTACGGCGTCCATGCCGCGACCCGCCCCTTCCCCGGTGGCGCTGCCCTCAGACGGCGCACGCTTCACCGTGTGATGAATGAACTTATCGAGTCGTGGGAGGACGGGGCAGGCGTCAAGGAATTCCTCATTCTCACCGCACAATCGAGTGAGGCGCACCTGGAAGCGCTCAGCACGATCAGAACTGACGAGGCGACGGTCCAGGTGGTGGACATTTTCAGCCTCGATTTCGGCTCCCTCCTCGAGCGTCCAGCCCCGGTCCAGGGGGGCGAGCTCGACACCTCGCTGATGCTCTATCTTGCCCCCGACCTGGTACGGATGGACCTGGCCAAGGACTTTGAGCTCACCCCCGGGATGCTCTCCCGCTACCGACCCGGGCATAGCCGGCACCTCCCCCCAGGGTCTCCCGGCTCCGTCGGCTACCCCAGCCTCGCATCGCCCCAGAAGGGCGAGGTCCTGTATAGATTTATTCTCGAACGGGTCGGCCGCTGCCTGATCCGGTCCTGACGTAACCGGAGCTCCAATGCGCACTGCCGCTGTTCTGCTTCTGCTGCTGCCGGCCGCCCGGGCGGAAGCGCAGGAGTCGCTGGAGACCAAGCTGGTGATCACCCAGGAGGGCCGCGAGACCGGCCGCGAGGAGTTCACCCTCCGGCAGGGCCGGGGTAGAGGCGCGCCCGGGTCGGGGCTGACCGCGGTTGCCCGATACCCGGCCACCAATCCGCTTCTCAAGCTCGCCGCCACGCTCGAGCGCACTCCGGAGTCGGCCTTGGCCAAGTTCCAGCTCGACGTCGAGAGCCCCAACGGCACCACGGTCATCCTCGCAGCCGGCTCCGGTGCACGGTTGATCATCCGCACCGTAGCCAAAGGGTCCGAGGCTGGACGTGAGCTCCCTGGAGGACCTGATGTCGTGCTGCTCGACGAGGGGGTCTATTCCCTGTATGCCGCGGTTGTGGATCTCGCGACACCGGGCGGAAAGGCCCTGACCGGGGTGTTCCCCCGGACCAGCCGCCGGGCGTCCTTTGTGGCTCGACGCGAGGCTGGGGGCGAGGGTGGTACGACTCGAGTGACGCTCAGCGGTGACATCAACGGCACCGTGGTAGCCGACGCACAGGGCCGGATCCAGCATCTCGAGCTCCCCGGATCCCGTGTGGCGGTGACTCGCGCGCCGGACTGACGCAAGGCAGCAGCTAGTCGAAGCCCTTCTTCTAACCCGTTGACGACAACCAGAAAAGACGTGCTTCGTCCCAAGCTGAAACCTCTGCGGCGAGGTCAGCGTATTGGGCCCGTCGCATCTCACCACAAGGGGCCTCTCTCATGACTTGTTGGTCCGGTCTGCTGGTGCTCGGCTGCCTCATTCCCGCAGTGGCGTCGGCACAAGACTCCGCGCAGGCCACCCCTCCCTCTCGGTCGGTCAGCTTGTCCCTGGCCGAGGCGCTGCACCAGGCGAGAGCCAGCAGCCCGGTCTACCGCCAGGCTCTGAACGATGCGGGCCCGGCCAGATGGGGCGTTCGGAACGCCTACGGTAGCCTGCTTCCCTCGCTGACCGTGGGCAGCGACTTCGGCTACACCGGAACCGGCCAGTTCGACTTCGGCGCTGGTCTGACCCGCCAGACGTCCGCCTTCCTCAGCTCGGCTTACAGCCTCGGTATTCAGTGGCAGCTCAGCGGCCGGAGCCTCCACGCCCCCGGCCAGCAACGGGCGCTCCAGCGCGCCACCGACGAAGACATCGGGGCGGCCGGCGTAGGGCTGACCGCCGACATCTCGAGCCAATACCTGACCGGCTTGCAGGCGGCAGCCCAGGTCGCGGTCGCGCGGCAGCAGGTCAAGCGGAATGAAGACTTCCTCGCCCTCGCCAAAGCCCGCCACAGGGTAGGTCAGACCACCCTGCTCGACGTGCGTCAGGCCGAAGTCACCAAAGGCACTTCCGATGTAGCGCTGTTGCGGGCGGTGCAGGCCGAAAATGAGGCGAAACTGGACTTGCTGCGGAGAATGGGAGTTGAACCCCCGGTGTCGATCGACCAGATCGTGCTGACTGATTCCTTTCCGGTCACCGCCCCTAACTTCCAGCTCGACAGTCTCCTGGCGATCTCTGAACGCCAGAACCCCGTCTTGCGTTCGCTTCGCGCCCGGGGACACGCCGCGCAACTCGACGTGCGGGCAGCCAAAACCGACTTCCTTCCTACCCTGTCGGTTCGGGCGGGATGGAGCGGCTTCACTCAGCAATTCACCAATCAGGATCTATTGCTGGAGAACGCTCTCACCGCCGGCCAAGCGCAGGCTGCCGATTGCGAGTACAACAACGCGGTACGTACCGGTCTGTCACTCGGTGGGCAGACGCCCAACTGCTTCTCCGCAGCAGGGCTGGTCGACGGTGGTGGAGCGCTGCTCGAGCCGGTCGAGCAGCAGGTCCTCACCCGGAACGGTGTGTTTCCTTTCACCTACACCGGGGAGCCGTTCGGGGCCAATCTTACGATCTCATTGCCGATCTTCACGGGCTTCAGCCGATCGCTGCGGCTCTCGCAGGCCCGGGCGCAGGAAGACGACGCAGAGGAGGAGGTCCGCGCGCGTCGCCTCCAGGTGCGTACCGACGTGCATTCGCGCTACCTGGGTCTGCAAACGGCCTATCAAGCCATTGGAGTTCAGGGCGCCAGCCGGGAGGCGGCCCGAGATCAGCTTCGCCTGGCCCAGGACCGCTACCGTCTCGGCGCCGGCGCGGCGCTCGAGGTCTCCGATGCCCAGAACGCGGTTCAGCAGGCCGAAGGCGATTACGTGAATGCGGTCTATGCCTACCACAAAGCCATCGCAGCGCTCGAAGCCGCGGTCGGCCGCTCCCTCCGCTAAGAGGAACTGACATGTCGCGCAGGACCAAGATCGGGCTGGTTGTTGCGGTGGTCGTGCTCCTGGTCGGCGGGATCGTCGCGTTTCGGATCAACAAGAGCAGAAACGCAGCAACCGAGGTTCGGATGGAGCAAGTCGGCCGCCGGGATCTCGTGAGTGCCGTAACCGCCAGCGGGACGATCGAGGCCAAGACGTCGGTGGATATCAGCGCCGACATCACCGGCCGAATCATCGAGATCGCAGTAGGCGAAGGCGATCTCGTGAAGCGGGGACAGTTCCTCCTCCAGATCGATCCGGCCCAGTATGAGGCGGCCGTGGCCCGCTCCCAAGGGGTCGTGGCGTCTACTCAGGCGATTCTACTGCAGACCAAGGCCAGCCGGGATCAGGCCCAGCGGGCGTGGAACCGTGCCAAGCAACTGACCGAGCTGGGCGACAATCTGATCGCGCCTGAGACCGCCGAGCAGGCTCAGACCGCTCTCGAGGTTGCCGAAGCGAACTACCAGTCCACCAAGGCGCAGCTGGAGCAGGCCCGCGCCGGACTCCAGGAGGCCAAGGACAACCTGTCCAAAACCCGCCTCACAGCGCCGATCTCGGGCCGCGTGGTCCGCCTGGCCGTGGAAGAAGGCGAGGTGGCCGTGCCAGGGACCTTCTCCCGGGAAACCGGATTGCTGATGACCGTGGCCGACCTGTCTGTGATCCTGGCCAAGGTTCAAGTCGATGAAACCGACGTCGTGCGCCTGAAGGTTCGCGACTCGGTCGAGGTCAACATCGATGCCTACCCCGATACCACCTTCTCTGGGCGGGTCACCAAGGTGAGCCACAGCGCCAAGCTGACGGCCACCCAAACGGCATCGGGGTCGAACGACCGCGCGGTGGACTTCGATGTGGAGATAACCCTGCAGAAGCCGCCGGCCGATATCCGGCCCGATCTGAGCTGCACCGCCCGTATCGTAACCGATACCCGGAACAGCGCGCTGAGCATTCCCATCATCGCGCTGACCGTGCGCGACCACGAGAAGATTCCCAACGAATCGGACGCCGCTGCGCCGACAGTGGACACGCTGCGCGCGCGGTTTCAGAAGCGTGAAGCCGAGGGCGTATTCATCGTGCGCGACGGGGCCGCCACATTCCGCCCGGTCAAAGTCGGGGTGGCGGGTGATGAGTACTTCGAGGTGGTGGACGGGCTGCGCGAGGGCGAGACCATCGTAGCCGGCACCTACCAGGCCATCCGGGACCTGAAGGATGGCGCCAAGGTCCGCCAGGCTGACACCACCAAGACGCGGGAAGCGAAGTCGTCATGATGCGCCTGCTGGAGGCGGTCCGGATGGCCCTCGGAACCCTCCGGGCACAGAAGCTGAAGAGTTTCTTCTCCCTGATCGGGGTCCTGATCGGGGTGACGTTTCTTATCGCCGTGGTGTCGATCGTGCAGGGCATGAACCGATACATGGTGGAGGAGTTCGCCAACACGCTGGTCGGGGCCAACACCTTCGAGCTGCGGCAACGACCCAGTATCGTGACCGGCCACGTTTCCGATGAAGTGTGGCTGGCCTGGCGGCGCCGCCCCCGAATCAGCTACGACGATGCGGATTATGTGCGTGAGCGGGTCCGCACTCCGGCCACCTTCGCCAAGTTCTGCGAGGATTACGTGTCGGTGCACTACGGCGGCAAGATCGCCAAGAGCATCAAGCTGGCGGGGACCGAAGAGAGCTACTTCAAGATCAAGAACTATGAGATCGTCGCCGGCCGCGCCTTCACCTCCCAGGAGGTCAGGACCGCCCAGCCAGTCCTGGTCATTGGCAATGAGGTGGCCGAGAAGCTGCTCAAGGGCATCGATCCGATCGGGAAGAAGGTGGTGATCGGCGGCCTTCCCTACCGGATAATCGGCGTGGTGGCCAGGCAGGGGAACCTCTTCGGGATCTCCATGGACAAGTTCGCCATCATGCCGTTCAGCGCCCAGGCGCGCCGGCTGATCTGTCCCATCAATATTCTCGACGCGCTGATTGTCCAGACTTCCGATCCCACCCAGATGCGGCTCGCCATGGGTCAGACGGAGGCGATCATGCGGAGCCGGCGGCAGCTCAGGCCAGGACAGGAAAGCAACTTCGCGTTTCAAACCGCGGAGGGGGCCCTGGGAAGTTGGGAGAAGATCTCGAAGGTGCTTTTCGTGGCCCTGCCCGGGCTGGTGGCTATCTCGCTAGTGGTGGGCGGGATCGTGATCATGAACATCATGCTGATGGCGGTGAGCGAGCGGACCCGGGAGATCGGGATCCGCAAGGCGCTGGGCGCGCGACGGCGTGACATTCTGGCGCAGTTCGTGGTGGAGTCGGCTACGCTCTCGGCAGTGGGCGCACTGCTCGGCATTGGCCTGGGCATCGGCCTGGCATTCGCGGTAAAGGCGTTTACGCCGCTCCCGGCCGCGGTGGCCCCATGGTCGATCGGCGTGGGCGTGCTGCTGGGCGTGGGCGTAGGCATCGCCGCCGGCGTTTACCCTGCAAGCCGTGCCTCCCGTCTCGATCCCATCGACGCATTGCGGGCGGAATGATCAGCCCACGCGCAGGCAATGCGGCTACCCGGATGCTCGAGGGCTCGACCATAGCCCTCGACTCGATCCGGGCCAACAAAGTGCGCGCCGCGCTCACCATTCTCGGCGTAGCCATCGGGGTGACGGTGGTGATCGCCATGGCGTCGGCGATCACCGGGATCAACCGCAGCATCACCGGAATCCTCGAATCCGCCGGCCCCAAGACGTTTTTTGTCTATCGCTACTTCTCCGGCGGGCTGGAGGTCTCCGACGGCTCGGACGAGATGTCTCCCTGGCGCCGGATGCCACCACTGACGGTGCAGGACGCCGAGCTCATTCGTAAGCTTCCTGCAGTCCGGGATGTCAACATCAGCGAATTCACCAACGGGTCCGTGAGCTTCGAGGGCATTGAACTCAAGAGTGTCGATATCGCCGGGATGAGTCCCAGCTGGAACCTGGTGAACGGCGGCGAGATTCTCGCGGGACGCAACTTTACCCCCATGGAGTACGCGGCCGGAGCCAAGGTCGTGGTGATCAACGACAAGCTGGCCGAATCGCTGTTTCCCGGCCGCGACCCGGTCGGCAAGCGGATCAAGATCTCCGGCATGCCGTTTCAAGTAGTGGGGATGCACGTGGAGGCTGCTTCGCTCTTCAGCAACGCCAGCGAGCCTCGGCTGGCAATCCCGCACACTACGTTCACCAAGGCGACCTCGTACTGGAAGGATTGGCTGGACATCGCCGTTCTGCCGACGGAGACCGCCACGGTGCAGGAGGCGCAGGACCAGGTGACGACCGCCCTTCGGAGCAGCCGTGGACTCCGCCCCGGTCAGCCCGACAACTTCGCCATCGTAGGCCAGGACCGGATCCTCGACAGCTTCAACAAGATCACCGCCGCGTTTTTCATCGTCATGATCGCCCTGTCGAGCGTGGGCCTCATGGTGGGCGGCATCGGGGTGGTGGCGATCATGATGATCTCGGTCACCGAGCGTACCCGGGAGATCGGAGTGCGTAAGGCACTCGGCGCCACCCGCCGGGAGATCATGTTCCAGTTCCTGGTCGAGGCCGCGACGCTGACGCTGGTGGGGTGTCTGGTGGGCATGGCCTCCGGTGCGCTGATTGCCTGGGGAATCCGCTCCCTCACCCCCATTCCCGCCACGGTGCCCCTCCTCTCGGTGGTTGCCGCCGTGGTCTCCTCGATTCTGACCGGAGTGCTGTTCGGCCTGTATCCCGCCAGCAAGGCGTCCAAGCTGGACCCCGTGGAGGCGTTGAGGTACGAGTAAGAAGCGTAAGCGGTAGGCAGTGAGCGGTGAGCGGGACGGCAGGTCCGCACCGCGATTCTCGCGGAACGTCCGATCTACCGCTTACCGCTCACCGCTCACCGCTTACTTTTCAGAAATGCCCTTCACAGAAGCCTTGCGCCTCGCCCTCCAGGCCATCTGGCACAGTAAGCTCCGCTCTTTCTTCACCCTCCTCGGCATCATCGTTTCGGTCGGCTTCCTGGTCGTGGTCGTAGCGGTCATTCAAGGGATGAACGCCTACGTGAAGGAAAACCTGACTGGGGCGGTGATCGGGACCAACGCATTTCAGGTTCGGCGGTCCCCGATTTCGGTGGGGCTGCTGGATGAAGACCAGATGAAGGAGATCAACAAGCGGCCGCTGATCTCCAGCGACGATGCCGAGGCCGTGCGTCGCGCGGTGCCAGAGGCCCGGGCCGTGTCGATGCAATCGGGATGGCCCACTCCGGTGAGCGACGTCGGCTATCGCAACCGGACGGTCGGCACCGTCCTCATCTTCGGGGTGACCCCGCCCTATCAGATCGTTCAGGACTACAACTTCGCGGCGGGTGGACCGCTCAGCGAGCCCGACGTGCGCGAGCGGCGGCCAGTAGGTGTCGTCGGATTCGACGTGGCCGACAAGCTCTTTGACGTGCCCGAGAGTGGCGTAGGAAAGAAGATCCGGATCGGAGGAAACGAGATAACTGTCAAAGGCATCATTGCCCCAAAGGGCCGCACGCTGGGGCAGTCCTTCGACGGTTTTGTTCTCCTGCCGCTCAGCACGTTCGAGTCGTGGTATGGGCGACGCAAGACTACGGTGGTCTCGGTCAAGATGGCCGATGCCGATGCGATCCCGGGCGCCATGGGCCGGGCCCAAGAGGCCATGCGGGTGGCCCATCGGCTCCGGCCCGGCGAGCCCGACGACTTTACCGTGGACAAGGCCGATGCTCTCGTGGCGTTCTGGAGGAAGCTCACCCGGCTCCTGTTTACGGCCATCCCGGCCGTGGTCTGCATCGGCATCGTGGTGGGCGGCATCGTGATCATGAACATCATGCTGATGACGGTGAACGAGCGCACCCGCGAGATCGGCATCAGGAAGTCGCTCGGGGCTACCCGGGCGGATATCCGGCGGCAATTCCTCATCGAGGCCGTTGTTCTCACCACGCTGGGCGGTCTGCAGGGCGTGCTCGGCGGGTGGGCCCTGGCGGCCGCCGTGTCCACCTTCACCCCCCTCCCGGCCCGGGTCACCCTCTGGTCGGTGGCTGTGGCCCTGACGCTCGGGGCCGGGGCAGGCATTCTGTTCGGCGTGTTTCCCGCCACCCGCGCGGCCCGACTGGATCCCATCACCGCCCTGCGCGCGGAATGATCCGGAACGTCGGGGAAGGCGTCGCGATCGCGGTAGACTCGATTCGGGCCAACAAGCTCCGGTCCGCTCTCACGATTCTGGGTGTGGTGATCGGCGTGACGACTGTCATGACGATTGCCTCCATGGTGCAGGGTATCCGCTCCCAGATCTTCAACGCGATCGAAACCGCCGGACCCACCGCGTTCTATGTGCTCCGCTTCTTCTCTCAGACCCCGCTCAACCCGGACCGATTGCCCTACGAGGTCCGGATCAGGCCGATCGTCCAATCGAGCGACGCGGATGCGATCCGCCGTATTCCGGAGATCGGATACAGTGCCATGTGGGTGCAGCTGTTCCAGCGCATGGAGTATCAGGGCGAGCGGACGGGAGGGGTGGCCGTGTTCGGGGCCGACTCGCGATACATGGAGATCCAGGGCGGGACACTGTTGCGGGGACGGTTCTTCACCCCCGGTGAGCTGAAGGGAGGCGAGGTGACGGTGCTCGAGGTCGACGTGGCCGAGCGTCTCTTCGGCCGCATCGACCCGCTCGGCCGCGTCATCCGGATCGGCCCCAAGGCGCTCCGCGTTATCGGCATCTATCAGAAGCCCGACAACATCTTCGAGCCCCCGGGCCAGGAAATCGGTGCCGTTATTCCGTTCGAGACCGCCCGCCAGAACTTCCGCTACGACGAGACCAACAGTCTGTTTATCGCGGTCAAGCCTCGGCTGGGTGTCTCAGTGGCGGAAGCGCAGGATCTGGTGACGGTAGCGCTGCGGCGAGCCAGGAACCTGCGGCCGGGGACACCCAACACCTTCGATCTCATCTCCCAGGACCAGATCCTGGAGGTGATCGGGAACTTCACGTCATACTTCTTCGTCGCCATGGTCGCGCTGTCCAGCGTGGCCCTCCTGGTAGGCGGGATCGGCGTCATGGCCATCATGATGGTCTCGGTGACCGACCGCACCAAGGAGATCGGGCTGCGCAAGGCCCTCGGTGCCACCCGGCGGGAGATTCTCTGGCAGTTCCTGGTCGAGGCAGCGACCCTCACCCTCATCGGTGGCCTCCTTGGAATCCTGTTCGGTCTCGCGTCGGGTGAGCTGCTGAAGTATGCCCTGCAACTCGAATCCGGCGTGCCGCTCTGGAGTGCCGCGCTGGCATGCGTGGTCAGCATCGCCATCGGGCTCACCTTCGGCCTGTATCCCGCCAACCGTGCGGCCCGGATGGATCCGGTGGAGGCGTTGAGGCATGAATGAGGAACAGAGTAAACGGTGAGCGGTAAGCGGTGAGCGGGCCAGACAGCAACGGCTCAAAGTCTACCCCTTCCATCTGACGCTTATCGTAACCGCCTACCACCTACGACCCGCTGCCCACTTACTACTTATGGCTCCTGCCTCGTTATGGCTCCTGCCTCGGTTTCCCGCTTACCGCTCACCGCTCACGCTCTATCCCTCATGCCATTCCCTGCACTGTGCAAACCTCCCGGACATCCGCATCTCCCGTGCTCCCCTAAGGAGGCACCATGCGAGCGCAGACGATAGTCATTGGGCTGCTCCAGGCGGCTCTGTTGATGGCGTGCGAACGGCCGAAGACGATCTCCGATTCGAACGAGAAGTCCGGCAACGCGGCATACGACAAGGCGGACAACCCCGTGGCGTTGGGTACAGTAGGCCAGCGCACAACGTCGCCGAAGGAGGTTTCAGCCGCTTCACCGCCGGCGGACCAGTGGTTCCGCCCCACGGCATTCGATCCTGCCTCCCGGCTCATCATCCGTACCGGACAGGCGAGCATCGAGGTTGATTCACTCGAGTCATCCATGGCCGAGTTACGGCGGATCGTCCAACGCGCCGGAGGCTTCGTGGCCGACGCCTCGGTGCAGAGCGGGCGAAACCAGCTCCGCTCGGCAACCCTGGAGCTGAAGGTGCCGGCCGGGCGCTTCGACGAGCTCACCGAGGGGCTCCAGCCGCTCGGACGGCTGCAGTTTGTCAATGTCGGCGCCGAGGATGTAAGCGAGGAGTTTGTAGACCTCACCGCGCGTGCAGCCAACGGCCGACGGCTGGAGGATAGGCTGGTCGAGCTGCTGCGCACCCGAACCGGCAAGCTCCAGGACGTACTCTCGGTCGAGCGGGAGCTCGCGCGGGTCCGGGAAGAGATCGAGCGGATGGAGGGCCGGCTGCGCTTCCTCAAAACGAGTGCGCAGCTGAGCACGCTCTCAGTCAATCTGTACGAGCCGCCACCGCTGGTCGCTTCTCACCCGGGGCGTAACGTGATCGGCGAGGCGTTCAAGACTGCCTGGCGCAATTTTGTCGGCCTGACAGCGAGCGTGATTGCTTCACTCGGCTTCGTGGGACCGATCCTTGCCCTTGGCTGGGGCGCATTGCTGCTAGGAAAGAGGTACAAACGGAAAATGGCGTGAAATCGCCGGGTCGGCGGGACGGAGGAGCATCCGCTGTCCCGCGGCCCCGCTGTCCCGCGGCCCCGCTGTCCCGCTACTTTCCACCATGCCTGTCGACATTCTCGCAATCGCCGCTCACCGCGACGACGTCGAGCTCACCTGTGCCGGTACGCTCCTCAAGGCGGTGGACGCCGGGTATCGAACCGGGATCCTCGACCTCACCGCAGGAGAGACCGGCACCCGGGGCAGCGCCAAGCTCCGGGCCGAGGAGGCCGAGCGCGCCGCCACAATCCTCGGCATAACCGAGCGGCGGAACGCCGGTCTGCCCGATGCCCACCTTCACAACACGGATGAGACGAGGCGGGCTATCGTGCAGCAGATACGGCACTTCGCCCCTAGGGTCGTCATACTCCCCTTCCCCGTGGGCCGGCACCCGGATCACCGAATGGCGTCCGAGCTAGGCCGGGACGCGTGCTACCTGGCAGGTCTGGCGCGGTACGACGCTGAGGGCACCCCGCACCGCCCTCACAAGCTGCTCTACGCGCTGTCTTACCGTGAGGACCCGATCAAGCCGACGTTCGTCGTAGATATCACCGCACAATTCGACCGGAAGCTCGCCGCCATCAAGTGTTACGGCAGCCA
>DATMDQ010000053.1:0-6127 GCA_035557715.1 Gemmatimonadales bacterium
GAGACAGCGGAGCCGACGACGAAGACCTGGGCATTGGCCAGCGGGGTACCGCTCCGCGCTCGCACGTGTCCTTCCACCCGGCCGGTTCTGGGCAGCTGGATGACCGGCGCCGCGCCGGTGGTGGTGAGCATGAGTAGGAGGACCGCCGAGAGGGCCGGCACGCGCCTGGTGAACGCCGAGGGGGGTCGCATTGGAGAGGCTCCGCGCAGAGGATTGCATCCCTGTCGCTATCGGATCGGGTGTGGGATGTAGGCGGGAGATGCGCGAGGAGCCGGAATGTGACACGCCCCTACTCAAGCTCGATCGCTGCTCGACCACCGCGCGTAGCGCGCGCAAGCGTTGAGAACGCCCACACCTTCAAACCGGCGACGATCAGGAGAACCGCCACGTTACCCCAAAGCCGCTCCTTGGAACCATCCCTCGGTGGCGACTACGATCCGCCGGTGCCCGGAGTCAGATTCTGCAACTCATACAGCGCGCCACAATCGAGCACATCCTCTTCGCAGCGAAGTTTGACCCGCGTCGGGTAGCCGAGCGTCGCATCATATTGCGCCTCAATCTCAGTGTAGTCCGACTGGTGCGAGGCGCTCTCGATGAGACCAAAAACCCCTGGCACCGTAGGCCACGCCTCCGGAGGGATGCCCTCGGCACCGGGAGTAGGCGTCAGTGGGTCAGCCGCAACCACCTGACCCGCTTGCACGGTCAGTCGCGTGAAAACCGGGAGCGATGCCTGGCAGAAACAACCCAGGCGCACGTCCACCTGATAATCCTGGAGACCTGCCGCGCTCCACCGGGCCTGCGCCCGCTCAAGTTCTCGCTCCTCACCGGAGCCGAAGGGGTCCGAGCAGCCGACCAGCAAACTGAGGCCCACCAGCGTCGCCCAGGGCATCCGAAACCGTGACATCATGCGTGACCTCCCAGGAGACTCACCTTCCGAAGCCCTACTTCGACTGACGCGCATAGTGAAGGCCGACCACGCCGGTCGGATAGGGTGTCGCGGACACCAAGCCAAAGGTCGCGTGAAGGCCGTTCGGTAGTACGCGCTTGCCGCTTCCAAGCGTCAACGGATACACGAGGAGGTGCAACTCATCGATCAGGTCGTGTGCGAGCAGGGCGTGGACCAGCTGACTACTGCCGTCTGTCAGGATATTCTTGCCGGGCTCCGCCTTCAGGGCACCTACCGACTCGATGACCTTCTCGCGGATGATCGTGGTGTTGCGCCAGATAGGCTTCTTGAGAGTCTTTGACACGACGTATTTCCTGGGTGCGTTCATCATATCCCCGAACAGGTCGCCCGGAGGCATCGGCTCGAACGCCTCGGCATGGGTGACATAGGTGCGTCGCCCCAGCAGGAACGCATCGCAATCCTGCATCATCGCGAAGAAGCTCTTCCCGATGTCATCGTGCCAGTAGGGTATCGTCCACCCGCCGTGCTCAAATCCTCCATCGCGATCCTCGTCTTTACCGCCCGGCGCCTGCATCACGCCGTCCAGGCTCATGAATTCGGAAACAATGAGCTTCCTCATACCGAATCTCCCCTCAAAAGCTCGCCCGTCCCCCCGTGACCACGCGCAGGACCGACTGCTGGCGAAATCGGCGCTTGTACTCGGCGATGATCCCGAGGATCGCCGAATCCACCGACGCTGAACGCGGCGGATGCACCACCTCAAGCACAAAACTGGGTTCGTGGCGGGGGCGGCTGTCGGACCCGCGCCACTCTCCCTCCGCCACCCAGAAGGTGAAGCCGCTGGGGAGTTTGGGGCTCACCACATCCTTCAGAAACACCGTCCAGGCGGAGTCCGTGACGCTCAATGAGTCGGCAGTCTTGCGGCCGAAGTAGAGGCGGTCCGTTACCACCGACTGCATCCCGTTCGATTGGACGGCCGGAGCGCAGGCGAGCGCGAAGCCGGTAAGAAGAAAGAAACGCCCGGGAAAGCGCATCAGTCCCGCTAAGACAACAGGAAGCGTTGTTCGCTGAAGCGGGGGTGGCCGTCGGCCTCCAGATAGGAGACGATCTCCGTGGCAGGAGCATCGGCCGGACGCAGCTGGTCGTGGGCGGCCAGGTCCTTGAAGATCTGGACAATGGGAACGGTCTTCGGTGACGCAGCCCTCACGGCCTCTTGCATGGCCGTCGCGACCACCCCGGGCTCGTAGGACCAGACCGTCGCGTCACGAGGAGCTCCGCCCGCTGCCCGCAGGTCCAGCTCCGCGCCGAGCACCATCCCGGCCAGGCGGAGCGCGGCCTTCGTGTTGCCATAGGCCCCAAGTCCCGGGAAGGGCTCTACCCCCGCACCGGACGACACGTTGACAATCCGGACCGGAATGCGGGGTGATGCCGTCCGTAACACCCACCCCATGAGCAGGACGGGGGCGATGGTGTTGACCGCGTAGGCCTGAAGCATGCCGGCCGGCTCCAGCTGGTCCACCTGGCCCAGGAGCGCCACATCTGCGGCATTGTTCACCAGGGCCAGCCGGGCCAACGCCCCATCGCGGACGCGGGAGCCGATCTGGGTCTCGAGGGCCGTGGTCAATCGCGCTACATCCGCAAGGTCGAGGGCGTAGTGGGTATAACCCGGAGCACCCATGGTCCCCGCTCTTCGCGACATGCCGATGACCTCCCACCCACGCTCGAGGAGTTGTCGCGCCACCTTCTCACCGATCCCGGAGCTGGTGCCTGTGACGATGGCAAGGCGTCGATTTGGCATAGAGGAGTTTCCAGGTGAAAGGGCGACTAGGCGGCGGCTCGCGGATCTCGCCAGATAATCTTCTCGTTCTTGCGCGAGGAGAAAAAGTCGGAACACCGCCCGTCGCCGGCGCCATCGAGCCCGCCGTCAGCATGGCAGATGATGGTGCCGTCGGCGCTGTAAACGTCGCTGGGGATGTCACAGCAGCGCGGCGGAAGGTAGTAAACGGCCTGACCACGATAGTCGTACCGCGCGATGAAGGCCGGTGGATTCGCAACTGGTTGGCTCTCCAGCCCCTGAATAAGCGCTGTCAGCCACTCGGGATCGTTGCCCGCCGACTTTTCTGTCGTGCAAGCCGCGCTCAGACCCGCTGCGGGAAGCAAGGTTGTAACGGATGCTTGCGCTGGAACTGCCCGACCCAACAGAAGGATCGCGCCGATCAGGAACGCCACTGATTACGGCCCCATGGAGATGTCAGTCGGCAAGTCGCGCCATCTATAGCGCGACGCTGCCGGCAAGAGTGTACCCGGGCATTCTCCCAATGTGCACATCGTTCCGAATACAGTCGAGGGGTAGCAATCAGCAACCTCCGCTTGGTTTGCGCAGACGCATCGGGGCGGTCAGTTTGAAGCAGAGATGAACCTCCTCCCATTCATGACGCCGGCCCTCACCCCCTCCGCTCGCTTGCCCAGCGGGGCGAGTCTTGTTCTACGTTTCAGGCGCGTGCTACCTCCTGGGCGGCGTCCCTATCGCCCCGGCGCAGGATTCGGCCAAGCAGACTCCGGCCAAGCAGGATTCGGCCAAGGCTGTAGCCAGCGTAGCCGCGGACTCCGCCAAGCCGCGCTCACCCGAGCAGCTGGAGTCGCTGGTGGCGCCGATTGCGCTCTACCCCGATGACCTGCTGGCCCAGACCCTGGTCGCCTCCACTTATCCCCTCGAGATCGTTCAGCTGCAACAGTGGCTCGCCAAGAACCCGAAACTCAAGGACAAGGCGCTAGCCGACTCGGTCGCGAAGCAGCCGTGGGACCCCAGTGTCCAGTCGATGGCCGCGCTACCCGACGTCGTCAAACGGCTCGGCGACGACATCCAGTGGACCACGGAGCTCGGCAACGCCTTCCTCGCGCAACAGAGCGAGGTGATGTCTGCCGTTCAGCGGATGCGCAAGAAAGCGAAGGGGAAGGGCGCGCTGGAGACCAACGAGCAGCAGAAGGTAGAGACCAAGGTGGTCGAGAAGACGGAAGTCATCGTGATCGAGTCCCAGAACCCCGAGGTCATCTACGTCCCGTCCTACAGCCCAACCGTCGTCTACGGCGCTCCGGTGATGTATCCCTACCCCCCATCTACTACCCGTACTATCCCCCCGGTGCCGCCTTCATTTCGTTCGGCGTCGGCATGATGTGGGGAGCGGCCATGTGGGGTGGTGCCTGCTGTCGCGCCGGCTGGGGCGGCAACAATATCTACATCAACAACAACAACAACTTCAATCGGATCAACCACAACCAGGTCGGCGGTGGTCGCGGCGGCAATTGGAATCACAATCCCCAGCATCGCGGGGGCGCCAGTCCCCGAGTTCGGCGATTCTTTTCGAGATGAGCTCCGATGCCGACTCGACTTGGCCCGCGCCCGCCTTTGTCATGTTCGCATCCTAGAAGGTCCAGCTATTTGTCATTGGCACTTCACCGCTGAGCCGCTTCAGGAGCGGACGGACCCTGGAAGAGATCCGTGTAGATAAAGCGCCAACGCTCCTCGAAATACAGCATGCCAAACTCATCCACGCCCGCTGAAGGCCCACTACAGCGCGCCACGGACACCTCCGCCCAATCCCCATCCAGCCGAATGGCAGCCTCATCGATCATGGGTGAGGCACTCGACGGACACGTCCCTGGCGCAGCAGGCGCGGGTGGCGGGGTACGGCCCCGGGTCCGGTCCCGGGCGACCATCTGGTGTTCCCCGGGAGCGCCGCGCCGCTCGAGGAGCTTCGGCGACAGCACGTAACTAGCCAGAGCGTCCCAGTTCCGATTCCCAAAGTTGAGATAGAAGGCCCGGAGTACGGCACCGATCTGAGCGCGGGCGGAGTCCTGCGCTAGGGTGGTTTCCTGGGCGATCGCGGGCGGCACCACTGCCATCAGCAGCACGCCCAGCGCCAGCATGAGTCGTGCGCGTTGCATAGCCCCTTAGTGCCTTACCGCTTGCTCAGAAAAAAGCGTTTGAGAAGATCTCCGCACTCCTCGGCCATGAGGCCGCCCACGACCTCCGGCCGGTGATTCAATCTCGGATTGCGAAGCAGATCGTACACCGAGCCCGCCATTCCGCATCTCGCGTCATAGGCCCCGAACACCACCCGGCCGACCTTGGCCAGGACGATCGCACCGGCGCATTGGGCGCACGGCTCCAGCGTCACATACAGCGTGGCCATCGGAAGTCGGTCCTCGCCCATCTTATGCAGCGCCCGGTGGATGGCGAGGAACTCCGCGTGGGCGGTAGGATCGCGACGCTGCACCGTCTCATTGTGGGCCTCGCCCAGGATCTCGCCCTCGGCGATGATCACCGCGCCCACCGGTACCTCCTCCCGCACCGAGGCCGCCCGCGCGAGCCGGAGCGCGGCCTCCATTCCTGCGAGATCACTCGGGGATGGGGTGCCCCTACGCACCGGCCATCTCTGGTACCGCCGCCGCCCGTTCGACCTTTTCGAAGCGCAGCACGTCCCCATCCCGCTCCACCCGGATCGTGTCGCCCTCGTGGAAGTTGCCCTCCAGCAGCTCCAGCGCGATCGGGTTCTGCAACAGGCGCTGGATCACCCGCTTGAGCGGGCGAGCCCCATAGACCGGATCGTAGCCCTCCGCGGCGAGCAGCGCCTTCGCCTGCGGCGTGACCTCCAGGTGGATATGCCGGTCCTCCAACGTCTTGACGAGCTTCTCCAGCTGCAGATCCACAATTTGTACCAGGTCTTCCCGGCTCAGCTGCCGGAACACGATGATGTCGTCCACCCGATTCAGAAACTCGGGACGGAAGTAATTGCGCAGCTCATCGCGGACCCGCTCCTCCACCTTCTCCCAGCCCCGCGGATCCAGCTGCGCTCCGGCATCGACGATGTACTGGCTGCCGATGTTGGAGGTCATGATGATCACGGTATTCCGGAAGTCCACCAGCCGGCCCTGGCTGTCGGTGAGCCGACCATCGTCGAGAATCTGGAGCAGCACATTGAACACGTCGGGGTGCCCCTTCTCGATCTCGTCGAACAGCAGGACGCTGTACGGCCGGCGCCGGACCGCTTCGGTAAGCTGGCCACCCTCCTCGTAGCCCACGTAGCCGGGAGGCGCACCGATCAGCCGGGCGACGGAATGCTTCTCCATGTACTCCGACATGTCGATCCGGATCATGGCGCGCTCGTTGTCGAACAGAAAATCGGCGAGCGCCCGCGCCGTCTCGGTCTTGCCCACGCC
>DATMDQ010000054.1:0-4096 GCA_035557715.1 Gemmatimonadales bacterium
GAAAAGGCTGATAGCGCCAAGTATGCCGACGCCTGGAAGGTCGGCGGCGGCGGCGTGTGGACGACTCCGGCGTACGACAAGGATCTCAACGCGATCTTCGTCTCGGTCGGTAATCCTTCCCCCGACCTCGATGGCAGCATCCGGCCGGGCGACAACCTCTATACCGACGCCGTCGTCTCGATCGATGCGACCACGGGCAAGACCAACTGGTACTATCAGACCGTGCCACACGATGTCTGGGACCTCGACGCTACGTCGCCCCCGGTCGTGACCACGCTGGGCGGCCAGAAGGTCGTGGTTCACGCCGGCAAGACCGCGTGGGTCTACGTTCTCGACGCCAAAACGGGCAAGCTGGTCCGCAAGACCGACAACTTTACTCCGCAGGAGAACATGTTCGCCCTGCCGAGCGACAAGGGTACCCGGATGCTTCCGGGCGCCAATGGCGGCGCAGAGTGGTCGCCCATCGCGATTGATCCGACGCTGGGATACGCCTTCGTCGCCGGCCTGCACCAGCCGATGAACTACATCACCCACACGGCACCGTACGAAAAGGGCAAGCTCTGGCTCGGCTCGGCCTTCGTCGCCATCCCGGGTGAGGAGCAGTACGGGCTCTACTCCGCGGTCAACCTCAAGACCGGCAAGATCGCCTGGCAGAATAAGGTGCCCCAGCCGATGATGGGCGGCGGCCTCGCCACCGCCACCGGCCTCACCTTCACCGGTGAGGGAAACGGCAACTTCAACGCATACAACTCGAAGACCGGGAAGCTGCTGTGGCAGTTCAACGGCGGCGCCGGCTGTAACTCCGCGCCGATGACGTTCATGCACGGTGGTGAGCAGTTCATCGCCGTGGCCTGTGGCGGCAACTTCCAGCTCAGCTATCCGCTGGGCGACGCGGTTCTGGTCTTCGGTCTTCCGAAGCGCGCCGCAGCCAAGAATTAGACGATTCAGCCCGGCCGGCTGGGATCCTGAGCACCGGGTTCCATGCCGGCCGACGCGTTGAGAGCCATGGCAGGCACCCGGTGGTTCTGGATGGCATTGCTGGTCGCGGGAGCTCTGACCGGAACGGCCTGGTCCCGGCAGGATCCCCATCGTCACTGGCTGGGCGTGAACGGGGCCGACTGGCAACAGATGAAACCGGACGTGCGGTTGGCCTATGTCGAGGGGTTCCTTGCCGGAGCGGCGCTGGGCCAGGCGGCCACCGGAGCTCGGGACTCAGCCCAGGTTCGGGTGGCTATCGAGAAGCTGAGCCGGGAGGACGGGCTTCGCTTCCCTTACGGCGCCAACGTCTATTCGAGTCGCATCAGTGATTTCTACTGGTGGAAAAACCACGTCCCCCTACCCACGTGGCACGCTTTCCTGGAGGTGAACACCGCACTTGGCCGACCGATTACCGATACACTGCCGTAACATTGCTGGAGTTGATCAAGTCGTGGCTTTGATCCCGAAGTTGAGCAGTTGTGGCGGGCATCCTTACTCGAGGGAGACGTACCTATGAAGCGAGTCGCACTGTTGTGTATGGGCTTGGTGATGGGGGCGGCCAGCGCCGCCGAGGCACAGCTGACGATGCAGATGAGCAACGGCTGGAGCTTCACCTTCGGTGGCAACGTGAACGCCTTCCTGGTGTACGAGAAGCCGGATGCAGACGGAACCAGTGGCGGCACCCCCGGGGCGCTTGTCGGGGCGGGCGAAGGCGCCACCCGTATCCGTACCGGTCTGCTCCCGGCCTTTGCGGTGTTCGACGCGAAGGGCAAAGAGGGCAACACCGATCTTGGTGTGCACTTCGGGTTCGCGCCCCAGATTCAGTGCGGAATCGGCGCTGGTTCAAACAGCGTCGGCGGCGCGGGACACGACTGCTTCGGCGCCCAGATCGACATGCGCCAGGTGTACCTGACGGTCGGCGGAACCTGGGGCCAGATCCTGGCCGGCCGCGAGCTCGGTCTCTTCGGGCGGCAGAACATCCTGACCGACCAGACTCTGTTCGGCGTCGGCGCAACGGGCGGGCAACTGGGCGGAGGCACGACGCTTGGTCGCATTGGATTCGGGTACATCTATCCCCAATTCAAGGCCCAGATGACCTACAGCACGGCAGCAGGCCGGCCCTTCCAGCTGTCGATCGGTCTCTTCGATCCGGCCGTCAACGGTCCGTATAGCTCGATCGAGCTGCCCCGATTAGAAGCTGAAGGTGTGTATTCGGCCGGGAACACCAAGTTCTGGTTTGGAGGACTGGTGCAGAGCAACGGCGGCGGCGGGCCGGCAGACGAGAGTGCTACGTCCTGGGGCGGCAGCGGCGGCATTCGCTTCGGCAGCCCGACCTTCTCTCTGACGGCCAGTGGCTATTACGGCATGGGCATCGGGACCACCCTGCTCTACGCCGGCAGCACCGGCGGCACGATAGGCGATGACCTGCGGACGTCTATGGGTGGGCTCGGTCAGCTGACCTTTACCCCGGCGAACAGCAAGGTGACGGTAGCCGGCAGCTGGGGCATCAGCATTCTGGAGAACTCCGACAGCGAAGCGGCGTTCAAGACCAAGAACTGGCTAGCGTCGGGCGGCATCTACTACCAGGCCACCAAGTCGCTCAAGGCGGTCGGGGAATTCAACTATGCCGTGACCGGCGACGACAGCGATCTCACCGACGACAACACGTCCATCGCTCCCGCCGTCGGCCTGATGCTGTTCTTCTAAGCAGCACCTGCAACCGCAGTTCGCGACGGCCTCCCCCGGGAGGCCGTCGTTTTTTTCGGCGTCCGTTCAGGAGCGGGGCCGGTTGACCTTGGGTACATTACCGCCACTCTCATTCAACCATGGAGCTGTCGATGCTTTACCGTATTTTCCTCGGCGCAGCCGTGTTTCTGGCAGGGTGCGGCAAGACCCTTTCCACTCCGGTGAACACCCGGACCGCGGCGACCCCGGACGATACCTTTGCGTGTGTGAAGAAACAGCTGGGAGAACTGGGCTATCGGCAGTCCTCGAACGATGCGTCCGAACAGCGGGTGGCTGCCACAAAAATCGACAACAAATCGCGCAGGCCTGACGTGCAGTTCCGCCGCATCCTCGACAAGCTCGACATTGACGTCTCGGCCACCGCCGAGGGGCAAACGAGCATCGAGGTATTGCCCCGCACCTTCGCGGAATACACTACGCACCGGGGACCGACCGAGGTACAGGAGAAGGCATCGGAGCTGGTCAAGGCCGACGCACAGACGCTGCTGGACCGGTGTCGCAGCTAGCTCCCGGCTGGCCGCCCCTGCTAGTTTTCCAGCTCAAACCCGCTGGCAGGCAGCACCAACTGGTGAGGGAGATAGTGGCAGTTCCGCTGGTCCAACTGACGCGATCGGGTTCCTTCAATCCCGACCCCGCGCCCCTGATTCCCGCCCGGAAGCCAAGCTGGCTGAAGGTGAAGGCCCCCGGCGGCGCCAATTACGTGCGCCTGAAAGGGATGATGCGCGAGCTCGGCCTGCACACCGTGTGTGAGGAGGCCCGCTGCCCGAACGTGGGTGAGTGCTGGGAGCACGAGGCCGCCACGTTCATGATTCTGGGCGACGTCTGCACCCGCAACTGCACCTACTGTGCGGTTTCCCACGGCACCCCCAAGGCGTTCGACGCCCTGGAGCCGCTACGGCTGGCGGAGGCGGTGGCGCGCATGGGACTTCAGCATGTGGTGATCACCTCGGTTGACCGCGACGATCTGCCCAACGGCGGTGCGGAAGCGTTTGCCGGCTGCATCACCGAGATCCGGCGGCGTCTGCCCGAGACAACGGTCGAGGTGCTCATCCCGGACTTCAAGGGCTCGGAGCAAGCGCTCGCCATCGTGATGGAGGCCCGTCCCGACATTCTCAACCACAACCTCGAGACCGCGGAGCGGCTCTACCGCATGGCGAGGCCTGGGGGACGTTACGACCGCGCGCTACGGTTGCTGGCGAACGCACGGCGCATGGCCCCCGGTGGGCTGACAAAGTCCGGGGTGATCCTCGGCATGGGCGAGGAGTGGGACGAGGTGGTCACCTGCATGCGGGATCTCCGCACCAGCGACGTCAACGTCCTGACGCTGGGCCAGTACCTGCGCCCCTCCGGGAGCCACATGCCGGTAGCCCGC
>DATMDQ010000055.1:0-9831 GCA_035557715.1 Gemmatimonadales bacterium
CACCGGGCGTGGGGCAGGGGCACAGTCTGCGCTTGACCGGACGCCGAATGTCGCGGGCGGCTGGGTCGGAAATCCCGGGGTGCTGCACTTCAACTTTCTGCATCGCTTCTCAATCAGCTCGGCTCCCGAACGGAAGGTCACGAGCACACCCACGTTTCTCCTTGCCGCCGGCCTCCCCGGCCGCTCCCTGCTCGGCGTGCACTACGCCACCAATTCCGAGCTGTCTCCCCGCTATCCCAACGAGTGGGAGTTTTTCGGCCGCGTCGCGCCCTTCACTCAGGAGCTAGGCGCGCCGGTGGACGTGTCCGCCCAGGTGGGCTACAACCTCGCAGCGGAGGGACTGGATGCGGAGGCGGCGTTGGCACGGCGGCAGGGGCCGGTTCGGGTCCTGGCCGCACTGAGAGTGCTGGCCGATCCAGGAGTAGATGGCGGGACCGATGTGGCGCTGGCTTTGGGGGCGGTGCTCCGGCTGTCCCGGTATGTCGGCCTTGCGGGGGACGTGGCAACCCTGACGGAGCGCGGCCCGGGAGAGATGATTGCCTGGAGTGCAGGCCTGAATCTGGCCATCCCACATACGCCGCACACGCTGTCGCTGCATGCCGCCAATACCAACAACGCCACACTCCAAAGCTCGTCGCGGGGGACCGCCAGGACCCGATACGGTTTCGAGTTCACTATCCCGGTGACCCTGAGCCGCTATTTCGGAGGTGGCGGCCCACAGCCCGCGCCACCCGCGGCTCCCGGGGCGGCGGAGCCCGGCGGAAACCCACCCGCGGCCGGTCCGGACACGGTCACCGCCACCATGCAGGATTTTCTCTTCCGCCCGGCGCGCCTCGAGATCGCCGCCGGAACCACGATCGTGTGGATCAACAATGGCCAGGTGGCGCATACCGTGTCTGCCGAGGACGGTAGCTTCGACTCCGGGTCCATCGAGGCGGGTGCGCGGGGCAGCCTCACCTTCTCCCGTGCCGGCACCTTTCCCTTTCACTGCACGCCGCATCCCTTCATGAAGGGCGTGATCGTGGTACGTTGAGCATGAGGATTCCATGGCGGGCCTTGCTGGCACTGGGGGCGTCGATCGCTCTTGCGGGCGGTGCCCTGGCCGGTTGCTTCTCCGAGCGCGAAGCCACCGCCCCCGCCGAGGGCGTGTGCAGCTTCCCCATTACGGAGGGGGTCCCCGGCTCCACAATTGTCGTGATTCAGGACTTTGCGTTCGGGCCGGGTGACGTACGGATCCGGGCCGGAGAGCGGGTCACCTGGATCAACTGTGATACAGATACCCACACCAGCACGTCCGACGGTGGCGTGTGGGCGTCGCCTATCCTCATCCCCGGTGAGGCCTTCACCCAGGCCTTTCCCACGGTGGGAGAGTTCCCATATCACTGCGAGCCGCATCCCTTCATGATTGGGCGGGTCATCGTAGACTGAGCCCGCCTTGTTGTCCTGAGCCCGTGGTCCCAATCGTAAACATCGATGTGATACAGGTCCCATGGAGCCCGGGTGCGCCCGTAACATTGCGCCCTGGTCCGCCGGGCCTCAAATTTCGGCAGCACGAATGACCATTCAGCCTCGGCATAATGGCAACGAATCTCATCTGTCTCGCCTGCGGTGGCGACCTCGGCCCCGACAACCGGTTCTGCTCGCAATGCGGAGCCGGGGTGCATTCTACTGCCATTCTCGATTCCACTGATCCACAGGAGCCCGACTCGACTTCAGGCTGGGCCGAAGTGGCCCAGCGTCTGCGGCGCGCTACCCTGGGAGAGTTCGAGATCGGCCCCGAGCTGGGGCGAGGGGCCATGGCTGCCGTCTTCCTGGCACATGAGATCTCGCTCGACCGAAAAGTCGCGATCAAGGTCATGTCGCCCGGCCTGCTGATGGATGAAGGGATGGCCGAGCGTTTCAAGCGTGAAGCCATCACCATCGCGAACCTGAATCACCCCAACATCGTCTCGGTGCACTCGGTGCGGCAGGCCGAGGGCCTGCACTTCTTCGTGATGCGGTACATTCGTGGCCGCGCGCTCGAGGATGTGATACAGCAGGCCGGCCGCCTGCCGCTTCCGATCGTCCGTTCCATACTCTCCCAGGTGGGATCGGCGCTCAGCTACGCCCATCGCTCTGGGGTCGTCCACCGTGACATCAAGCCCGCCAATATCCTGATCGATGAGGATGGCAACGCGGTCGTCACCGATTTCGGCATTGCCAAGGTGGCCGAGCTCCCCAGTGCAACGAACCCCGGTGCGCTGGTCGGTACACCGGCGTACATGAGCCCCGAGCAGTGCAGCGGAGCCGACGTATCGGGGGCGTCTGACCAGTACGCGCTCGGCGCGGTCGCGTATGAGATGATCACCGGCGTCTCGCCTTTCATCGGCTCGACTCTGACGGTCATGCGGGCCCACCTGGAGCAGCCCCCGCAGCCCATCCGGGACCTGAATGGCGAATGTCCATCCGAGCTGGAAGCGGCGGTGTTGCGCATGCTGGAAAAGGATCCGGAGGCGCGCTGGCCCAGTGTCGCTCAAGCAAAGACGGCGCTCGGCGCGACGCCGCTCGAGGAGGAGGATCCGCTCCTGGCTGAGCTCTGTCGACTCGCCACTCCCGCCCCCGCCTCAACCCTTGCCGGAAGGCCCACTTCGACCACTCCTCGGACGAGAGCATCCCCGGCGCGCTCCGTTGCGCCGGCCGGCCTGGTGCGCAGCATCTCCATTCTCCCGCCACCCGCTGCCCTCGAGACGGGAGACAGCTTCATGCTCGTGGCCTTGCTGAGGGGGGACCGTGGCGCGCCGCTGCCGGGACGGCCGGTCCAGTGGGCAACGGACGCCCCAGAGGTTCTTCGGGTCGATGGATCGAGGGGCGAGGCCACCGCGGTCGCACCTGGCTCGGCTCGGCTCACTGCAACATGCGAGGGAGTCCGAGGGCGGCTCCAGGTCCACATCGCTCCGCCGCTCGCCGACGACGAAACCGACGTGCAGGCAGGCGCGGGTGTCGTAGCTGTTCAGGTCTCTGCTCCACCGAAATCGGTCAAAGCCGGCGATTCTTTTGTGCTGACAGCGACACCGCTGGACTACCGGGGTGGCTTCATCCTGGGCCGCACCGTGCAATGGAGCACGAGTGATGTGGGCGTCGCGATTGTCACGGCGAGCGGCTGGGTCGCAACCCTGGGCCCGGGATCGGTTCTACTACAGGCGAGCTGCGAGGGAGCCACTGCTTCGGTCAGCATCAATGTCGAGCAGGCAGCCCCCGCTCCGAAGAGGGCGAGACCACCCTTAGCCAAGCCGCGGGAGGTTGCCTCTGCCCCCGAAGAGCGCCGTCCAGTCAGACGGCGGCGGAGTTCTCGCGGACGCCGGCGCTGGATCCTCGCTGGGTCGGTGGGCGTTCTCGTTATTACACCGGTGCTGTGGCTCTACGGCGGGTTGCGAGACGTTGTGTTCGATCGCGCGAGGCAATCCGCGACGCTACCGACTGCGGGGGGCGAGACCTTCCAGGCGACCACCAAGGAGTCCGTGGCCGTCATCCTCAGGGGTGCACCAGCTTCCGTGACCATCGAGCGATCCCGTCGAGCGCTACTTCCCGGGGCTTCCACAAAATTTGTGGCGGAAGTCCGGGATCTTGCAGGAAGGACTGTGCCTGGCTCCAGCGTGACCTGGTCCTCGACCGATCCCGCCGTTGTCCGGGTCGACTCGGCGAGCGGCGTGGTGCAGGCGGTCGGTCCTGGCCGCGCGCGGGTGGTAGCGGCCAGCGGTGAGATGCGGGCCAGCACGGCGATCGTCGTCCGGGGCAGGACCGAGGAACCGCCGGCCGCCGCCTCCGTATCCATTGCGCCCCACGACTCGCTCCGGGTGGGTGACACCGTCACCCTGACAGCAGCCGGCCTCGATGAGAAAGGCGCTCCGCTGGCCGCGGCGGATGTTTTTTGGAGCTCGAGTGAACCGGGGATCGCGGCGGTCGAAGCGCGAACGGGACGGGTGCGGGCGTATGCGCCAGGCACCGCGACCATCATCGCCACTACCGGCTCAACCGCTGCAAGGTCTCAGCTGAGGGTGTTCCCCGCCGAGATCTCTCCTGATACGCTCTCGGTTCAGGCATATGAGTCAGGGTCCTCGGAGTCCGAGGTGCCAGTGGAACCCGCGCCCGAAGCGGCCGTCACCGTGCCGGAAGACGCCGGCATTCTGGCAGGGGTGCAGCAGTGCTACGATGCGCTTCGTTCCAAGAACGTCGATCGGGTGACAGAGCTATACCGGCCGGTGGACAAGTCCGACCGGGAGAAGCTGAACAAGCTGACGCGCATTCTTCGCACCGAGGAGTGGTCAGCGGCCGTGGGTGAGCGAGTCGATGGCCCCCGACGGCTCGGTAGCGGGGCAGCGGCGGAGTTCAGCTTTCATCTCGCGTGGAAAGACGCGTTCGGAGGCCGCCTGACCAGCCAGCCCGTCTTCCGCGCCGAGTTCGCCAGTAGGGGGAATAGGTGGGAGCTGTCGAGCTGCCGGATCGTGGGATCACCCAAGCTTTAGGGCCCTCAGTCGCGGAGCCCGATCGCCAGGCCCAGCCGGAAGACGAGGTTCGAGCCGGAGCTCGATTCTACCGGCACCGTAATGCCGCTCGATCGGCTGGTCAGGGTACCGCTTCCCAGCCGGTTGTACCCGAAGGTAGCTCCGACGTCGAGATTGAGGCGCGAGCCCAGCCGGGTGAGGAGGCCACCTCCACCGTTCAGCTGGATGACAGTCGAGGAGAGCGAAAGATCTCCCCCGGTGAAGCCGACCTTAAGCAGCGAGAATCGCGCCGAAACATAGGGGGCCACCACGTTGCTCCCCGCATGAATCCGGTAGCGGGGCTCCAGGAACCCGCCGTAGAGTTGTGCGTTGTCCATCCGGTCGTCCAGCCCATGGATCGTGAACTGGAAACCGGCCCCCACTGAGAGTGCCCCGGGCGTGTAGCGTAACTGCGCTTCCCCACCGACGCCGTTCTGCTGGCCGGCTAACAGGCCGCTAAACACCCCGTTGACGAGCCCGGATGCCTGGAGCGAGAAGGCCTGCGCCGATTGCGCCTCGAGATCGCCGCAGAGAGTTCCCAGTACGACCCACGGCACCAACCAGGGGCAAACCTTCGGCATGCGCACTCCGATCCAGCACGAGGAGAAGCGATGGGTCTTCTCTCAGTATCCCTGGGCCGGGGCGGCTGTCAAGCTGCGCTCATCCAGGGTGAGGTGGTGAAGCGGACCGCCTCTTCCTTGACCTCGGACGCAACTGTGTCGCGGCGCCTGGAGTGGATATCGATCATGCCGGTCCGCTCATGGAGGACCAGCTGGACTGTTATCATCCCCAGCCCGTCTTCGGGGAGCGGTGGGACCAGAGTAAACGAGAGGACGAGCCGGCGCCGTTGGGCGGGTCCGCGCACCTCATAGGCGACCTGGCTCCGACCCTGGGGGACCCTGTCGGTTGACCCGAATGCAATAAAACCCTTCAGGTCGGCGTTTACATTCAGGGGCAGGAAGGTGCTCTTTGGGAACCGGAGCAGCCACGAAACGAGTGGGGCACGAGCGTCCCTCTCCGACGAGAGATCGAACATGGTGTACCGTACGCCGAAGAACTCGAACTCGAAACCGAGTGGCAGCGGTCCCGTCGACTGCTCCTGGCCCAGATTCACCACATTCGTGGTCGGATCTGGTTCTGGCGCGAATTGGATAGGCACGGCCGCGGCGTTCCCGCCGTTGAGCCGGGGGGTCCGGCCCACCGGCCGCTGCCCCGCTGGGCGGCAGGCCTTGACCAGGACAAGGGCAGCGACGGAGCTGTCGAAGACCGATCGAGGTTGGCTTAACATGCTAACTCCTGGCTGAATATGCGGGCCTGCGTCGTGACCCCTATGCTGCCCCCTGGCATCAAGCCGTCGTCAAGTGAGAGACGCCCATGATTCTCTGCCGCACCCTGGGCCCGGTTGAGCTGAGCGTGGACGGGGGGCCTGCACCTCCTGAACTCCTTTGGCGCAAACACCTTGCGCTGTTGATCTACCTCGCACGGTCCCCTCGAAGAGGACGAACTCGAGAGCACCTCATCGGGCTGCTGTGGGGCGACCGGACCGAGGCCGCGGCCCGGCATTCATTGAGCGAGGCCTTGCGAGTCATCCGCCATCACGCCGGCGAAGGGTCGGTGGAGGTGACGGTCGGTCAGGTCCGCCTGGAGACCGCCTCGGTGCAGCTGGACGTAGACCGGCTGGAGGAGGCCGCATCTGCCGGAGACTGGGTGGCCGCAGCCGAGCTGGTGTCGGGTGAGTTTCTCGAGGGGTTCGCGTTGGCCGAAGCCTCTGAGTTCGAGGATTGGCTTGCCGCGGAGCGTGGAATCTGGGGCCGGCGCGGGGTGGAGGTGCTGGTGAGTTGCGCCGAAGCCCATGCGCAAGTCGGAAAGGTGGAGGAGGCCGGCGGGTTTGCAGTCCGCGCGCTTGGCCTCCAACCGATGTCGGAGTCGGCCCTCCGGTGTGCGGTGCG
Organism: Gemmatimonadales bacterium; assembly: GCA_035557715.1. Classification (GTDB taxonomy): domain Bacteria; phylum Gemmatimonadota; class Gemmatimonadetes; order Gemmatimonadales; family GWC2-71-9; genus CAVVWJ01. The sequence continues at coordinate 6,470 of DATMDQ010000055.1, forward strand.
CTGTCGGTCGTTGGCCGGCGACCGGGCGGGGGCGCTCGCCCTCTTCGAGGAATTCCAGTCCCGTCTCGCGGCCGAGATAGGTGTCGAGCCCAGCGAGGAGACCCGGTCGTTGATGCAGCGGGTTCGGCGCGAGCGGGCCCCCCGAGCCGAGACTCTGGGGGGTCACGTCGATGACAGTCCGGTGGTTCGGCCGCCGTTGGAGGGACGCGGACCAGAGCTCCAGCGACTGCTCGAGGCGTCGGCCGGGTCAGCCCTCGCGCGCCGCGTGACCCTGCTCGTGCTCGAGGGGGATGCCGGAATGGGAAAAACCCGGCTGTTGGACGAGTTCCTGGCCCGGCTGCGACTCGACGGGACGCCGGTGGTTGCGGCTCGGGCCGTCGAGGCGGACCGCGCTGAGCCGTGGAGCGGTGTGCTTGCGCTCGCCCGCGGCGGTTTGCTCGAGGCTCCAGGTGTTGGCGCGAGTCCGTCAGCCGCACTCGCCGCGTTTGCCGCGGTGCTGCCCGAATGGGCAGAGCGATTCAGTGGGGCCGCCGCGCTGGCCACACCACACCCGCTGGGCCGTGCTCTGGCCGAGGCGCTTCGGGCCGCCGTGGAAGAACAGCCGGTCGTGATCGCAGTGGACGACGCGCAGTGGCTCGACCAGGACTCGGCCCTGTCGCTCGGCGCGGTGCTTCGCGACCTCACCGCCACGCCGCTGACGCTGGTCCTCGCGATCGCACCCTACCCGCCACGGCCCGAGCTGGACGAGCTCCGGGTCAAGATCGGCAGCGAGCTCGGGGGGCAGACGGTTCGGCTCCGGGTCTTGGATCGAGCGGGACTTCGCCACCTGGCCGAGCGAATGTTGCCGGGTTACGACCCGGTGGCGATCGACCGCGTTGTGCGCCGGGTTGCGACCGATTCCGCTGGACTGCCGCTCCTCGCGGTTGAGCTCCTGAGGGCGGTTGCGCTCGGCCTCGACCTCGGCACCCTCGCGGGGACCTGGCCGGAGCCGTTTCGTACCCTCGACCAGAGTCTCCCCGGCCACCTCCCGGATGCGGTGGTCGCTGCCATCCGCATCGGAGTTCGTCGGTTGAGCCCGGCGGCGCAACGGGTCCTTACGGCCAGCGCCGTTCTGGGGGACCTGGTGCCTCCTGCCCTGTTGGAGCGCGCACTCTCACTGGAGACGGAGGACGTGGGCCGGGCGCTGGACGAGCTGGAGTGGCACCGATGGCTGGTGGCAGAGCCGCGGGGATACTCGTTTGTCGCGCGGATCGTACGCCAGGTGGTGGAACGCGACATCGTCACCCCCGGACAGCGCCGGCGAGTGCTGGAAGCGGTAGACCAGATACCAGCTTCTCAAGGCGGTTCCCTGCACCGAGACACTGCCCCATCCAGGCGAAGACTGCCGCGGTAAATTCGCTCACACGCAGCGTCATCACATGTGGCCGTGATGGCGGTGGATCACCGCGTGTCCCTGGCCTCGCGCGATGAGCCACCGATTCGCTGGGAAGGCGGCTGCTCCTGCAACTACGAGCGAGAAGACCAGGCTGCCCCAGAAGAGGGCGCTGCCGAGACCGGCGTCCATGGCACCCGGAATGACGAGCATGATGGCGTTATCGACTATTTCCATGATTGTGATCGAGACGGTGTCCGAGGCCAACGCCAGCCTGAGAACGACGCCGGTGGCAAGACCCGATGCCAGCAGCGGCCGCGCGGTCAGCGCATAGCCGAAGAGAAAGGCGAGCACCACCGATAGCGCGATGGTTGCGGCGTTGCTCCAATTCAGTGCGGTCCCGATCACCATCCCCAGAACCTCGCCAATCGCACACCCGGTCAGGCAGTGCACCGTTGCGCTGAGCGCCAGCCGATTCAGGGACGGGCCGGGTGACGTGGTGGGAGAATGGTGGTGACTCGGATCAGTGCCCATGATGCATCTCGGCGTCCGTGGCGTGGGGGCCCGCGAGCAAGCCGGGCCGCACCCGCAGGAAGACAGCCACTCCTACCGGAGTGCGACTACCATAAACGCCCTCGAGAGCCTCCGAGATCAAGTTGATCGCTCCTCGCGCCCCCAGACCCAGGGTGGCGCCCCGGAACCGGGCGAACTCGCGGATGTATCCCAACGATAAGGTGCCGATGTCGAAGTCCTGGTCGCGGAGCGTGCCGGGGAGAGAGAGCTCCTCGCCGTTCTTGCGAACGTACTCCATTCGCCCGAAGACGCTGTTGGCCTGGTCGAGCTGAAGGTTCGACTCGGCCATCACGCTATGCACCCATGGACCCACAATGGAGACTCCAACTCCATCGGTCGCTTCCACGTGCTTGTTAGCCCCATAGACGACCGCTGACGCCCACTCGCCATTCCGTCCCAGACGCACCGTGTGGAGGATCGACGCACCCAGACGGTGCTGATTCTCCTCCGGGTGCAGCGCCTCCGGCTGCGTGAGGTACCCGTAGCTCGCACTCAGCGCCCAATGCGCAGTCGGGTTGACCGACAGGCGGGCCCCGTAGGAATCGAGAGCGTGGAAATCAAAATCGTAGCGGTCCTCGTCCGGCTCCCGGCCGTTGAACAGGGTGCCCTCGAGCTTGACGTGCTTGGTGAATAGCCCCGCCGTGAGAACGCCGTAGGTGATGTGAGTGGCATCGGTCCAGTGGTGGCCCAGGGGGGCGAAGGGGTCGTTCAGGGCGGACGGGCGGTGCATGTATGCCACCGGGCCGATCCCCGGCTCGCCGACGGGCGCGGCGTACAGCATGACGCCCACGCGTCGGCCGATCGGCCGTTCGTACAGAGCCGACAGCTCCATGAAGAGATCGTGGGGATGCTGCCGGTCGTGCAGCGGCTGGTCCTGGTAGGTCTCACCGCTCTGCAGCAGCAGTGGATAGCCGCTAGCGCCGATCGTCAGCGGCTCAGCGCTCGCCATGCCGTGGAGATGGAGCGTGCCGCCCTGGATCTGCCGCATGGCCATGATCATGCCCCAGTTGATGCTGCCAAGCTGGTCAGCGCCGCGCGGGCCGCCCTGGTGGTCATACTGGAGGAAGGCGTCGCCGTGGACCATCAGCATCCAGGATCCGGCCGTGAAGTGCCACGCACGCATGGCGGACGCGTCCGGTAACCACGCGGTGCCGGAGCCCATGCGGGTCATGGGAATCCCGAATGGTCGCGCTGGCATCGGGGCTGCCTCGTGGCCGACCTGAGCCAAGCCTCGCTTGACGCCCATCGTGGCGCCCCAAGCCGCAACAACGCCGAAAACCAAGCTACCGGTGCGAATGTTCAGTTGCCCCCACCGCCGCCATGTAGACTCCCAGTATCATCAATAACCCGGCGATCACCCGGCGGAATACCTGTTGCGGTACCGATCCGAGTATTCGCGTGCCGAAGGCTGTGCCAA
>DATMDQ010000056.1:0-19518 GCA_035557715.1 Gemmatimonadales bacterium
GATGCTGCCATCGAGGTCGGGGGAAGGATTACCGACCGAGACGAAGATCGCGTTGAGATCCTTGTCGTACGCCGGAGTCGTCCACACGCCGCCGCCGCCGACCTTCCAGGCGTCGGCATACTTGGCGCTATCAGCCTTTTCCTTGGCAATGTCCCGATGCAGGTCGTGGGCCTCGGCCTTGGTGGCCCAGGTGCCCCACCAGCCATTCGGAGCCTTGTCGTCGAAGGTGGGATCGCCCTGGGGCGCGGGAATCGAGTACCAGCGCCAGACCTGGTCGCCGCTCATCGCGTTGTAGGCCGTGACATGGCCGCGGATGCCGTACTCGCCGCCCGATACTCCGACGATCACGTTGTCGCCAATGACGAGCGGGGCGTGGGTGATGCTGTATCCGAAGGAGGGATCGGCGACCTCTTTATCCCAGAGGACCTTGCCGGTCTTGGCGTCGAACGCCACGAGGTGGGCGTCGAGCGTGCCCATGTAGAGGTGGGCGCCGCCGTGGATGCCAAAGCCACGATTGTTGGGTCCGCAGCAGGTGATGGTCGAGCCCATCTTGTGCTCGTAGCGCCAGAGCTCCTTGTTGGTATTCAGGTCGTAGGCCATGGCGCTGTTGTACGGGGTGGTCACATACATGACGCCGTTGGTAACGAGGGGCGTGTTCTCGAATGAGCCAAGCTTCGAGATACCCGTCTGAAAGATCTTGCGTGGAACCAGCTGGGAGACGTTCGCGGCGGTGATGAGCTTCAAGGTCGAGTACCGCTGATTCCAGTCGTTACCGCCGTAGGTGGTCCAGTCGCCCTTTCCTTGCGCGCTCAGCGGGCTGGCAACGGCCAGTAGCACAGGGGCCACCCACCAACGAGAACTGATCCTCATGGGCACTCTCCTCAGGGGCAAGGTCTGGATGCGTGTAGGCGTGCCGCGGGGCGGCAGGCAAGGGCCCAATTGATGACCGATGGGCCCGGCTCGGTTGCCAACGGAAAAACTGGTTGCTCGGTCATGGGGACGACTCGGTGCCGCTCAGGAAATACCCCTCGCGACCACCACTAACTTCGGTGCTGGAAGTGTTTTAACGGGTTACAATTTGATTACACCGCGGGCGGCGTCAAGTCCCACTTTCCCCGACACCGGCCGGGCGTTTATGGAATAATGATGCAAGTTTATAAGGTGCAATAGGTTGCACGCATAGTCAGGCCGGCGGCCCGTAAGTCCCGGAATCACCGGAACAGCACGGCGGCCTTCTTAACCGTCTGCCAAATGCCCCAGAGGAGAGGTAAAGTCACCGGTAGCCACGCCAGAACGACCAGAACCCAGCTGCTATCCGCGTCCTTCCCGGATGCGTCGTTGGTGGCCACCTCGGCTCCTTGGGTTGCTCATCGAGCTGTGAGAGGAACGCAATAATATGCGGTGAACCTAGGGTTTTATGCAACGCCTCCCGCTGTCAGGCGCGCTGGCCGGCTTGGAGCGCCCTGGCGGCCGCCAGTTCCTCGGCCGTCATGCAGTAACGGGGGTCCACCGGCTTCACCATCAGATTGCAGATCAGCCCAATTATCAGCAGGCCGGCCAGCACATACATCGTGACGTTATAGGCCTGTGCCGTGGGGACGCCACGGTCGATCTGGTATTCCCGGATATAGTTCACCAGCACCGGCCCGAGCACACCCGCGGTGGACCAGGCGGTGAGCAGGCGGCCATGAATAGCCCCGACATATTGGGTGCCGAAGATGTCGGCCAGATACGCGGGGATGGTGGCGAAGCCGCCTCCGTACATGGTCAGGATGACGCAGAAGAGGACGACGAAGAGGGTGACGCTGCCGGTCTGGCCCGCTGACGGGGCCATCGCGTAAAGCACGAAACCCAGGGCGAAGAAGACGAGGTAGGTCCGCGTCCGGCCGATGTAATCGGAGAAGGACGCCCACCCGATCCGTCCGGCGATATTGGACAGACTGAGCAGGGCCGCGAATCCGGCACCGATGCTGGCGAGCTGCACTTTCTGCTCCGGGGTGAGCTGCTGCAGCGTTCCGGTGGCCCCCAGTAGCCGGCCACCAAAAATCTCCTGGATCATCGGCGACGCGATGCCGATGACGCCGATGCCCGCGCTTACGTTCATACACAGGACCATCCAGAGGAACCAGAACTGCGGCGTCCGCCACGCCCGGCTTACGTGCACGTTTCCGGCGGTGATCATGCTGGTTTGCTTGGCCCGGGGAGTCCAACCGGCCGGTTTCCAATCCGGGGGCGGCACCCGGTAGCCGAAGGCCCCGGCCATCATGGTGATGAAGTAGATGACCCCCATGGTCACGAAGGTCTGCCACACTCCAACCGACGTGGGAGTGGCGAAGTGGCGCATCAGGATATCCGCCAGGGGCGCGCCGATCATGGCCCCACCACCGAACCCCATGATGGCCATGCCCGTCGCCATGCCGCGCCGGTCAGGAAACCACTTGATCAGGGTGCTGACCGGCGAGATGTAGCCCAGTCCCAGCCCGCAGCCGCCAATGACGCCGGATCCGAGCCAGAGCAGCCAGATCTGGTGGAGGTGAATGCCCAGGGCCGAGATGAGGAACCCGCTCGACCAGCAGACCGCGGCCACGACCCCCGTCTTACGCGGCCCCACCCGCTCGACCCAGGGCCCGAACACTGCTGCCGACGATCCGAGGAAGACGAAAAAGAGGGTGTACATCCACCCGAGCTCACTGATCTTCCAGTCACATGCCCCTGTGATCAGCTGCTCGAAGAAACCCATGTCGGCGTGACAAGGCACGGGCTCAGTAATGCCAATGGCCCGGCTCAGGGGCAACCAGAAGACGCTGAATCCATAGGCCACGCCAATGGAGAGATGAATGGCGAGTGCGGCAGGAGGCACGAGCCAGCGGTTGTATCCCGGCCTGGCCACGGTCCGTTCCCTCGAGAGCAATCCCGCCATCAGGAGTCTCCTCGGTTATGTTCTTTCGGAGCAAGCGGAATCGCCCGCCGGAGCGGCGCGAGCTACGCAAGGTACAAACGACTTTGTTCCCGGACCAGACCACCACGATGATCGAGCTACCTCGCGTACTTCACATCCCTGTCACCGCTGTGGTGTTGAGCGTCGTGATCGCCTGCTCCGGACGGAGCCCGGCGGCGGCAATCGACCCCGTTCCAACTCAGTCATCGCCCGCGGCGGCACCGGCGACGCCAGCCGACACCGCCGCCTCTCCGCCGTGGATCGTTGTGGACAGCGCCGCCCGCGTGGTCACGCTCTCGCTCGAGGTCACCGCTCCACCGGAAGCACCATCCGCCCTGATCAACAGCTATCGTGCGGGTGAAGCCCGCATCGTCGTGCCGCTCGGCTGGACGGTGAAGTGGGATTGGCGCTCGGCCGACTCGACCGCGCCCCATAGCCTGGTAGTGATGGTGCAGCGGGAGAAGATTCCCCAGGAGGGCGGCCGCGCCTCGCTCAGCAACGCCATGACCCGAATGGTGGTCGAGGGACTCCGCTCCGGACAGAACGATCAGACGACTTTCGCTGCCGATGAAGCCGGCTGGTACTGGCTGCTGTGCGGGGTACCAGGGCACGGCATCAAGGGCGAATGGCTGGAGCTACGGGTGGATCCGGAGGCGAAGCTGCCGAGCGTGGTTGTAAGGAAAAAAGCGTAAGCAGTGAGCAGTAAGCGGTGAACGGGGAGTGCGGCCCGCTTACCGCTCACGCTTTTCATCTAACAGTTTTTCAATCTCCTCTTCAAACTCCCGCACCTGCCGCTGGTGTTGGTCCCCTGCCGCCAGGCCGTGGAACCCGGCGTGCACCCGGCGCACCCGTCCATCGCGACCCAGAAAGACTATCGTCGGGAATGCGCCCGCTCCGTGGAGCTGGGGCAACGCCGCCTCGATGCCTTCGACGTCGCTGGTTCCGGCCAGTAGTAGGGGGAAGGGAATGCGGAACTTGTCGCGGTAGCGGCGCACCAACGGCGCGTCCACCGCCGTGTCGCCGGTGACCTCGAAAGCCAGGCCCACGATCTCGAGTCCTCGGCCACGATACCGATGGTAAAGCTCGAGCAGCCCCGGCATGCCGTCGTGACAGGTAGGGCACCAGGTCCCGAAGATGTCGACCAGCACGACTTTCCCCTTGAATCGCGGATCATCGTTCCCCACCAGGCGGCCCCGAAGATCGGGGAAGCGGAAGCGAAACGGCTCGGTGGTGTCGGCCGAAGTGATCTCGGTGGGGGACTTGAGATGGGGCGCGCCGGTGCTGCGCACCGCCACCCACGGTGTCTGGGTCTTCAGTCCGGCATGAAAGATCCCCCGTAGGGTGTCACCCTTCAGCTGGCCGGTAATCAGGTAGACGAACGACCCGTCGAAGTAGCCGATTGCGAAGCTATCGGCCGATGCGGTTCCCGAGAACGGCCCGTAGTCCGAGGTGCTGGTGATGAGCGTCCCCTCGATGCCCGCGAGTGTATTGCGAAACTCGAAAACGCGCGGGCTGGTTTCCAGATCCTGGAAGTAGGTCGCGTCCCAACGACCCACCAGGCTGGTAGGGGCACGAGTAATCGGCCAGCGGCCCCGGGCGGCGCGGAACGGAATGGTTCTGGGACCGTTGCTGCCGACATTGTGATAGTGGCCAACCAGAGAATCACCCCGAAGTGCCGCAGTCATGGTGGCTGCATAGTCCGCGTTCTCGAGAATCACGCTGTCGCCCACCACCCGCACTTTCGAAAACCGCTGGCATTTCACGCCATTACAGAGCTCGCCCCGCCAACCCCGGCCGGCTCGATCGATCCGGACCGCGAAGGGCAGAGGACCGCCGGCAAGGTCGAGCACTGCACGCCACGAACCCTCGGGCTGGGACAGCACCGCCAGGCCGAGCGCGGCCTTTATCGCCACCCAGAGCATCATTCGGCAGGTTCGGTCGGGACAGTCTGGAGGCCGCCACCGGAATAGCGCTCACCCGCTGTGATGGCGGCACGCAGGGTGTTGCCCCGCCAAGGAGCGGGACAGGGGTACACCGAGCTGTAGGCGCAGAAAGGATTTCGGGCGCGGTTGAAGTTCAAGCGGAACTGACCGTTCGGAAGCGGATACAGGCTGACGAATCTACCTGCCGGATAGGTACCGTTACCGTTGGTTTCGTCGCGGAAGTAGATCTCAAGATCCGACTCGTCACCCCCCGAAAAAGGGATGCGCAACACGCGAAGCGAAGTACGACCGCCCAGGGGCACAATGACGCTCCCCACTTCGGTAGCCTCGACCTCGATCCCGTCGGAGCCGAGGATTCGTAACTGCTTCGGCGCCGCCAGTCGGATGAGAGGGCCAGTGAAGACCATCGAAGCGTCGTAGTCGTAGTAGCCCGGCGGCTCCTTGGCGGCGCTGTCGCCGAACACGGTCAGGACCGTGCCCTGCCGGCCGCTGAGATACAGCGCGTACCTCCCGATCCGGTGGGGCCCGCCGCGGCCGATGGGGCGCCTACCGTCAGGGCCTTCGAGAACCAGCCCTGCGGTGCCCGGGAAGACTCGATGCTCGTCGACCCCTGACAGGGGGATGTCCGCGTCAGTGGGTCCCAGCCGCAGACCCTCGCCAACCCTCTGCTGCGCGATCGCGAAGAGTGGGGAGTTGGATCCCGTCTTGAGCCAGGAAACGAAGCCGGATCGTTCCATGGTCACGTCGGGCGGTATCTGCGCGGCGAGGTTCGACACCAGAAGAGCAACGGGTAGAAAGCGGATCATGTTGTAGGATAATGGAATCGCGCAGTGGCAATATGAACTCTTAGAATCGATCGGCACCGAATGCCTGCAAGGCAACCTCCGGTGCCTCGCCACTCACCAGCTGTCGAACGAGCATACCGGTAATCGCCGCCAGCAGGATTCCGTTGCGCCCATGTCCCGTGGCATACCAGAGCCCGCTCACGGTTGGCTCGCCGCCGATGATCGGCAGGCCGTCCGGCGTCATGGGCCGGAGGCCGGCCCAGGTTCGCCGCACCTTCGCCCTGATGAGGCTGGGAGACAGCAGCAACGTAGCCGCGAAGATCTGGGCCAGTCCGGCAGAGGTGACCTCCGGCTGGAAGCCCACGGACTCCATCGTCGAGCCGATGATTGCCTCACCGGCCCGGGCCAGGATGTAGGAGTGGTTGTGGTACACGATCGCGCGGGGAACGGCGGCAGGCCAGGGGAGAGCGGCCATCTGCCCGCGGACCGGTTCGACCGGGAGCTGTCTAGGAAGATTTTCCAGGAGCCCTGACCACGCCCCTGCAGCTACCAAAACGTGCTGCGCGGCGTAGCGGCCGGTCTCTCCGGTCACTCCTGTCACCTTGCCTCCTGCCCGCTCGATTCGCACCGCCCGATCGCTGGCGACGACGGCACCGAGCCGCTGGGCATCAGCCAGGAGCGCCAGAACCAGCCGCTCCGGCTCGATTGCCCCATCCCGCGGCGCCCAGAAAGCACCAAGGGTGGGGCCGAGCCATGGCCAGCGCCGGCGGACCTCATCGGCCTCCAGCCACTCGCTTGCATAGCCTTGCCGCTGCTGCCATGCTACCTTCGCCCCCAGCCCGGCCGCCTCGACATCGGTGCCGGCAACCCGGGCGATGCCCTCCTGCCACAGGCCGAGATCGATGCCGGTTGTCTCACGAAGGGCGGCTGCCAGCGGTTGGTAGAGGTCCCGGCCTGCCAGGCCGAGGGCGAGCAGTGGGTCGGTCGCGTCGGCCTCGATCTGTGGAGCAAGCAGCCCACCGGCCGCCCGCCATGCCTGGCCGTGGTGACCACCGGGCTCCAGGATGAGGACCTTGCGGCCGCTCGAGGCGAGTTCCCGGGCGCATGCGGCCCCAATGGCGCCGCCTCCGATCACGATCACGTCGTATGAGGTCACTGGGGCCGCATGAAACTATTTGAAACATCCAGGCGTACTGCAGCCTGACCCGCTCTCACGAGGAAACGAGAATGTTGCGGAACCTGTTCGGATTCGCGGTGTTGGCAGTGGTAACGGTCTTTCTCCTGAAGGTCGTCTTCAGCCTCTTTGGCCTGGTCCTGGGTCTGCTTGGGGCGGTGCTGTGGTTCGCCTTCGTGGGCTTCATGATCTATCTGGTCCTGAAGGTCTTCGCCCCGGAGACGGCGGCGCGGGTGCGGGAGATGATCGCCGGAGCGCGGTGACAAGAGAAGAGGCCTAAAAGAGGTCTAAGTAAAGAAGTCCAAATGAGGCGTCTAGGTGAGGAAGTCTACGGCATCCGATGTAGACGTCTTCATCTAGACGTCTTTACTTAGACTTCTTTTGTTCGACCGTTTCTAAAACCCCCCACACCAGTAGCGGAATCAGTATCTCATGGTGCCCGGTGAGCATAAAGCCCCTGCCGCCGGCTCGGGTGGGTCGCTGTACCACGTTGACCCGGGGCCGGTAGTGGCGCTGCATGTCGAAGTCGGCCGCGGTGAAGTGAGTGGGTTTCCCGCCCTCGAGGTTCCGCGCGATCGTCAGGGCCTTGAGGAAGACCTCGGGCAGCAACACCGCGCTCCCCAGATTGAGCACCACGCCCCCCTGATGCAGATCGGGAATTGAGGCGGCAAGCCGGCGGAAGTCGCGGTGGCTGGTTGCCCCCACCGCGGCGCCGTCGGCCGTGGGATGTTGATGGATAATCTCCGCGCCGATGGCGGCATGGACGGTGACGGGTACATCGTGGTCCTGAGCGGACAGGAGGATCGAGGCCTCGACGCCGGGCAGGGCCTTGCGCCTGGCCAGGGCACGGGAGAGACCCTCACCCATCCCCTGCTCAGCGCGCGCCGCAGCGCCGATCGCGGCGTTCATCTCGGCCCCCGTCTCCTCCGCCATGCCGAAGCTGCCGTCCGACAGACCAGCCTCCACGTCCTCGCTCGTCCCCCCAAATGCCGCCAGCTCGAAGTCGTGAATCGCCGCAGCACCGTTCATCGCAACATGGGTGACGATCCCGCGGGCCAGCCAGGCGTTGATGAGCGGACCCAGCCCCACCTTCACGACATGGCCGCCCAGGAGGAGAATCACTCCCTTGCTGTCGCGGGCAGCATCGGCAACCGACTGGATGACCTGGCGGAGATCGTGGGCCGCCAGGATTTCTGGCAGGCTATCGAGGAAAGCGGAGAACGAGCGGTTCGCTCCCGGGGGAGATGCCAGCAGTCGCTGGTCGACCTTGTTCCGCCGCCCGGCGACCGGAATGGTCGTGAGGCGGCTCAGGTCGGCCTCGCGATACGGCACGATCAGCGACTCATGGCCGAAGTGGTCGTGCCAGGCAGAACCATGTCCTTGAGCCGGAGGGTGATGGTACCGAAGGGAAACTTGGTGCGGATCTGCACCGGCAATCGGCGAACGTCGTCGGTCAGCCAGATGCGCGTCTCCGAGCGCTTGGAGAAAAGCCCCCGGGTGTCGATGGTGGGATGGAGCACCAGGCAATTCACCTTGCTGCCGTCGGGGAGCTCCATCTTCTCCCGCTTGAGGACTTCGATCGTGACCGGGTTCTTCTCCTTCCGAAAGTACCGATGGTAGGAGTATTTCTTGCCCACCTCGAGCGGTGTCACCCGGACAAAGTAGAAGAACGCGGCGTCATCAAGTGGCGCGTCAGGGGTAGCCCAGGAAGTGTCCCGGCCGTGCTCGCGGTAGAACCCTGAATCCGGGTAGATCTCGAACCGGCGGTCGTAAGACTTGCCGTTCTCCTCGAAATCCTGCACGAACCGGCGGGAATGCAGATTGCTGGTGCTCACCCACGATTCCAGCACATCGTCGAGCGAGTAGAAGGCGGTCTTGCCCCTGAGCCGAAACCGCAGCCGGAGGCTTTCGACCCCCCGCACGGTGTCGATCGAGGCAACTTCCAGTGTTGCCGAGCCCAGCGTCAGCATCCCCAGCTTGGCGCTGTAGCTGAGCTTCTCCCCGACGACAAAAGGGTAGGCGACGGGCGGGGTTGAAACGGGCACCGGCGTGGCCGCCTGCAACAGCACGATGGCGAGCTTGAGACTAGTCACGACGAGGCCACCTCCGCCTGGCGCGAAGGTTCTCGGCTGGGGCTTGGCTCAGGAGGATGCGGGGGAGGCAGGTGGCTCAGCGGACCCCGCGAGCGCCAGACGTTGATCATTGGCGCCCATGCACTGATCCGGCTTTCCCGCTGCCGGAGGTCACGGCGTTCCACAGCCGAAATGGTCTCCACCCGCCGGGCATGACGGGAGGCACGACCGTACAACTCGGCGTTGGCGGCCCAGTCTTCGGTCGTGAGCAGCTGGCTGGGAGTGCCACGGAAGGCATTTCGCAGGGTGACGAGCCGGAAGACCGCGAACCCGGAGACCAGGTCGGTCACACCGGGCACGGAGACCGCTCCCCTGAGCACATGGGGGGCAAGCCGGCGGACCCAGCGCCGGACTCGGGATGACTCTCCCTCCAGCTTGCTCTCGGCAATCACGATGTCGGCACCGCTCTCGATCCGACGCACCAGGTCGGGGATGAAGTGGGGGCCATGGGCAAAATCGGCATGCATGAGGATCGCACAGTCCCGCTTGGGACGGTCGGTCCGTTCCACGGCCAGGCGCAGCAGCTCTTCGACGCTATCGGCATATCCCTGGCGTTCCGGGTGCCGGATGACACTCAATGGCAGCACCCGGGTGTACCGTTCCAGGACTTCCGCCGTGGAATCGCTCGAGCCGTCGTCCAGAACCAGCATCTGGTACTCCCGTTGGAAGCCGGCAAACACCTGGCGGATCTTCCACAGCAGGAGCCCGATGGTGGGTGCTTCGTTGTAACTCGGTATGCAAACGTAAATCATGAGCCGTCAAGAGAATGGACGCACGAACGATAAACCCCTAGAACCCGCTCTGCCATCCCGTGAACCGAGAATCCTGAAGCTTCATGGCGGCCGATTCCGACGAGATTTTCCCGGAGTCCTGGTTCGGTCAGGACCCGCCGGACCGCGACGGCAAACCCGGACGGGTCGCCCGGCGAAACCATCAGGCCGGCCCCAGTGCCGAGCAGCTCGGGGATGCCGCCCACCCGGGTGGCCACGACCGGCACTCCCAGTGCCATGGCGGCCAGAATCGAGCTTCCCAACCCCTCGGATGTCGAGCTGAGCACGCAGACATCAGCGCCCGCGAGCGCGGTGTGCGGATCGGGCAGCTGGCCCACCAAATGGAATCGTTCGGTCAGGCCAGCCGCTGATATTCGCCGCTCGAGCTCCCCGCGCAGGGGGCCTTCACCCGCGATAACCCAGTGGAGGTCGGGCAAGTCCCGGACCAGCAGGGCCGCTGCCGCTACGAGCGTGGAGTGGTCCTTTTCCGGGGTCAAGGCCGCCAGGCTGACCGCGAGCCGTCCATTTTCGGGGAGATGCAACGTGTGTCGGATGGAGCCCTGGGCGGGTGCGACCGAGTCCTCGATATCTACGGCCGAGGGAATGAGCACGATCCGCTCCGGATCCACACCATCGGCCACCAGCGCGTTACGGACCGCTTCGGAGATCGCGATTACCCGCCGGGCCCGCAGCCAGAAGCCGCGGCGGCGGAGAGGGAAGATGACGCGACGGGTGACAACCAGAGGCGCGCCGGTCAGGGCAGCGCAGATACCTGACAGGCTGAGGGAGTGGGCGTCATGGGCGTGGAGAACGACAGGTGGGCGGCGGAGCTCCTGGAGAATGGGCCAGAGGACCCGCGGATCCAGGCCGGCCTCCCAGGAAGCACGCCGAACCCGAATGCCGGAGGACTGGAGCCGTCGGGCCAGCTCGGTTCCGGCGCCGGTGACGACGACCTGCTCAACGCCCGCGCGATCGAGCGCCCGGGCGAGTAGCCACACCTGCCGTTGACCGCCTCGCCACTCGCGACCGGAGGCCACGTGGACAACGGCAGGGCTCACGTCTTGGGTAGAGAGTCCGCCGGCCAGCTTCCGCTTTCGCGCACAACGGCCTGGGGCCCGGATTCCCGCACTACATCTGCCAGCAGAGTCCGAAGCTCGGCCAGGCTGAACGGCTTATGAAGGTAGGGGCGGTCGAGCGTCTCCAGGAACGCGAGCGTGTCGCCCCGCACGGTATCTCCGGTGCTGAAGACCAGGCGGGCCGCCATCGCGGGATTACGGCGGGACAACTCCTCGTAGAATTCCCGGCCTCCGTAACGCGGCATCCGCAGATCGGAGATGATCAGGTCGAACTGCTCGTTGGTCGCCCGGGAAAGTCCTTCCTCGCCGTCGCCGGCGACTACGGGTATGTGTCCCCATGCCTCCAGCGTCGCCCTCATGTAGTGTAGGATGTGCGGCTCGTCGTCGACCACCAGCACCCGGAGACGTTTGGTAGGGGCCCGAGTGGCGTCGTTCGCGGGCGGGGTGGAGGCTCGGGTGCAAATCGGCAGCTGTACCGTGAAGGTGGAGCCCTTGCCCTCCTCGCTCGAAAGCATGATCCGGCCGCCGTGCTCTTTCACGATGCCCTGGCTGATCGAGAGTCCAAGCCCGGTGCCTTCGCCCTCGGCCTTGGTGGTGAAGAAGGGCTCGAAGACTTGAGTGGCCAGATTTTCGGACATGCCCGGACCATCGTCGATGATGTCGATCGCCACTCCGTCGAGCCAACGCCGGGCCCGGACGACGACGGTGCCGGGTCTTCCGGTGGAAGCCACCGCCTGAGCCGCGTTATTGATCAGGTTGACGAAGACCTGCTGGATCTGGTTGGGATCGATGTCGGGCATGGGCAAGTCGGGCTCGACCTCGATCCGGGCGTCTACCCGGTACGCCATGAGCTGGTTTCGCAGCAGTACGAAGGTGCCGTCGAGCAGCGGCTTGAGCGCGGTGGGCCGGCGTTGATGCTCCTGCTTTCGGGCAAACCCCAGCAGGTTTCTGACAATGCTCGAGGCCCGTTCCGCCTCCTCACGAATGACGGTGAGCGGCTCGCGGATATTGGGCGGGATGTGGGGCACTTCGGTGAGGAAGTCCGCGAACCCGAGCACCGAGGCGAGGGGGTTGTTCAGGTCATGGGCGATGCCTGCAATCAGTTGCCCGATGGCCGACATTTTTTCCGACTGGATCAGCTGGTCTTGCAATCGCCGTCGCTCGGTCTGATCGTCGAATAGGAGCACGACGGCGCTGCGGTCGTGGCTGCTAATCGGCACCGCGGTAACGGCATAGGTCCGCTCCCCGGTGCGTAGCTCCACTTCCCGGCCCGCTCCTTGCTGGTCGAGAGCACGCTGGATATCGGTGGCCCACTCCGGCGGAATGAATGCCTGCCATGGCCGGCCGATGAGGCTCGCGGGGGGTGCGTTTACCAGGTCGGCAAAGGCGCGGTTGGCTCGCCGGAGGGCGCCGCTTCGGTCCACGATGCACAATGCCGGGGAAATGGCGTCCACCACCTCTTGCCAGGTGCGCCGGCCGTCATCGTGGAGGTCCACCAGCCGGGCACTCTCGAGGGCGATGCTGGCCTGCGATACCAGCCCCTCGAGCAGAACCAGGTCGGCCGGCCCAAAGCGACCTTGCTCACCGCGCGCGGCGATGGCCCCTGTTACCCTTCCTTTGGCGATGAACGGTGTGACCAGCCAGCTTCCCACCGTCAGAGGGGGCGGAGTAAGGCCAGCCTCCCTCAGTATGGCGTCCAGTCCGTCATGAATGAGCAGGGGGCCCCGGCGGGTAGCCAGTTCCAGCAAGGGTCGCGGGTTGGTCCGACCTGGCGGCCAGCCCAGCACGAAGTCGATGGTCTCGGCCTCGCGCTGAAACAGGGCGATGGCAATCTCGCTGGGGGCAAGCGACTCCCTTACGTGCCGCACCAGCAGGTCTATCACCGAGGCACGGCGGAGGGTCCCGGCCACTTCCTGGCCGAAGGCGGTGAGCCGGCGGACAAGATCGAGATCAGTAGGGGCGGTGCTGTCGGGTCCCGACCGGAGTTTCGCTGATGGAGGGTTCGTCATGATCCGTGCGAATACGCGGGGCCGCCTGACCACGGCAGACCTGCAGCTGGTGATCCTGCTGCTGAGCCGTGGGTCCGCCCACCGTCGGGCCTATCTGGAGCGCCGGCTGACGACCGAGGGACCCGACTCACTGCTCGACGCTCCTGACCTGGTCGAGCGGCTGCTGACAGTGCGTTCGATGCTGCTTCCGTCCGAGGCGCTCTTCTTCTATGTCCTCGTACGCCATGCGTTGCGCCGGGCCGGCCTCGATGATCGCGACCTGGCCGACTACCTGGCCGCCCTCTTGATGGAGTTTGGCCAGCGGGACCGGGCCTGGCGAGTGGACTGGAACGACGACCAGCGACACCGGTACCTGGTCGACATTCTGAACGATCTCGAGGCCACGGCGGGCGACCGCCGCTTCAAGGTGATGGTCCACCTTGGCAATTACGCGCTCTGGCTGACTGGACTCTTTCCCGATTATATCGCCGCCCGGAGGCTGCGCAAAGCAGGCCCGGACGTGAGTTACTATGATGCGCTCGGTAGCCGGGGATTCAGCCTGGCGTCCGATCACGCGCTGGCGCCCCAGTACGGCCTCGATCTCGTCCTCCGGACTGCGGCGGATCGCTTCCCGGCCTTACGGAGCGCGCTCAACGGCGTGAGCGATCGCGTCTTCTTTCCGTCGTCCCCCCACTAAGCCTCGCCGGGCCAGCCCCGCCTGATTGACCAGCGCCGAGAACAGACCGTGCTCCGGCGCCTGACGGTCCGCGTGCATTTCCTCCGGGTGCCACTGAACCGCCAGGATCCAGGAGGTCCCGGGGCTACTCTCGGCCACCTCGATCAAGCCGTCGCTCGTCCATCCGCTGGCGACCAGACCCGGCGCCAGGTCCTTGATGGCCTGATGGTGCACCGAGTTCACCGTCACGCTGGTGGTCTCCAGCGCCGCGGCCGCACGGCTACCCGGCTCGATCCGAACTGAATGGGTGCGGGTGTCACGGGCGCCGACTGGACTGTGGTCTACGGCGCCGGGACGCTCGGACGGGAGATCCTGAAACAGCGTCCCACCCAGCGCTACGTTGACGAGCTGAATCCCCCGGCAGATCCCCAGGATCGGCAATTCACGTTGCCGGGCCACGGCAAAGAGGGCGAGCTCGAACAGATCCCGCTCCCGGCTCGGTAGACTCAGCAGGGGCGACGGATCGGCTCCGTACCAGGAGGGATGGATATCCTCCCCGCCGGTGAGCAGGAGTCCGTCGCAGCCGTCGAGTGCCGACCCCGCCAGCGAGGCGCCCATCAGTGGTGAGAGGATCAGGGGAACGCCGCCCGCGGCCATGAGGGCATGCACGTAGGCGACGTTGACGCCGGTTCGGTCCGCCCCATCCCACGTGCGTACCACGCCGCTTACGGCAATGCGCGCAAGACTCACTGGATCACCGTGTCGGGGAATAACGGGCACCGCGGATCTTCGATCTTCGCCGGGTCCAGCTGGATGCCGATCAACGGCACTGTGACGTCTCCGATCGACACCCGCCCGATCTCCGGTGCGCCCTCGATCGGCGTGCCCTCGTAGAGGAACACCCCTCGGGCCTTCTCCCCTGGATCCAGTATCAGCACCCCGAAGCCGGGCTTCACATTGGATGGCAAGCTGCCCTCGACTCCGATGATCCACAGGGAGTCGGCCCGGCCGACGATCGCGGGATATGCTGGACCCGCGACCAGCCGCACCACCACCCGTTCCGGGAGGTTCCGCGGGGGGGTACCGAGGGTCTGGCCGGCAATGCTGAACTGCCCCAACAGCGCGGTAGGTCCGGCGAGCGAGGCCAGGCCGCACGCCGCAGAGGGCTGTCGATCGCCCGACCGGCTGCAGCCGATGATCAGGAGGAACGCGAAACCCAGGATCGTGCGCATGAGAGCTTAAGATAACTCGCTGGCCGGAGGGATGAGACTCGGCACTAGGACCAGATCTCACGCTGGGCCCAGGTTTCCCGGGTCAGGATGACGCCATCCGGAAACTGAATTTGAAAGTCGGCGCGGAAGCGAGGGGCGTGATCCTTCAGGTAGCGGTCGAGGTCAGCCTGTCCGTCCGCCTGGTAGCTGGTTCGAAATCGATTGGCCGCGGCGAGGCTGAAACGGATGCGGCGGAAGCAGCCGGTGGCGAATATCTCCGGAATGTGACGCTGCCTCATGTACTCCTCGACCGCGGCTGCCAGTCGCGGCTCGACCTGTAGAGTGACTTCGTAGCTGATCATGCGTCAAACCTCCCAAGATCGTCTGGAGTCACCCCCCCAGCTTCGCAATCATTCTCGCCAGGTTGGCTCTCGCCAGGGCCTCATAGCGCTCCCGAAAAAACTCGGTCTGGAAAATAGAGGGCCGCTCCAGAAATCCCTTCAGGATTCTGGATCGCCCGCTCCGGTACGCCGGCTCAGGTACCCAGGCGTACTCCTCCCTGATATGACGCTCGAACTCATCGAACGCATCGGCGGTCCGGCCAAGGATGGACAGGTCGACGTCGCAGAGGAGGGCCGCGTCCGGCTCTTCGGGAATGGAGAGATGTTGGGTGGCGAGGACGAGCTCTGCGATCCGATCAGCGACCGGAGCAGACGCTCCTGCGTCCGTCAGGCTGGCCCTTGCCAGGCGCGCGCTCAGGTCTTCGTTGTCGGAGGCCCCTGGCTGGTAGACCGCATCGTGAAACCAGATGGCGGCCTCGACCTCGTCGGGGCGGGTCGCGATCTGCGAGCACAGATCGAATTGAGCGAGACATTCGCGGATGTGCTCCGCCGTGTGGTAGACCCGGGCCGATTCGGCATAGGCCGCCTCCAGGCCAGCCAACACCGACAGCCCGTCTCCCCGGGCGCCGAGTCGGTGCCACAATCCAATCCAGCGACGCCGATCCAGGGGCAGGAGCCGGGCCACCGGGCTATCCCGGCGTCGCCGCGGTCTGAGCGCCGCTCCCCAGCAAGTGGTTGCACCACTCGATCTCGATCTCGAGCCGCTCCATCTGCAGGGCCGCCTCCGCCACGCACTCCTCCAGCTCGCGGTCACCGGCCACCGAGTGCAGTGCGCTGACCAACTCCCTGAGTCCTTCCAATTCGAAGGTGAGGAGCTGATGATAGCGCCGGGCGGCGGATGGCAGGGTTGGAGCCAGCCGCCGCAGCTCGGCCTTCCGGTCCAAAGTGTGCTCGATCGAATGGCGTGCAGCATAGTCCTCGGCCGCGATGCGCGGGCGACGCCGCTCCACCGCCGGGAACAGAAACGCCAGCCGGCGCCGATGGCGGGTCCTGAACCGGTCGAGAGTCTCCAGGAAGCTGCGCAGGGTGAGTGCCACCGCTGGCCTCTGCTGTCGGAGATCGCGCTGAATGATGAGGGAGCCCGATAATAGCGCGTAACCCGCCGCCAGCATAGGGGCGTTCGCTTGACGGTCTTCCGGTCCGCTCCTAACATTCGCCTTCCCCTTAGTCCGATTCCTGCCTGCAGTACCCCGAGGTGGACACGATGACTGGTGTGCGCCGGCCGTGTTCGAAAGCGTAAAGGCCCGGCTGGAGAAGCTGTTTCGCGACCATTCCCGCTCCGACCCGCGGGCCTACCTGGCGGGTCTCCGCGAGGCTCTTTTGGAGGCCAAGGTGGGAGTCGGCGCCATGAAGAGCGCGCTCTCCGCCACCGAGCGCGAGCTGGTGAACGAGCGGCGCCAGTTGGCCGACGCGGAGCGGAGAGGCCGGCTTGCGGCCGATCTGCCCGATGCTGAAACCGCTGTGCTGGCCGAACGGTATGCGGTCAAGCATCGCGAGCGAGTCGCCGTCCTGGAGCGAAAGCTGGTAGTACAACGCGATGAGCTGGTGTTGGCGGAGCGTGAGGTCGAGGAGATGCTTATCCAGGTCCGAGCGGGCCGGCCAGGGCTGGGGGCCGACTCGATCGCGGCCGCCTGGCGTGACCTCGAGTCCGCCGGAGCGGATCGGCCAGACCTGGCGCCGGAGGACGAACGGCTTCGAGCCGAGGCGGACCGGAAGCTCAAGGAGCAGGCGGTGGAGGCCCAGCTGGCGTTTCTGAAGAAGAAGTTCGGCAAACAAAAGTGAGAGGTGAGAAGTGAGAAGTGATAGGGTAATCATCGCGCCTGCGGAGGGATCCTTCGCTGCGCTCAGGATGACAGCGGTACTCACGGTTCTTCTTACTTCTTACTTCTCACCTCTCACTTCCCAGCAGCCGACCGTCGCTCCCGCGCACGGACTGAAGCTCGCCCACACCTACAGCATCGTAGCCTACGACTCGAGGACCGGCGATCTCGGGGTGGCGGTACAGTCCAAGTTTCCCAACGTGGGTGGGATTGTGCCTTGGGGCCGGGCGGGGGTTGGTGCGGTGGCGACTCAGAGCCTGTCGAATACGGACTATGGTGAGCGGGGGCTCGACCTCATGGCCCAGGGCGCCTCCGCGGAGGAAGCGCTGCGCATCGTGATGCGGAGCGATACCATGCTGCAGGATCGGCAAGTCGGCATGGTGGATGCCCAGGGGAACGCGGCCAGCTTCACGGGAGATCGAACGTTTGATTGGGCCGGAGGGCGCGTCGGGTCCGATGGGCGTGCCCTCAGCTCTTCGCCGGTGCGCAGGCTGCCCTCCGCGCCGGAGCGGACCGGCGCTCCGATCGGGGGAAAGGGCGAGGTCATTGTGGGCCGGGGGTACGCCGCGCAGGCCAACATCATGGTGTCGGATCAGACGGTCAAGAACCTGGCAGAGACGTTTGAACGGACCAGAGGCAGCCTGGCGGACCGACTGATGGCCGCACTCAAGGCGGGGCAGGCCGGCGGTGGCGACAAACGCGGCATGCAGTCGGCTGCCCTGCTGGTGGTCCGGAAGAATGGCGGGTACCTGGGTGCCAACGATCGCTTCATCGACATCCGGGTCTACGACGCCAAAGATCCGATCGCTGAGCTGGAGCGGCTCCTGGCACTGCACCGGCTGCACTTCTTCCCCAGCGAAGCCCGCGACCTGATCTCGCTCGATCCGGACCTGGTCGCCAAACTGGAGCCCATCCTGCTGAGTGAACCGCGGGGCCAGACGGAGAAGTGGCTCAAACAGAAGCAGGGCAGGGCCACGCCGGCGTTCCTCCAGGCGTTGCAGAATTTCATGTACTGGGAGAACTACGACGTGCGGGTGAGGATGGACGGGAAGATCGATCGGGTGGTGCTGGAGGACATTTTAGAAAAGCGTAAGCGGTAAGCGGGTAAGAAAAAGCGTAAGCGGGAGGAACACCAGGACTACCCGTTCTGTGTGTTGCAGTTCCCCCTCACCGCTTACCGCTCACGCTTTTCCTTTCCCATTTGTTGGGAGCTGATCTTGGCAACCGCAACCGCGCCGTCAAAAGCCCCAGCCTCGGATCGTTCCGATACTCAGTTTTTCGGGCACCCGCGGGGGCTCTCCACTCTCTTCTTCACCGAGATGTGGGAGCGCTTCAGCTATTACGGCATGCGGGCGCTCCTCATTCTCTTCATGACCGCGCCGGTCGCTGCCGGCGGGCTGGGCTTCGACACCGCCAAGGCGGGCCCGATCTATGCCCTGTACGTCAGCTCGGTCTACCTGCTCTCGGTGCCGGGAGGCTGGTTCGCGGATCGAGTGCTGGGTCTCAGGCGCACTGTATTCGTGGGCGGCGTCATCATCATGATGGGGCATATCTGCCTCGCCGTGCCATCGCTCACGACTTTCTATCTCGGATTGACGCTGATCGCGGTCGGGACCGGGCTGCTCAAGTCCAATGTCAGCGTGCTCGTCGGCAAGCTCTACACCCAGGATGATGTCCGGCGGGACGCGGGCTACTCGATCTACTACATGGGGATCAATACCGGCGCCCTGATCGCACCCATCATTACCGGCTGGCTGGCTCAGGGAGAATCCTTCAAGCGGATCCTTGCGTCCGCCGGGATCGCGGTGGAGACGTCCTGGCACTGGGGCTTCGGGGCCGCAGCGGTTGGCATGTTCCTCGGCCTGGTGCAGTACACGCTGGGTGGGAAGCATCTCTCCCCCGACGGACTGCATCCCGTCAGGCCGGCCGATCCGGTGGCCGCGGCGAAGGTGGACCGGCAGGTGAAGCTGGTGGGACTGGTTACCGGAGGCCTGGTGCTGGCCGCGGTGGTGCTGGTGCTGAGCGGGCTGGTGGGGCTCGATCCGGAAGCGATCTCCCGGAACTTCAAGTGGGTCCTGATTGCGGTCACCATCGGGTTCTTCGCCTGGCTGTTTCTCAGCAGCGAGTGGACCCGCGAGGAGCGAAAGAGTCTGCTCGTGATCACGGTCCTCTTTGTCGCCGCGGTTGTCTTCTGGATGGCCTACGAGCAGGCCGGCTCGACCCTCAATCTCTTTGCCGATCGCAGCACCAACAACACGATCTTTGGGCATAGCTTCCCACCCAGCTGGTACCAGTCGCTGCCGCCGCTCTTCATCATCCTGTTCGCGCCGCTCTTCGCCATTCTGTGGGTGCGCCTGGGAAACCGGAATCCCTCGAGTCCCGCCAAGTTCACCATCGCCCTGGTGCTTCTGGGTCTTGGGTTTGCCGTCATGATCGGTGCCGCCACGGCCGCGGCCGGCGGCGCGCGGGTGAGCCCCATGTGGCTGGTGGTGTCGTATCTCCTCCAGACGCTCGGGGAGCTGTGCCTGAGCCCGGTTGGCCTCAGCGCGATAAGCAGGCTGGCCCCGGTCCGGATTGCGGGACTGATGATGGGGGTGTGGTTCC